>JAVXTH010000001.1:0-45863 GCA_036642795.1 Erysipelotrichaceae bacterium
TGAGTCCAAATACAATGACCACAAATGAAAATGATCAACAAATATTAATCTTATCTCCATCCCTTCCCCAGGTTTATATCATCACGATTACGAAAGATAGCTACAACGTTGTTTTAATACCCAAAACCACAAACATAAAACTAACATGCGCGGAAGATACCATCACTACCATCGATCGTATTAATCTTAAAGAAATGGGAAGAAAATGCTTAATCAATACCTTAAACAATAACTTTGATTTAAAAATCAAGCACGATGTCATAATTAACTTTAAAAACATTAAAACTGATTTCAATCTAGATTTGCATCATAAAGATTTAAATGATTTTTCTACCATACTAACCATATTTCATCAGGTTAGTGGACAAATCAATTTAAACAGATTACTGAATTATCAAAAATACATAACCACCAATCTAGACTTCAATCGCATTTATCAACTATATCAGTTTTATAACGAAGGAAATCATAAAGTTCATTATTATTATCCCCATCTATACAAGAATAATCAAAATGAATACATTCCATTCGAAACATCCTTTTACTTATTAAAATAACTACTTCATTGCTTCAATTTTCTTATGCAAAGAATCATAATAAGACTCATCAAAATCACTCTGCGATTCAATATAAGCATTTCCATAAGGATTCTTTGAAACGACGAGTAAAGGTGGTAATTGAATTCTTTTAAATCGATTACGTTTCATCGTACCTTTAAGCCAATCCATATCCTTTAAAAAAGCCATTGGATCCTCTAGTCCATAATACTTAATCCACTTATAGATTGGTTTTGATGCCATTTTGTCAATCAAATACTGTTCCATGTATTCTTCAAGACTTATATCATAACGCAAATGTTCGATGATTTCATCATGATAAAACCATTTCATTGGATCACGTTGTTCACTCTTTAATTCTGCACTTGGAGGTGTTTCCCACATTAAATCTTCCCCACTTATTTGTGGCAATAAATCACTAGGAATCACATCACTATGAAAGGCTAGATTCAATTCTTCACTCAAGGTAAATAACTGTACTTTACTCAAATCACCAATCGGACACAAAGCACCAATCGCATCCCCATATAGCGTACAATAACCAAGCGCTACTTCTACCTTATTGCCATTGTTAACCACGACACCGCCTTCGATGGAAGCGAAGCTTGCTAACAAATGACCACGAATTCTTGCTTGGATATTTTCTTTCACAAGTGGATTCCAATTATTTTCATCATAGCCATAATCTTGTAACACATCACAACTACTATTTACTAGTTTTTCAATGCTGCCATCGTGATAAGTAATATTCAACGCCTTCGCAAGTGTACGTGCGTTGTTTTTCGTCTGCTCACTATTATATTTTGTTGCCATATTATAAGCAATAACCCGTTTATTCCCTAAGGCATGCGTTAATAAAGCTGCATTCACACTACTATCTAATCCTCCTGATAAACCAATAACCCATGGCAATTTACCTTTGAATAGCTGTTCATCAAATTCTTGAATTGCGAAACTTAACGCCTCTAATAAAGAAGCTTCTTTTATTTCCTGTGAATTATCTTGAGCCAAATCAACGATTTTCATCCCTTCTTCAAAAAGGGTTCCACAATACTGAATCTTTTCCCCTTTATTAATAAGGGTTCTTCCATCATAAATCATCACGTTTTTACCAACGTTTTGTATTCCTAGGCTATTCACATAAATCATATTGCCGCAAGCTTTATGACTTTCTCCATATACATATGGTCTTGCATCTAGATTAATATTATAATCCGCTACTTGAACTTCATTTCCAAAATTAAGGGCAAAGACCATATCTTTATATTCAATGATTGAATTAATTGAATTCTCCTTAAAATAACGAGCATCACTTGCCACTCCTAAATTATCATTTGGTTTTACCCGCATTTGTGTATGACCTTCAAAAGCATAAAAAGCACAATTAAACAACATTTGATGACGATACTTTATATTTCCCCAAACAATCGCTATCTCACTTGATAAATCGATGATCAACTGATTGTAGGCATCTACTTCTTTACACCATTTATCATCCAGCCACTGATCCCCTAAGACATAACCACTGATGGCATTTTGTGGGAAGATAATCATATCTGCACTCTGTTCAACCGCAGCTTGAACTTGGCTTTTCATAAATTCAAAATTACTCTGACACTTGCCAGCTTTCACATTCATTGAAACTAAAGCTACTTTCATAAAGTACCTCCTTAAACTAATCTCTATTATACTATAAATTCCATAAATACCCATCATAAAATAAAAAAAGCTTCACCTCAAAATGAAGTGAAACTTATTAATCTTCTTTTATAATTCTAGAAAGACTTGGAATGATTTGTTTCTTTCTTGACATAATTCCATCAACAAAGTAATTATCATCCATGATATCTTCTTTAAATGCTTCATCAACCATCCAACTCAATTCACCGATAAAGATTAAATTACTTCCTTTACCTTCAACATTCGTAAAACACATCATTAATAAATCAAACTTATTAATTGTATTAATTGTTTTTAGATATTCAATAAAGTCACTTCGAATCTCTTCCAATTCATGAATATCCGCCAAATTAATCTGTCCAATTGCAATTCGTTTTCCTTCAATTGCATATTCTTTAAAATCATTATAAAGAATCTCAGATAAATTCTTCCCTTTTAAAGTCGCAACTGCTTTGAACATTTCAGGTGCAATATTCTCTAGATTAATACCAGCAATATCCGCTAATTCTTGAGCTAAATCATGATCAATTGGCGTTGTCGTTGGTGAATTAAAATTCATCGTATCCGATATAATCGCATAGCACATACCAGCTGCTACTTTTGGATCGGGCAAAATACGATTTTCACGATACATCATAGCTACAATCGAACATGTACTTCCTATAATTTCATTACGGAAACGAATTGGTGAACTTGTTTCAATATCACCGATTCGATGATGATCTACGATTTCTAAAATATCCGCATCTTTTATGTTATCAATACTCTGTGACATTTCATTATGATCCACTAAAATAAACTTTTTCTTTTGATAATTCAATAAGTGGAAACGAGATATAGCTCCAAGTACTTTTCCTTGATTATTTAAAACTGGATAAGAACGATAACGAGTTTGTGACATTTTCTTATAAACATCATCGATATATTCATGATTATTAAAAGAAACAATTTTTCTTCCCATAATACTAGATACTGGAATCGATTGGTAAATCGTATTCGTTACATCCATCATTGCTTTATTGGTGCGAATAATTGTACAACCATTTTCTTTCGCACTCGCAATAATTTGTTTTGAAACAATATCAATTCCAACAAGAATTAAACAAGAAGCACCATTATCAATTACATGACGTTGCATCTGTAAATCATCATTCATTACAACAATACTATCATGATAATCTACATCATGAACATCACGGGTGTAAACGACATTTACATAAACATTCCCTTTACGACGAAAACGCTCCGGTTTATAAATTAAATCACCTTCAAGGACTTCACAAATATTCTCAACTGGTGTATCTTCCATTAAAGTTTTAATATTTCCCTTTGGATTTAATAAAATATGGGCAATATCTGAAAGTGAAATAACGCCAAGTAATTTATCTTCTTGATCAACCACATAAAGTGAATTGCTACGACCTTCATCATTATTACCTGAGCACATTTTATCCCAAGCTTCTTTTAAAGTTTTCTTCTTAGTAATGGTAAGTGGCATATCAAAAGGTACATCATATAATTTTAAGCGAGCATTTTGAATATAGATAGGTTCTTCCATTTCAAATTTCTTTAAAATATATGCTGTTTCACTATTTACTTCACCAATTCGGCAAGCAATCGCATTGATTCCTAATTTTCTTTTTAATTCTGCATAACCAATTGAAGCCATAATCGAATCCGTATCTGGATTTTTATGACCTATAATATGAATAAGTTCTTGCATGTTATCGCTTCCCTTCTCTTCCATCATCTAATTAATATAATCTTCTTTATTAGCATATCACATACTACCAAAAAAAGAAGGTAAAATGCAAGTAAAAAACAACGATTAAAAAGAATATACAATGTAAGACTCATCTTTTTATCCCTTTTCTACCTAATTATTATCTTAAACGCTTAAATAAGATTAAAAAAACAAGGAAATCCAAAATGGAAATCCTTGTTTTAGAATACTATTCTGCAGCTAATCTTAATAAACGTTTGTGACGTTTTTGAGCATCTGCTTTTGTCTTTTCAAACATTTCATAAGCTTTTTCACCCTTAATCTTAGGCAATTGAGAGTAACGAGTTTCACTCAACATAAAGTCTAACATCTTGTCATAATCTGGTTCTTTCGAATCGATTGTAAGAGGGTTTTCTTTTCTTGGATCATAGCGATACAAGTCAAGGTATCCGGCTTCAACAGCTTTTGCTTGTGTTCTTTGGTGATTTGATAATCCACCTTTGATACCATGTTCAGCACATGGAGAGTAAGCAATAACTAAAGAAGGTCCATCATAGCTTTCAGCTTCTTTTAATGCTTTAATTGTTTGAGCCTTGTTAGCACCCATTGCAATTTGAGCAACATAGACATGTCCATAAGCCATTGCAATTTGTCCTAAATCTTTCTTAGCTCCAGCTTTACCACCGGCTGCGAATTTCGCAATCGAAGCAGCTTGGCTTGATTTAGAAGATTGACCACCTGTGTTAGAATAAACTTCAGTATCAAGAACTAAAACATTAACATTTAAATTATTCGCAAGAACATGGTCTAATCCACCGTATCCGATATCATAAGCCCAGCCGTCTCCACCAATAATCCAAGCTGATTTAGAAACAAGATCCATATCTAACAATTCTTTTACATTTTTATTTTCACTAGCAGCAACTAAATCTTTAATTGTTTTAGAAACATAGCGTTCTGCGCTACGATCATGTCCGCTTTGTGCTTCCATGTATTGAACGAAGGCAGCTTTAAGATCTGGAGTTACCGCTTCTAGGTTTTCTTCCATAATTTGAAGAACTTTCGCTTCTTTATAACTATTAGCTAATGCCATTCCATAACCGAATTCCGCATTATCTTCAAATAATGAGTTAGCCCAAGCAACACCTTCACCGTTTTTGTCATTAACAAATGGTGTGGATGGTGTAGAACTACAATAAATCATACTACAACCAGTTGCATTCGCAACTAACATATCACGACCGAATAATTGAGAAACTAATTTGTAATAAGGTGTTTCTCCACATCCTGGGCATGCTCCTGAAACTTCAAAGTAAGGCATCGCAAATTGTGAACCTTTTACACTGTCAACTGGGAAGAAATCAGTTTTATATTCTGTTTCTTTGTATAAGTAATCAGCAAGTGGTGCTTGTCCAAGTTTTTTATTAATATCAACCATCTCAAGTGCTTTGTTACCACCTTTACCAGGACACTCTGTAACACATAGTCCACAACCTACACAGTTGTCAGGTGAAACTTGAATGCGATATTTAAAGCCTTCAACACCTTTACCCATAGCAGGTAATGATTTGAATTCCATTGGTGCATTGGCAACTTCTTCATCACTTAATAAGAAAGGACGAATCGTAGCATGAGGACATACGAAACTACAGATACCACATTGGATACAGTTTTCTGGATGCCAAGTAGGTACTTGAACCGCAATCGTACGTTTTTCATCAAAAGCAACATTATTACGGATTGATCCATCTAATAAGTTGTATTTAGTGAAAGCTGAAACAGGAAGATCATAACCTTCTAAGCCATTAATTACAGCAACATGGTTATCAAAGTATTCATCGCCTGTTAATTTACGAGTTGCATTGTAAGTTAAGTTAGCCCAATCACTTTGTACTTCAATTTCCACAATACCAGCTTTACCAGCATCGATTGCTTTATAGTTTAATTCAACAACCGCATCACCTTTTTTCGCATAAGATTTCTTAGCTGCTTTTTTCATTAAATCAACGGCCATATCATATGCCATGATTTGTTCATTAAGAGCAAAGAAAGCTGATTGAAGAATTGTGTTTGTACGACGTCCCATACCAATTTCTTGCGCAATTGCTGTCGCATTGATAATGAAGAATTTCGCATGTTTTTTAGCTAATTGTGATTTCATACGATTTGGCATATGTTCAATAATTTCTTCTTTTGAGAACGTAGTATTAATTAAGAATGAACCACCATCTTTTAAGTTCTTAACCATATCATACTTAAACATATAAGCATCAAGTGAACAAGAAATGAAATCTGCATTATTAATATAATAAGTAGATTTAATTGGTGATTTACCAAAACGTAAGTGAGAACGAGTTACCCCACCGGCTTTTTTAGAATCATAGGCAAAGTAAGCTTGAGCATACTGTTCTGTATTATCACCAATAATTTTAATCGTAGATTTATTGGCAGATACCGTTCCATCTGAACCAAGTCCCCAGAATAGGCATGAAGTATAATCACCATCAACAGTGAAACTTTCATCTACTGGTAAGCTTAAGTTAGTAACATCATCATTAATTCCAATTGTGAATGAATTTAATGGTTTGTCTTTCTTTAAGTTATCAAATACAGCTTTGATATGACATGGTTGTGTATCTTTAGAACCCATACCATAACGACCACCAACGATTTCAATATCACGATCTTTTAATACAGCAAGAACATCTAAGTAAAGAGGTTCTCCGCCTGCACCAAATTCTTTGGTACGATCTAATACGGCAATCTTTTTAACGCTAGCAGGTAAAACAGCCGTTAAATACTTAACTGAGAATGGACGATATAAATGAACTTTAATCATACCAACTTTTTCACCAGCAGCATTTAATGCACCGATTGTTTCTTTCGCAGTTTCCGTAACAGAACCCATTGCGATAATAATACGCTCTGCATCAGGTGCTCCATAATATGTAAATGGTGCATACTCACGACCGGTAATTTTAGAGATTTGTTTCATGTAATCTGCAACGATATCTGGAACCTTTTCAAAATGTTCATTACGTGCTTCTACACCTTGAAAGAAGATATCATCGTTCTCAGCACCACCACGGGTAACTGGGTTTGTATGAGGATTTAATGCTCTTTTACGATATGCTTGTAACGCTTCATAATCGATCATATCTTTGAATACTTCTGTATCCATTACTTCGATTTTTTGAATTTCATGAGAGGTACGGAAACCATCAAAGAAATGCATAAAAGGAACGCTTGCTTTAATAGCAGATAAATGAGCAACACCAGCTAAGTCCATTGCTTCTTGAACTGAATGGGATGCTAACATACAGATACCTGTTTGACGACATGCATAGATATCTTCGTGATCACCAAAAATATTAAGTGCACGAGATGCTAAAGCACGTGCTGATACGTGTAATACTCCTGGTAATAATTCACCAACCATTTTGTATAAATTAGGAATCATTAATAATAAACCTTGTGATGCAGTAAACGTTGTAGCTAGTGATCCAGCTTGTAAAGCACCATGTACGGCACCTGCTGCTCCACCTTCTGATTGAAGCTCAGCTACTTTTACAACCGAATTAAAAATGTTTTTACGGCCTTGACTAGCCCAAACATCAACAACTTCCGCCATCGGTGAAGATGGTGTAATTGGGTAAATCGCGGTCAATTCGGTAAAAGCATAGGCACAATGCGCAGTGGCAGTATTACCGTCCATTGACATAAACTGTTTTGTCATTTAATTTCCTCCTTTTACTTCCTCTATCATTATAGAACGAATTGTCTTTCATTTCTAGGATTTCTTAAGCTTTTTTTACCCTTTTTACGAAAAGAAACCTTTTTTTATACGAAAAAACATTATTTTCGCAATTATCGTTAAAGTTAAGCCCTTTCATAAATGTATATCCTTATCGAAACATTAACAATGACACATCATCCTTATTGTCTTATATAAAAATGGCTTATATTCATCCATTGATAAAGGTTCCCCTTTAATAATACAGCTGTAACAAGTTGATCCAACTAATTCCACAATCATGAATAAGGTAACTTCTGGATTTTCCAATTCAACATCGTGAATTTTAATGCTTCTCATAAACGTATCATGTAAGCCTAAAGCATTTTCATCCATTAATTTTGTAATCTTTTCACTATACAAACCCAAAGATAAATTCTTACGAATAAAAGATAATAGTTTTTTATCTTTAACGAATGCATCGATTACATAATCAATGACCGCGATAATCTCATCCCCTAGTGAAGCAATCTTCAAATGATCAATTGATTGAAGTGCATCTTGAAATAATTGTGCTGATTTTTGGGCAATTAACTGATTTTGTAAATCATACTTATCATGAAAATACAAATAAAAAGTCCCTTTTGCCACACCGGCTGCATCAACAATATCTTGGATGGATGTTTTGTTGATTCCCTGTTTCGTAAATAATTCAAAAGCAGTGTCCATAAGGTTCTTTTCTTTTTCATTTTTATTAACTTCAACTTTAGTTTTTAAGATGTTTATTTTCATTTTTCATCCTCACGATCTGCTTGCATTTTATATGAAAACTGACGATAAGTCAATTCTATAAATTATTTATTGACCACTAGTCATTATTGTGCTAGGATACTAACTGACTAATAGTCATTTAAGGAGGAATAGAAATGGAAAGATTTGGTCGATTCATTTGTCGTAATAAATATCGAGTCATTTTTTTAACGTTATTATTATTAATACCAGCCCTGTTCGGTATCAAAGCGACAAAGATAAATTATGATGTTTTGGTTTATTTACCTGAAGATATCGATACGATGAAAGGTGAAAAAATATTAACCGATGATTTTAATATGGGAGCTTTTTCATTAACGATTGTCGATCATATGGAAGCAAAAGATATCTTGCGATTAGAAGATAACATTCGCGATATTGATGGTGTAAATAAAGTTGTCAGTCTTTATGATGGACTTGGTATACAGGTACCGGTGGATGTATTACCTACCGCTTTAAAAGATAAAGTAATAAAGGGCGATGCGAATCTCTTGTTTATTACCTTTGATCAATCTACATCCAATCAAAAAACATTAGATGCGGTTACAAAGATAAGAACAATCACAAAAGATAACATAAAAGTAAGTGGAATGAGTGCTACGGTTCTTGATACGATGAATTTATCTAATCAAGAAATAACGGTTTATGTAGCCATTGCCGTTCTTTTATGTATTATTATCTTAATGATTTCACTTGACTCTTATTTTGTTCCCTTTTTACTATTAATTAATATTGGAATCGCAATTATATTTAATATGGGAACCAATGTATTTCTCGGTAATATTTCATATATTACAAAAGCAATTGCATCCATTCTTCAATTGGGTGTCACGACTGATTTCTCAATTTTCTTATATCATAAATATGAACGTGCAAAAGCTACGTATAAAGATAAAGAAGTGGCTATGGCAAAGGCATTACATGAAACCTTTGTATCTGTAATCGGTAGTTCACTTACCACCATTGCAGGTTTTCTTGCCCTATGTACGATGAATTTAACGCTTGGCAAAGACATTGGAATAGTCATGGCCAAAGGTGTTGCGTTTGGTGTTCTAGGCGTTATTGTTTTATTCCCTTGTTTATTATTAGTATTTGATAAGGTGATTGAGAAAACAACGCACAAAGTATTTCTTCCTGAATTCAAAGGCATTAAGAATTTTGTGATTGCCCATTATAAAGCTATTTTTATCATCTTTTTATTAGCGATTATTCCCGCTTGGTATGGAAACAATCATACGAAAGTATATTATAACCTTGATAAAACTCTACCAAGTGATCTAGCTAGTAGTATTGCGAATCAAGAGCTTAAATCTAAATTCAAAATCGTTTCACCAGAAATTTTAATGATTGATAAGAATTTAAGTAATGAAGATGTTAGTGAAATGTTAAATCGGATTGAAAAAGTAAAAGGTATTGATTTAACGTTAAGTTTTTCAAAATTATCTGATTTAGGTATAAATGAAGCTTTATTATCAAACAATACTCGTCAGATGTTTGAAAATGATCGTTATCAATTAGCTTTAATTAATTCACAATATAGCATTGCAAGTGATCCTTTAAATAAACAAATTGATCAAGTAAATAAGATTGTGAAAGAATATGATACCCATGCGATTGTCGCTGGTGAAGGACCCTTAATGAAAAATCTAGTAACAATCAGTGATGAAGATTTTAAAAATGTTACCGTAGCATCAACGCTAGTTATCTTCATTATTATGATTTTTGTTCTTCGTTCTTTATCCTTACCGATTTTATTAGTTGCAGGAATTGAACTTGCTATCTTTATCAATATGGGTATTCCCTTTTACACTGGTACGATCATTCCCTTTATCGCATCGATTGTCATCGGTACCATCCAATTAGGAGCGACCATCGATTATGCAATCTTAATGACGACAAAGTATCTAGAACAACGAATGAATGGACAAAGAAAGATAGAAGCAATGCACGTTGCTTTAGATCAATCGATGAATTCCATTTTGGTTAGCGGTATGTGTTTTTTTGCGGCAACCTTTGGCGTAGGTGTTTATTCAAAACTCGAGATGATTTCATCTCTATGTACCCTAATCTCTCGTGGTGCCATTATTTCAATGGTCGTTGTCATCGTGATTCTACCATCGCTATTATTAACATTTGACAAAATTATAACTAAAACCACATTTGGTTTTAAAAAGAAGGAGCGTATTTAATATGATATCAATGAAAAAAAGTTTAAGTGCAACACTTGCCTTTGTAATTGGTTTTACCCCCATTACCCTATATGCAAAAGAAAAAGATGAAACTGTTTATACGCGTTTCGATGAAAATGGAACAAAACAAGATATTGAAGTAAGTGAACATTTAAAGATGGATGAAAAAGGTAAGATACAAGATAAAAGTAATCTAAGTGAAATTAAAAATACCGGAGGTAAAGAAACTTTCACTCAAAATGGTGATTCAATTATTTGGAATGGAAAAGGCAAAGATATTTATTATCAAGGTAAAAGTAATCAGTCCTTACCTATTTCTATCAAAGTAACTTATTTCTTAAATGATCAAGAAATGAAAGCAAAAGATATGGAAGGAAAACGTGGTAGCGTTAAGATTAATTTAGCATTTGAAAATCATGAAGTTCATACAATAAATAATCAAACCATCTATACTCCCTTTGTCCTTGCCGCAACAACTACATTATCCATGCAAGAGAATAAGCATATTCATATAACAAATGGCAAAGTACTTGATAATGGTAAGACAAGTGCTGTAATCGGACTAGCCTCACCTGGTTTATCTAAAAGTATTGATAGTGAATCAATTGATTTAGACAATATAACGATTACCTATGAAACGACTAAATTTAAACAAAATAGTATTTATTGTGGTATGAGCGCTAAATTATTTGATCTTGATGATCTATCCATTTTAAATCAAAGCGATGCATTAAATGCAAAAGTAACCCAGTTAACAAACGCTGCTCATGCTTTACAAGAAGGTTCCGATACATTGAATCAAGGTCTTATAACCTATCATTCAAAGAACTCAGAATTTAATCAAGGAATGAATCAATTAAATACCGGAGTAAATGATTTAAAGAATAAATATCAAATGATTGATACTGGTATTCAACAATTAAATAGTGGATTAGATTCGATGTCCTTACTGTTTCCATCGCTCAATCAACTAGCGCAAGCGAGCAATAAACTATCAACATCAAGTAATACCTTAGATCAAGCAAGTATAAGTGTCATTCCCAGCGTTATTCAAACACTAGATCAAAGCATTGCGATGTTAAAAGTACAAGATTGGGAAACAAAGCCAGACATCGTAGCAAATATAAAAGGAATTGAAGTACAGAAGCAATACTTAACAAACATCCTTCAAGGGGTGAATGACTTAAATACTAATTTAACTACTTTGAATGAAAAGACAAGTCAAATTACTAGTAAGCTATCTACTCTTTCCCCATTATTATCTAAAGTTAATGATTTAGCTAATGGTAGTTCAATGTTTAATCAAGGTTTAAATTCGCTTCAAACTGCCACAAACAAATTAAATGGAGCCAGCAATCAACTTATGAATGCATCAGCACAATTACAGGTAGGTTCGACTACTTTAAAAACTGGAATGAATAAATTTAATCAAGAAGGAATTAACCCAATTACAAACTTTATCAACAACGATTTAAAGAATAAAACAAATCAAGTTAAATTATTATTAAAACTAGGAAATGAATATAATAGTTTTGCCTTGAAAGATGATTCAATGCAAGGAAATACGAAATTCATTTATATCCTTGACCCCTCAAAATAAACCTATTTGAATCATCCTTAAAGGATACAAAAAAATACGTCGAATGGCGTACTTTTTTTATAGACTATTCCTTATTCGTTGGATCCTCTTTTAGTATGCGATAGGTACTAATTAGGATTGGTACAATCAGCAATAATAAAGTGCTACTATCTTCTAAACTCTTAGTTTTATACATAGAAAACAACCCTAATAATAAAATTCCTAAGCAAATAACGAATTCAAAAATGAACTTTCCGATGGTACTTTCCATGTAAATGAGAACCATCCCGATCACAAAGAGAATTAAATAACATGCAAGCAAAAATAAACTTGTATTAGGTAGTAAGAAAAGTGCCGCAAAGATAACGAAGGCAAATCCAATCATATATAGTTTCAATAATGTCTTTATCATATTTAAGAAACCTCCTCCAGTTTTATTCTTCCATGAACATAACGCATTAACAAAACGCTATTATATTAAAAAGCATTCGTTTAAAATTACCTTATTAATTTGTTAGTCATTAACGGATTGAATCCTTCCCTTATTTGATGTTAGCATATACATATTGCTAAGTCAAGAATGAAAGATTGCCTATTTATCGTGGTTATAACTTTATCTTGATACATTACAAAATTAAATAATATAAAAAATACGTCTTGCTCAAAGCAATGACGTATTTTCTTATTTGCGCTTCTTCTTTTATTCAATTATGATTTTGATTTCCTTTCGTTCCTCCATTTGATAAGCATTCATTTGATCCTTTTGTTGATGACAACTTGTATTAATCATCATAACACTATTCTCATTTTGTTTAACATCAACCACACCATAATCAACTTCACTTCCCCCGTTGATTCGATAACTTACTTCCCCTTGATGATTTACTTCACTTAAAACATAAGAAGCAGCGCTTAAGTTTTCAATTAACACACACCAATCATTTGTATGATTTAATTCATAAATTTCATTAAAAGCAATGGATGAAACATGAACTTCGTATGTGTCTTGATTACTTGGTCGAATCAGTTGACCGTTATTTAATCGTTTGTATTTACAAATGCGAATGCTACCGCGTTTTATCATTAGTTGCTGATTGATTAAGATAACCTTGTTTTGATTGCTTTCAACAAGGACAACCGCATGATTTACTTCATTGCCCCCATTCACAATATAACTCACATCTTCTTCATCTAGTTCATCGATTACATAACTTCCATTTGGCAAATTATCTAATTTTGTTTGCCAATGATTATCTTGATCCAAAGCAATTATTTTATGATAGCCTTCCCCATTGATGCGTACTCGATAACTAACATTTCCACTTGGTGAAACGAGTTGACCTTTTGCATCACGAATTTGTTTTAAAAGTTTTATGCTTCCATAAATCACGAAAGGCGGATTATTAATCACCTTTACTTCATTGTTGTTTTGATTGACGCTTACCACGCCTTTATCAACTTCACTGCCACCATTCACAATATACGTAACATCTTCTTGATCTAGTTCAACGATTACATAACTTCCTTGGTTAAGTTGCTCGATTGTTTCACACCAATCATTATCTTGATCTAGGACGATTGTTTTATTATAGTTTGGTCCACTAATCAACATTCGATAAGCTACATGTCCAACTGGTTTATTTAATTGATGTTGCTCATCCCGAATCCATTTACATATTTTAATGGATCCTTTCATGCTTTCCTTATGATTTAATATTTTAACTTTATTATCATTACCAGCTACCATAACGATAGCACGCTGGCTTTCCTCGCCCCCATTCACCATATAAGTTACCTTACCAGTACCTAATTCATTCACTTCATATTTTCCATCCGTTAAATCAAACAGATGATAGGACCAATTATTCGCTTGATTTAATCGTAATTGTTTTTGATAATTTACACCAATAACACTTACCTTAAATGACTCATCCTCCTTTGGTTTATACATGGAACCATTTATCATAACGTATTTATCAATCTTTAAGCTTCCTTTAAGGCTAGTTTTCTCATATAACAAACGAATCCAACAACAATCTTGATTTAAAATGAAGCTCCCCGTTTCTTGGATGCAACCATTTATTTCATAATAAACTTTGTAGCCATCTTTTTCTCCATCGATAACATAAGTTGCATACTTTAGTTGCTCTTGACTTAAAGAAAAGTCATTGTCACAACAAAGAATTAATTTGTCGCAATCATCAAAATCAACATGAAAAATATCGTTTTGATTAGGTGAAGTGATGTCACCATCCAATAATAAACAAGCACAAATATTTACTTCTCCAAACATTACATCTTGATTAATCACTAAAATTTCAATATCATCTTGATCAACGATAAATTCGCCACAATCACATTCATTATCATTAATTTTAAAGGAGACATCATAATTAGGATCATAGGCTTCTTTAATATAATAAGTTCCACAAGGTAAATCATCAATTATCTTTGTGAAATTATTATGATGGTTTAATTCATAGCGTTGAATAAATCCTTCCCCTTGAATCATTACTTCAAATCGTTCTTCTTTCTTGGGGGGAAAGTATTCGCCACATTCATCCTGAATCAATTTGCTTATTTGAACACAGGGTAACGATATCGATTCATTGATTAAGGTTAACGTTACATCTTCCTTATCGAAGCAAAATTCACTTGTTTCTTGAGGACAGCCATTCTTTAAAAAGCAGATGGAATAGCCACATTCTCGCTCCTCGATGTGATAAGTTCCTGAACATAAATCATGAAAGCACAAACGCCAATTATTCTTGCAGCATAAAGTAAAATACTCACGATACTGCATTCCTTCTATTACAATTTCAAATTCTTCCTCTTTGCTTGGTTTATTAAGATTACCACTTTCATCTCGAATATATTTATCAAGGATTAATTCAGGCTGTTTTTCTTCTTCATTTATTATAACAATCTTAATTGGATCACTTCCTAGACAAAAACTTCCCTCTTGTTTTTGGATGCCATTGATCATAAAACATGGAAGATTTTCATGGTTCTCAATAACCTGATAATTTCCTACTTCAAGATCATCTAATTCAATTTCAAAGTGATTCTCAGCGTTCAAATTAAAACATTTCTTATAGCGACGCCCCATCACTTGAATTTCATAATTTTGCTTGCCATCCGGTGTTTGTAATTCCCCATTTTCACGGATGCATTTACAAATGCTTACGTTACCACTACAATCACGAAGTGTATTAATGATATTAACTTGAATATCTTCCTTGCCCATTGTGATTCTCGCATATTGTTTTTCACACTCATCTATTTGATAACTTAAACGATAACCATAATCATCTTTTTGGTAAATCCGATATTTACCTTGTGGTAAATCATCCAAGCTAACATGCCAATTATTTTCTTCACATAAAAGTGCTTCACAACTAAAGTTTCTTCCTTCCACTAAAACTTGAAAGCCGTGCTTTTCATTTGGGATGCAAAGTTGCTGATCACAATCTCTCATCCATACACAAATATTTAATTCAGCCCGTACTTCTTCCTCATTTATCACAATGACTTCTTGATTTTGATCTTTCATTGTTACGATGGCCTCACATGACTCATTCCCATTCACCAAATAAGCGACACTTCCCGATTGATTCACTTCACATATTTGGTAGGTTTGTTCCTTTAAGTCACAAAGATGAACGCTCCATAAATTAGCTGCATTTAAAATACAACTTCTAACATCTTTTTTACCGCGAATACTAATCTCATAACATTCATCACCCGTAGGTTTTACTAATTCACAATTGGTTGTTTTTAAATACTTACAAATTGTTAAGCTACCTATTTTACTATGCAGTTCTTCATTCACAATCATCACATCAGTGCATTTATTATCTTCCAATAAAATTCTTGCCGATGGTTTACTTACTCCATTCACAAGATAACAAGTTTGATATCCTTCCACATATTGTTCTTTTATTTCATAAGCGCCTAAGCGAAGATTTTCAAACATACAACACCAGTTGTTCTTTTTACTTAAGGCAAATGTTTCATTAAGGAAGAAATTCTTTAATGTGACATTAAATACCATATCAGCATCAGGGTATACAAGTTCGCCACAATCGTTTTTGATCCATTTGCTTATCTTCAAACGACCATTGCATCTTTCTTCATTCACAATGATTACCTCATCTAGGCAACTTCCATCCACATAAAGACACGCCGATGATTTTGGTTCTCCACAATTAATAATATACTCACAAGTATAGTTACAATGATCAATTTCACGAATCTCATAATAACCACCACACATGACATTTAAATCCACACACCAATTATTCGCAGCGTTTAAATTAAAAACATCGCTGGTACCACAGCCATTGATCATACAACGAAAACTATCCGTTTCAGCAGGTTTCATAAGACAACCATTCGATTGTTTCATCCGTTTTATGATACGCAAGCCATGTACATTTTCTTCACTACATGGACATGGTAAGGTTTGGATACTGCTTACTATATGTTGACTATTTTTATTGACTACAAATTGCGCATCCATCGTTTCTACTTGGTTATTCACAATATAACTTAGCTGCATATTTTCTTTTGCTTCTTCACAAAGACGATAGTGTCCGATAGGTAATTCTTCAAGTACCAAGGTATATTGATTTGCTTCCTTTAAACAATAGGATTCATGAAATCCATTTGCCACTAACGTATAATGATAACTACCTGTATTGGGTTTACTTAACTTACCTGTTTCATCACGAATTAGTTTTTCAATCGTAAGACGATTCATATCCTTAACCTCTTCCATTACTTTACATTGATGATATTGTTTCGTTAACGTTATATAGGGCGATTGACTTATCTCGTTATGGTCGAGTTGATACTGCAGCTTTGCACAACTTCCTTGTTCCTTTATTTCATAAGTGTCCTGATCCAAATCTTCAATCGTATAAGTGAAATCATTGTTTGCATCTAATACAAATGTTTTTTTAAATCCTCGCTTCATAATATTCATCGTAAAGCTTTGTTGATGATCCCATGGAATACTCATTCCTTTTTCATTCGTACGAATTTTAAATATTTCTAGTGATGTTTGTTTAATCTGTGATATACGAATTTCAATCTTATGATTTTTAAGGTGATCATCAAATATAAAATCTGCTTGATCATTTTTTTGTTTAACGTCATCTACGTAATAAGTAATCCAATGATGATTTCCACTCATGATTTGTAAACCATCCCCATCACTAATGACCAAAGAATACTTTCCATCTTTCATTTTAATCTGTAGATGTCTTGTATTCTTTTCATCTAAATCAAGCAAATGATTCTTTTCATTTCTTTGCGAATCAACAATATTCACATACATTGCCTTTCCACTTTGTGAATCTTCACCTTGATGAACCATCGTAACTAAGATATCTAAATTACCAATGCAGTTTGGTTCCGTTGATTTTAAATCATGTAAACTTGCCAAATAGCGAAACATAATTCGGTTACTTAAAAAGTAATTTAAAACATTCATTTATATCCTCCTTCAACGTAAATTAAATGCCCAATCCTACTCGTTGACATTCTATTATATGTTCCTAGGCGCTAAATGAGATATAAAAGATAAAAAAAAGAGCACAAAGTCTCTTTTGGTATATATCTTGATTCTGTTTTTTATATGTTTTCGTTCTTTTAGGTTCAACTATTTTATTTTAACTTGATATTTAGGATTATAAGTAAAGAATTGTTCTTTATTACTCTGTTCATAAATATTCGCATAAGCTAGATATACAAATGGTACCATCAGTGAAGATACCAGCTGAGTTGCACAATAGAAGACTATCGTAATAATAAAGTTTGTGAAGTTATGTGAGAAAGCATAGATCAAAGCAGTATCTACATTCTTAACCGCTTTAATACCTTCAAAAGTAGATGTAATATAGATATTAAGTGCTAATGATAAAACAATGTTTATTAAGAAATAAATAAGTGTAACTGATAAAAAGGCTTTATAATGACGTTTAATTAGTTTATAGGCACCTTTTAAAGCATCAAAGACACCAATGCTTCCATCATAAATCGCATAAGCAATTACTCCTTGAAGCATAAAGAAGAATAATTGAATCACATAAGATGCAATCATATAAGCAAGCCAAATTGGTCCTAAGAAAACCGCCGCAATCATTAAGACAAAAGTAGATAAGATGGTAATTAATAAAGCCGAACCAATAATCGCAAAGATTCGTTTAAATCCAAATGCGATATCATCGGAATCTAATTTCTGTCCACGAGCAATTTTAAGAAAAACAAATTGTACAATATAATTCACGACAATCATAATCAACGATGTGACAAAGGATAATATCCCAAATATCATATTATTGATGTTTACTTGTGTTCCTAATAGATTTAATAATAAAGAAATTATATTAGTTATAAATACTAATAAAACTACTTTCCCATACTTCCCTTTCAGTTGTTCCTTAACTAATGTTTTTAATTGTTCAATATTTACTTCCATTTTATTACTCCTTCATAAGCAAAAGTGCATTGCTAGTATTATAGCTTATTTCAATAAAAAAGAAAACAGTTAATGAGAAGCTGTTTTCTTACTTATTTCCTTTTTAACTTCTAGACGATAAGCATGATCTCTAAAATGCTTTAACATCTTTCCTTTTGATAAGCTTTTAAACTTAATTCGTTTGCCATCTCGAAAGGTAACTTCTAGGGTATCAACATCAAATCGACCACGAATATATTTCCATTCACGAATTTCATCATAGAATAAAATAAAGCATTCTTCTTTATCATTTTCATTATAGAAAACTACATAATCATCATAAAATTCAGTATTTACACGATTCTTTATAAAGAATAAATTATAAAGGAAAACGGCAACAATTAATATTCCTAAAAAATAATACTTAGTGATAATCATGTACGTTCCCATAAGTAAGAAAACAACGATAAAGGCATAAGGCTTGGAGTTGATTTTATCTACGGGTTCTTTGTCCTGTGGTAAATTTCTAACTTTTAAGTTTTTGCTTTTCATTTCCAAAGGGATGCACCTCTCAATATTTATAATTATATATCATTTTATATTTATATCAACAAATTCACACAATTTCACTTGTTTTTATGCGGTAATAAATAATTTCATGTATAATAACTTTAGGAGTGTGATTAATATGGATAAATATTTCAATCAATTTCAAAATCATTATTTCGAAGATGGTTTATTAGGTTTTCTCTTTACCACTTTATGTATTTTAATTGTGGCGATGATTATTTCCAAATTATTAAAAAAAGTAATCGTTCATCGAGGCACAAAAGAAACTTCTTTTGTGATAAGAATTAAAAATATGATTGTGTATGGTTTTGCCATTTATGCGATTTTAATGCAAGTAAAACCTTTACAAAGATTAGGTGTTACCCTTCTTGCTAGTGGTGGTGCTTTAACAGTTGTCTTTGGTTTAGCTGCTCAAGAAGCTTTATCCAATTTTGTTAGTGGAATTATTATTATGACTTTTAAACCATTTAAAATTGGTGATTTAATAAAAATAAATAACAGTGAATACACGGGAACGGTCTTTGATATTTCAATGCGTCATACCGTAATTGAAACATTTGAAAAAACTAAAATCATCATTCCTAATTCTGAAATGAATAAAGCGGTTTTAGAAAACGTATCTCAAACAGGTAGAAAAGGAAACTTCTTAGATGTTTTTATCAGTTACCAAACAGATCTTGATTTAGCCATTTCAATTATCAATGAAGAAATTATGAAACATCCAGATTTTATCGATATTCGAAGTCCGAAAGAAATTCAAGACAATGTTCCTTCGGTTATCACCCGTTTAGTTGAATTTAAAGAAAATACCTTACATCTACGCGCAACCATCTTTAGTGTTGATAATTCAAGTGGTTTTGCGATGTTGTCGGATTTAAGAATTGCCATTAAGAAACATTTTGATCAAGAAGGCATTGAAGTTCCCTATCCACAAATCGTAATTCATAAGGCATAAAGAAACAATTACTTATTTATCTAGATGTTCAATTCGGTTGAGGTCTACTTTCAATTTACGTTTTTTCAATATCTGATTAATAAAATCCGCAAACATCGTGTAAATAAACGCGGTTGTAGGCACTGCCATAACCATCCCTAATATACCAAACAAATCACCAAAGACAAAGATGCTTAATAATACCCAAAGCCCTGGTAAACCAACGGAATTGCCTACGACTCTTGGATAAATAACATTATCTTCAAATTGTTGCATCAATTGATAGAAAACAACAAACCAAATCGCTGTAATTGGATTAATGGAAAGAATCATAATAGCGCCAATGCTCATAGCGAACATGGAACCAAATACGGGAACGATCGAACAGATAGCAATCAGTGCTGATATAAGTTCGGGAAATGGAAAATTAAGAATTCGCATACTAATATAATAAAGTACCCCTAAAATACATGCTTCTAATAATTGCCCACTGATGAAACTGGAAAAAATGCGATTTGCTTTTGATCCACAATCAAATAAATATTGGGCTTTTTTTTCTTTTAAAGCAACAACCATAACTTTACGTAATTGAATGATGAACGTTTCTTTGTTACTGATTAAATAGAAAGAAAACATAAAACCAGTAAACCATAAAAAGAATTCCATAATAAAGCCTACCGTTGAACTCATAACTCCACTTGCACCACTTGTTAAGGCATTCGCAGCTTGTTTAAGGATATTTTCCCAAGGTAGATTGGCAATCTCTAATAAAGTATCATTTGCTTTTAATGTGTAATCAATATGGAAATATTTTAATACATCATTTAAGTTAGCGATTATATTCGTGAAGAACTTTGACATATTATCAACTAATTGAATCATGCTTTGACCAAGTTTTGGTAAGATAATACTTCCGACAACAAAGAAAAAGATAATGGCTAATAAAATCGTTAAGATGATAGAAATGCTTCTTGCTTTTCGGGATAAGAAACTATCTTCTTTTAACCATTTCTTTAGTTTTCGCTCAATTCGACTCATTGGAATATTTAAGATATAAGCAATGACAATACCATAAAACAAAGAGGTAAATAAGCTTATAATAGATGAAACCCAGCCCATCACTGGAACAAAGTTCAACAATGCTATACTAAGTACAATGATATAGGTTGATAATATCATCCAAGGTTTAATGGTAATCCACCAATCTTTATTTTTCATCCTAACAACTCCTTTTTCTATAGTATACAATAACACAATTATCTAATGCTTTCCATGTTTTCATAATATGATATAATAGAAACAAGGCGGTGAAAGCATATGATAGATGGACATATTCACTTTGAATCACGTCCCTACACCCTTGAAGGGCTTCAGGACTTTATTAAAGCAGCACAAGCAAAGAATATCGATGAAATCTGGTTATTGGAGCATACACATCGCTTTAATGAATGGCAACCTCTTTACCAAGATATTTTAGGAATTGATGAGAAACAAGATGAATGGTATTTAAAAAAGCAATTGATATCCATTAAAGAATATCAAGACTTTATCATTGAAATGCGTAAAGAAAGCTTTCCGATTAAAGTTAAATTTGGTTTAGAAGTATGCTTCTTTCCTCAACATGTGGAATTTATAAAAACCCAACTTGCAGCCTTTCCTTATGATTTCGCAATTGGATCCGTTCATTTTGTTGATAATATAGCTTATGACATTGCTTCCTTTTCAAAAAGAATCTTATGGGATGCAAGAAATCATGATGAAATATATCGACGTTATTATGAATTAATGAAAGAATTAATTCAAAGTGATTTATTTAATGGAGTAGCTCATCCAGATACAATTAAGTTATTTAATTATTATCCAAGTTATGATTTAACCTCTACTTATCTTGAAATAAGTGATTTATTAAATGAGCATCATATGTTTGCGGAAGATAATGGCGGTTGTTATTATCGTTATCAACATAAAGATAAAGGTCTAAGTGATGAATTATTAAAAATATTTAAAGAAAAACATGTCCAAATACAAAGTGCAAGTGATGCACATGTACCAGAACATGTTGGGATGTTGATTCAAGAAATTAATGAAAAGATAAACAGTTAAACGATCCTTTTTGTTTTGTTTTACAAAGCATCGACCACTTCTTTTAATACTTCTCCAATTTTTTCATGAATGACAAGATTTGCACTATCATCCATATCCGTGCAATCACGATTAATTAATACGAGTTTATTGCCATGAAAATATTGTAGTAAACCGGCGGCAGGATAAACAACTAAAGAAGTTCCACCAACGATTAAGGTATCGGCATGTTGAAGATAGTCGATACTTTTTTTGATTGTTTCATCATTTAAAGCTTCTCCAAATAAAACCACATCTGGTTTAATCGTAGCTCCACATTTTAGGCATTTAGGTACTTTCCCCTTTTGTTTTAGCATATCATTCAAATCATAAAAAGCATGGCAGGATTTACAATAATTACGATGGATACTACCGTGTAATTCTAATACCTCTTGATTGCCAGCCATTTGATGTAAACCATCAATATTCTGTGTAATCACAGCTTTTAATTTACCCATTTTTTCTAATTTCGCAAGTGCTAAATGAGCCCCATTGGGCACAGCTTGTGGATAAACCATTTTGTCAAAATAGAATTCATAAAAAGAATCCGGATGTTCATAGAAAAAATCCGATGAAACCATCACTTCGGCAGGATAAGGATATTTTTTATGGGCTTGGTAAATACCATCATTGCTTCTGAAATCAGGAATGCCACTTTCAGTACTAACCCCTGCTCCACCAAAGAAAACAATGTTGTTGCTATGTTTAAGTATTTCAAATAATTCTTTGTTCATTTTAATTCCTCCCTAATCTTCACTATGAAAGTGTAAAATTGAACCTTCACTACTCTTCACAACTTCAATCGATGTCGCTATGTTTTCTTTCAATTGTTCCACATGCGATATAATTCCAATCATTCCTTTTCCATGAGCAATCGATGATAAAACTAATAATGCATCATCAATTGAATTTTCATCTAAGGATCCAAAGCCTTCATCAATAAACATCGCCTGAATGCAAACACCACCATTGCGGCTTTGAATGCTCGTTGATAAAGCCAGTGATAAAGCTAATGAAACAAGGAACTTCTCTCCTCCAGATAAAGATAACACACTGCGATCACTTCCGGAATATGAATCATAGATTGATAATTCTAGTCCGCCTTTACGAATTCTTGAACTAGTTAAATCACTGCGATGAATCCGATAACGACCATTATGAACATAACGTAACAGTTGGTTTGCCGTAGCACTTATATTAGATAACATAATGCCTAAAACATAGCGTTGTAAACCTACCCCATTATCACCTCGAATGGCTTTTGTGAAATCACTTAGTTTTAATAATTTAGGACCATATGTTTTATTCATTCGATCGTAATTATTTACTTGCTTTTCAACTAAGCAAAGACGTTCAAGATCACTTTGAACTTTACGTAAGCTTTCTAATTGTGCTTCATATTCTTTTTCACAATCCGCAAGTTTCAAACTTAATGCATCAATATCCAACCATTTAATATCTTTAATTTTTCCTTCATTCTCTTTAATAATGGTAGATAGTCTTAAAAGTTCATCATCGTATTCCCGTATTTCTTGTTCCTTTAAAGGCAGTGTTTCATAAGCTGAAATACTCGTTAACCAATTTTCAACACTTGTAAAGTTAGTCGGTAGTGCTTTTTCTAAAACTTTTCTTAACTGTTCTAATTCATTGTTTGTATCCATTATTTGTTGTTTTAAATTTTCCAGAAAAGATGCTTCTTTCGCTATTTTAATCTGTCCTTCATTTACCAGTGTTTGATAATCATTGATTTCGCTTTGTAATTGCTTTTGTTCCACTAATTTACAATTAATTTTAAGTGTTATCGTATCCAAATCACTTATGTTTTCATATAACTGTTTTTCTAAGGTTGTTATTTTATTCTCTAAAATAGCTTTTGTTTCACTGATCTTTTGACCTTTCATAATCAAAGCTTGTTTATCTGCTTGTAGTGTAGTAAAAGAAAGTTCTAGCTTTTCCTTTGCTTGAAGCATTTCATCTTTTTGCTTCCTTACTTCATTTGCTTTTAAAAGCTTCGCTTTTAAAGCAGCATGATATTCCTTATTATATTCTGTATTTAAGTAAGCTACCATGCGCTGTTTTATCTGTTGCGCAGCTTCTTTTAAAGACTGGATTGTCGCTTGATCACTTTTAATCTTGAAACGGATGGTACTTACAAGCTCATAAGCTTTGTCTCTTGCCTCTTTACATTGAGCTAAGTCTTTTATCTCATGAAATGCAAGGTGAGCTTCCTTGATATCAGGATGATTCAAAGAGCCACATACAGGACATGGTTTACCAGGTTTTAATAATTTCGATAATGAAATAATTTGATTATCTAGATATTCTTGGTAAACCTGTTCATGTAAATCAAAAGCTTGTTGATAGATTGTTTCTTGCTTTTTTAAAGTCTCTTTACAATCAAGTAATTGTTGATTTAATTCTGCTTGGCTCTTTAAATTCTTTTGATAGCTTTCATTATCTTGTTCGCCTTGTTCCCAAAGCATATTTTCTTTCGTCAATTTTAAAACATCTTGTTCGCTACTTTCCATCTTTTTAAGAGCATTTGTATTAGCGATTTTTTGTTTTTGATATTCCTCTTCTTTGATTACATATTGATTCATAGTTGTTTGGTATTCATTTTGTAGTTGATTGTTTTGAAGTAACTCTTTTTTACTAGCTTGTACTTGAATAATAATTGCTTTACTTGCTTCCATGTTATGAAGATATAAAGCATTCTTTTCAACGGATTCTTTTTTTTCTTCAAAACTTGTTTTCTTTAAAAGTAAGTTTTTAACTTGTTGACTTATATCTTGGTAGATCACTTCATGTTCATCATACACTTTTTGATGTTCTTCCTTTTTCTCAAACAAACTTTGATATTGTTTTAATAAAGGTAACCTATTTTGTTTTGCTTTCAATTCTTTCACAACGTCAACTAAATCATCACGATGTTTTTGTTGTTGCGTGTGAGCCGTTAATAAAGTGATTGCCTGATCCAAGGTTGTTTTGATCTCTTTCGCTGCTTTTTGTTTATTTAATTCAGCTAGATCTTGATCTAAGGCTATTTTAGCTTGTTTTATGGTTGCTTCAAGATTACTTTGGGTGTTTATTAACGTTTGTTTCAAGGTTTCAATATCTTCACTTTGATCAATTGAAACACTTTGTAAAGCAATCTTTTTCTTTAATTCATTTTCGTCTACAATTAATTTCATTTCTTTTACTTTTTCATTTAAAACTCGTGCATATTGATCATAATCCTCTACCGCAAATAAAGTTTTTAAGATGGCTTGTTTACTTTCACTATCGGCAATTAAAAAGTTTTCAAATTGACCTTGTGGTAGCATAATAACACTTGCGAATTGATCATGGGTTAAATGTAATAAAGAAATTGCTTTTTCTTCAATGTTTTTTAACTTTGGATTCTCATAAAAAGGATGAAATTGTGCATCAATCATTTCACCAGCATCTATTTTAGTTGCGTAAACTTGTTCTTTCTTACGATTAACTCTTACACTAGTCGATCTTTTAAAGCAGTAAATATGATCATCGATTTCAAAAGTGAACGATATTTCCGTTGGCAGATCATCGGGTGCAAAACGACAGCGCATGCTCTCAAAATCACCACGGGAAGAACCACTACTTTTCCCATACAAAGCATAACTCATCGCATCTAGAATGACCGTTTTCCCTGCTCCTGTTTCACCATAGATTAAAAAGAGTTTGTGTTTTCTTAAGCTTTCAAAATCGATGTTCTGTTTTTTCACATAAGGACCAAATCCTTGAAAGGATAGTTTTAAAGGAATCATTTATCTTCCTCACTTTCCAGCAATTCTTTCGCTTCATGAAACCAAGTTATTTCTTCTTTATCTAACTCTCGATGATAATAATCCATAAAATATTGTTTTAAAATATCATCTTGACTAAGTTGTTCCATTTCATCGGTATTTAAAGTTGTTTTACTTTCACTATCTTTAAAACTAGGAGTTGTAATCACTAATAGATGTTCATAATATTCTTTGAAATATTGAAGACATTCATAGTTCATCGTCCCATTTGTCAATTCAATTTTCATATAATCATCTCGTTCATTGCTTTGTTTCATCTGTTCGCTTACTTCTTCATAGGTTCCTTTTAATATACTTAATTTATGAAGTGGTTTAAGCGCTATTTCTTTTTGTTTCATATTCTTTGTATCGATGAGGATGACACGCTTTTCTTGATCTACTTCCGAAAAGGAATAAGCAAGTGGTGAGCCACTATAGACAATCGTGTCACTTAGTTTTTGGGGGCGATGAAGATGACCTAAGGCTACATAATCAAAACCGCTAAATACATCTTTACTAATACCATCACTACCACCCACCATAACATAACGATCTGAATCGCATATTTGAGCGTTCATAACAAAGGTATGAGCTAAGAGAATATGTTTTTTATTAGGATTAAATTGTTTTTTTAGTAAATCAATTAAATGCTTAAAAGCATCTTCATAAGAAGATGAAGTTTCATCAGTAATTAAATCAATTGTTTTACGATGAACAAAAGGAATTGCATAAAACTCACAATCATCGATAACAATTGGTTCAATCTTTTCCTCTAATTTTCCCTTTATATATAGCCCATGATGAGCTAATAAAGAATGATTGACTTGTAAGCGAACACTTGAATCATGATTACCAGCACATATAATAACCTTGATTTTAAGCGTATTACAAAATAAATCCATCGCTTCATCGAATAATGAAATTGCTTCTTGTGATGCGATTGCATTATCAAAAATATCACCTGAAATCATCATCACATCAACCTTTTGTTCACGAATAATATCCGCAAGTTGTAAGATCATGATACGTTGATCTTCGATCAATGAATAGCGATGTAAACAAATTCCTAAATGCCAATCCGATGTATGTAATAGTTTCATTTGCATCCCTCTTTTCTCTATTTTAACACATTTTAATTCTTATCGAAGCAAATTATAAAAAGTAGCAAATGGACTTTGCTACTTTTCCTTTAAACGCTCATCCTTAGGAATTTCCGGTGTTTCATTTTCTCCACCTTCAACTTTTGGTTCATCCTTTTCTTCTGGTTTAATTGTTTCATCTTTAACAACGACATTCACTCGTGAATCAAAGCTCAACGATACTTTCTTAAAAATAAATCGAACATTGTAGTCATAAGTACCTGGTTTTAATTTTGTGGTATCAAAGAAATAAGAAGTAAATGCTTCACCATAAGCTCCCTCTTGATTTATCACCTTAGTTTCTTTATAGGTGATATCAAAGGTATTTCCTTGAAAATCAGACAAGTTAATATTTGGAATACCAACATCATTATTAACTCCATATTTGTAATTGATTTTTACTAAGACACCGCCCTCAACATTTTCACTTGAAAAACTGGTATTAAATACTTCATCAATATTGACCGATAACTTCTTTGTCACGGTTTTTTCGTTTTCTAAATAGACTTGCAAACTAAAGTTATTCTTACCGGTTGGATATTGATAAACATTGAGCATCAATTGATAAGAGTTTAAATTTGTCACATTCGCAATTAAGTTCTTTTCATGGTATAAATCAACTTTAATAACTTTGTCTTTTTCATTTTCATGAATCGACCAATTCAACATAACACAATCTTCACTATTAAAATCACCATTAAAACTCTCTACATAGGTTTGATTGTTTTTCACTTCATCCTTTATACTATCTTGATCATCATTTAGCTCTGATAAAATGGTTCCTAGATTTTTTTGGCTGAGTACATAAAATGTCCCTAAGCCAATTGTTATAAACACAATAAGTGATAGCAATGATACAAAGACAACATTTTCTTTTATAAACTTTTTGACTTTTCCCATTACTTACCTCCATAAACTATAGCCTTATTATACTGTTTTTATGGAATGAAAACCACTCTAATCATCAAAAAGAAGCAAAATCATCTTAAATATAAGTGGAATGAAATAATATTCCATAAAAAAATCTCCTTGAGGATGCAAGATAACTTAAGCATGTTATCCGCTTTCTTCAAGAAGATTTTTGAACTATTTAGCTGGTACTACAATTCCTTTAAATTCTTTATTGATAAATTCTTTTGTTTTATCATTCTTTAGAATTTTAACTAAAGCTTTAATTCCTTTGTTATCTTTATCATCTTTCTTAACCGCGATCACATTTGCATATGTTTTAGCTGCAACATCATCTTTATCTTCAGTTAAGATACATTTATCGGTAATTTTAGAATCTAAAGCAAAGTTACCATTAACAATTGCATACTTAACATCCGGTAAAGAACTTGGGATTTTAGCTGCATCTAATTCAGTGATTTCAATTTTTTTATGATAAGTTTCAATATCAAGTTTTGTTGCTTTAACTCCAGCATCTTTCTTTAACGTGATAACGCCACTTTTTTCTAGTAATAATAAAGCACGCGCTTCATTGGTTGCATCATTGGGAACAGCAATTTTATCCCCATCCGCAAAATCATCAACAGTTAATGTTGTTTTACCTTTTGGATCATCGGCATAGATGCCTAATGGTTCAAAGTGAATTGAACCCACTGATACTAGATCTTGCCCCTTATCTTCATTAAAACCATCTAAATATGGTTGATGTTGAAAGAAGTTCGCATCCAAACTACCATCCGCAAGTGCATCATTAATTACTTGATAATCGGCAAATTCTTTAATTTTTAATTCATACCCTGCTTCTTTTAAATCATCTTTAACATGTTTTAAGATGACACCATGAGGTGCGGTTGTACAACCTATTGTAATTGTGTTATCGTCTTTTTTCTCGTCGCTTTTGCCACATCCGGCAACTCCCAAACATAGGGTTAACGCTAATACTCCAGTTAATAATTTTTTCATTTTAATTTCCTCCATTTTAATGTGTTGTCTTTCTAATAATAAAATCACCTAACATTTGTACAATACTAATAATAATTAAGATAAAGAATACCATAACATAGGTAACATCAACCATGTTACGATTGTAACCTAAACGAATTGCTAAATCACCTAGTCCTCCGGCCCCTAATGTTCCAACAATGGCAATTAAACCAAGGAGAGAGATTAACGTAATCGTTGTAGCTCGTACAATACCTGGAATGCTTTCCTTTAAATAGACACGGGTAATAATTTCCATAGGTGAAGATCCCATTGCTTGACTTGCTTCAATTAAACCATGATCTACTTCGGATAAAGCACTCTCAATTTGGCGGGCAAAGAAAGGAATCGTTCCTACTACCAAGACTGGAATCGCTCCCTTTACCCCAATACTAGTTCCTAATAAGGCTCTAGTAAGTGGCATAATAATTGGAATCAAGATAATAAAGGGAATCGCTCGAAATAAGTTAATTAGTTTATCAAATAGCGAGAATATCATTCGGTTTTCATAAACGCCACCTTTTTTTGTGGCAATCATCAAGACACCTAATAATAAGCCAAATACAAAGGAGATAAACCCTGCTACAACTAGCATAACAATGGTAACCGCAATACTTCCTGGTATCTCGGATAGGATATTCATCACATTTGGCATCATTTGATTAAAGAAATCTAACATGATTGAATCACCTCCACTTGTACTTTTTGAGTTCTTAATTGTTTCATTGCTTCCTCAATTCCTGTTTCACTTCCACTAATAATAACAACTAATTCACCGATTGGTGAATTTTGAATTACTTCAATATTACCAAAGATAATACTTATATTTACTTTAAACTCTCTTGATACTTTTGAAATAAGTGCTTGCGATGCATTCGATGCATTGTATTTTAGTAAGGCTAATACCTCGCCTTTTTCTAAATGACAAATATCACTATGTGCCTCAACTAAATCATATATCTTAGAAATTGATGAAGTTGTATCAATGAAATCTTGCGTTACTTTATGTTGTGGATTTGAGAATACTTCAACAATGTTACCTTGTTCAACTACTCTTCCCTCTTCCATAATCGCAACTTTATGACAAATATCTTTCACAACTGCCATTTCATGAGTAATTAGGACAATCGTTAAGCCTAATTTTTCGTTTACTTCCTTCAATAGTTTTAAGATCGATTGTGTTGTTTGTGGATCCAAAGCACTGGTTGCTTCATCACACAACAATACACTTGGTTCATTTGCTAATGCTCGCGCGATTGCTACACGCTGTTTTTGACCTCCAGATAATTGAGATGGGTAAGCATCTTTTTTATCTCTTAAATCAACCAAATCTAACAATGACATTATCTTTTTATCCATTTCATCTTTTGATAAGCCACTACCTTTAAGTGGGAAAGCAATATTTTGATAGACTGTCCTGGCTTTCATTAAGTTAAAATGTTGAAAGATCATTCCAATCTTTTTTCTTACACTTCTAAGTTCTTTTTCACTTAAACTTAATAAATCTTTACCATCCACAATTACTTTACCCTCATTTGGTCGCTCTAATAAATTGATACAACGAACTAAGGTTGATTTACCTGCCCCTGAGAAACCGATAATTCCATAGATTTCTTGTGCTTCTATTTGTAGATTAACATCCTTAACTGCATGTACATCTCCTGACGCTGTATCAAATGTTTTTGAAACATGTTCTAATGTAATCATTTAACTTCCTCCCGTATTTTACACATTCGACTCATTTTATAATGTGCTAAGTTTTTCATATCCTTACCTCCATATAAACAAAAAAGCTCTCATCCTAACAAGGACGAAAGCTAAACGTTTCGTGTTACCACCTAAGTTTATTGATATCTCACAATATCAATCTCATCAAGTACGTCTGTATCAACAGATTATACTTTATCGCTATAACGGGCGCTCCCGTCATGATCTAAGCAATCCTTGCCTCAATCACGCAACTCCAAGACCATTTTCAACAGGTACCGATCTTTATTCTTCTTTCACCTTTGAAGAACTCTCTATAAAAGCTTCCCTATTTACTCTTCTTTTCAACGTTATTTTTATAATATCTATCATACGCTTAATCTGATAATCCGTCAACAATTATTTTCATGAAACAATTTTCATATACTATTTACCCTTTAAAATATTGGTAATGCGATCATGAACCGCTTGTGTTTCACCTTTATTTGGATAATAGTAATATAAATATTCGCCACTTATTTCATCATTATTCCATTTAAATGCTCCATCGATAGAATAAGAATCCATATTAGAAATAGCTTCTTGCATCGATAATAATAATTGCAATGCTTCCATTAAATCATTACGTTCTAAGTTTGTTGTAAAGTTTGATTCCACAACACCCATTAAAGAATTCAAATAATCCATACTTGGATTTTCCAAGAACTTATTAATGACACCACGAATTACTTCCATTTGATGAATTCCACGTGCTACATCGCCTTTGGCAAGCACATGACGAATTCTAGAAAACATTAAGGCATTTTCACCATCTACTTCATTTTGTCCTTCGACAAAGCAAACACCGCTTTCACAATAAGATGCATCACTATAAACACTGATACCACCCATCGCATCGACTAAATTACGAACGCCATCAAAGTTGATCTTTGCGAAATAATCAATCTTCACATCAAAATAATTTTGAATCGCTAAGATAGAACAATTGACACCACCGGTTGCTCCAGCATAAGTAAGTTTTGTATGACGATTTCCATTACATGGTATTTCACTCCATAAATCACGAGGAATCGATTGCATCATTACTTTTTTTGTTCGTGGATTGACACTCATTAAGATATTCACATCACTACTTCCGGTTGATGTAATATCACCCGATGTTAAATCAACACCACTGACAAACATAACAAAGGGATCTTTTGTTAAGTCTTTGTTTCCACTTGCTACGGATTCTAAATTACGTTGCTTTTCAAAAAGAACTTTCGTTGTCTTTTGATATTCTAAGCTTTTTTCTTTTAAACGGCTTTGACCATAAGAAGAAATAGGCATCATATCAACTTTCTTATCTAATAAAGCTTGGTATAAATCTTCATATGTTTTATAATCAGCTTTTTTCACATTTGCTTTATCTTCATCTACCATTACTTCTTTCGCAAACTTTGTACCATACGTATCACTTGTCACATAACCAATTTTTAATTTAGAGAAATCATCTTCTTTGGTGATATTAGATTTCTTTAAAACAACAATTTGCATTAATTCACTTTCACGATTATTTAAGATATGATCACTAAAACTAGCAATTCTACCTGCTCCAATCGAAATAACACTAAATAATATCGCAACGATAATATTATAAATTAAAGCAACTTTTCCTCCTTTAAGAGTTAATAAGAATGCCAAACTAATTAATAATATTGAAATTACGCCAACAATTATTGTATAACGAAATGGGAAATAGCTTTGAAATTGCATGATGTTATAAATGCCAGTTATAACAATTAAACACGCAATGATAGCTGCTGCCATTAAGCTTTTACTTGTTTTAAGATACTTGATATATTGAGAAAAATGCTTTTTCAAATCGTTCATAAAAGTCCTCCAAAATGTTTAAATATCTTAAACGAGTATAGCATAATTAAGCATTGAATGACAAGTTATTCCTCATTTGATTTAATTGTTTAGTAATGAATCAAAATAATTCTTTTTAAATTCTACTAAAAAGAAAAGTGATAATAAGATCGTAGCTAACTCAGAAATGGGAATCGCAAGCCATATTCCATCAATTCCAATGATGTCAGGTAAAAACTTTAAAACGATGATTACAAATAAAACACAGCGAGATAACGAAAGTAAGGCCGCTACTTTGCCTTTTCCAATCGCTGTATAGATTCCTGATACAAGAATATTAAAGCCAATAAATAAATAACAAAATGAAAACAAACGATTTCCATGTTCTGCCAAAGCAATCACATGGTGGTTTCCTGAAACATACCACTCAATAATTAGATTCCCAAATAATTGCGAAAAGATAAACACTAAGCCCGATGCTACCAAAATACTTACGAAGCATTGTCTCAACATTTCTTTCATTTTCTTTTTATTTACTGCCCCATAATTATAAGATAATACCGGTTGCATGCCACTCGATATTCCCATATAAATAGAAATAAAGAAATAATAGATGTTCATGATAACACCCATTGCCGCAACGCCATCTTCTCCTGCCTGCATCATAATCGAAATATTAAATAATATCACAACAATTCCACTGCTCATTTCAGTTAACATTTCTCCTAAGCCATTCAACATGGAACGTAGGATAAAAGCAAAATCGATTTTAAACTTTGCGAATTTCAAATGACTTTTCCCAAAGGTGAAATAATAAAAGCCAACAATTGAAGATACTGCAATCGATAAGGCAGTTGATAAAGAGGCTCCTAAAACACCTAGATTCATATGCACAACACTAACATAATCAAAGATGATATTAAGGATTAAACCAACCACCGACATCAGCAATGCTAATTGAGGCTTTCCATCTAAGCGGACATAGTATTCAAAATATAATTTAATCATTAAAATTGGTGAAGTGACGATTAAAAAGAAAATGTATATTTTCGCATCCGCAAATAACACAGCACTCGTTCCAAGTAAATACACAATCTCATCGATAAAGAATAAACAGATGATCGCTAGGATGGATGCGAATATTAATAAGAAAAGGGTCATAAGTGAAAATTTTTGGTTTGCTTCTTTTTGTTTCTTTTCCCCCATTTTCATACCGACAATTGCACTAGAACCAGTTGCTAACATAACCGCAATGCCCCAAACTAAATTAGTATAAGGTAAAACAATATTAACTGATGCCATAGCATTGGTAGAAACATAATTGGCAACAAAGAAACTATCCACGACCGAATAAAAGGAAACACAAGCCATGGTTAAGATTGATGGTATTACAAATTTGATGAATCTTTTATAACTCCAACTCTCACTGAACATTGATTGCAAATGGTTGTCCCCCTTTCTAACTTGCTTTTTAAATTCTATTTATTATAATAAAGGATATAGTAACTATAATGTCAAGAGAAAGTAGGATGAATATGTTAGTAATCTATTCGATTGGAGAAACCGCTAAAATACATGGGATCAGCAAACAAACATTAATCTATTATGATCGCATTGGTATATTAAAACCCCATCATTATGATCCTAACAATGGGTATCGTTATTATACGATGGAAGAATTCGCAACCTTGGATGTTATTTTATTATTAAAAGAAATTGGTGTTCCTTTAAATCAAATTAAAACTTATTTGTTGCATCGTAATATAAAAGAAAGCATCGCTTTATTTGAAAAACAAGAGGAACAACTTGATAAAAAAATTAAATCATTGAAACAAATACAAACCAAAGTTAAAAATAAATTACTTGTCTTTCAAGACTATAAAGAAAGTAATGACAAAGAGAACATTGTTTTTCTATCAAAACATCCCCTACTTCATACAATCGAAATGTCAATGGAAGAACCAGGTAACTTAGCTCAATTAGATATTGCGATTAAAAAACTAATGCAATATATGAAAAAAAAGAATTATATATTTAATTATCAAGTAGGTACTACGATTAAAGAATCCTTTTTAAAAGAAGCGAAGTTTTTTTGTAATCAAACCATTTTCACCTTTGTTGATAAACCATTAAAAGACCCCTATTATCATCGCATTGAAGCAGCTACTTATGCTACCATCTATTTTAAGGGCACATACGAGCAGTTTAAGGAGCCTTATCAAAAATTGTTTGATTATATTAAGCAGCATGATTATAAAATCATAGGACCGAGTTATGAGCTTAATATCTCTGATTTATATTCTGTCATTGATAGCAATGAATACATCACTGAAATACGAATTCCAATTCAAGTCTAAAAGAACTCCTTATTTAATATCATATTTTAAACGATACGTTTTACCTTCACTATCATCATCAAAGTATTCCGTAAAGCGAAACATAATTTTTTTAGCGCTTTTCCCAATAATATAAATGATTCGACCACGCTTTGTCTCATTTGGTTTTAAAGCATATTCATTTTCTAATTGATTGAATGCTTCAAAATATTCTTCTGGTTCATAAGCTTCTTCTGAATCAAAGCTTAATAAAAAATCATATTTAAACATACTCAATATTTCATTTGTTATATTATGAATACTTACATCTAAAATTAAATATTGTGCTATATCATCAATTACAAAATCATTCAGTTCATGATCAACAATTTCTATATGATTAAGTTTTAAGGTAAAAAACATTGTTTGAAACTCATTTACCATTGCTGGATTTGGTCGATAATCTTTTGTTAATTGAATCTTTGTTTTCTTATTCTTATCAATTCTTAATAGTTCCATAGTTTCACTCCCCACAGTTTCTATATTATATGTTTTAAACCATGCATAATTTGTCATAAAAACACAACCGAACTAGTTTTTGTAATGGTTGACTAAAATGCCTGCTTTATAAACACTTAAGATTGTTGAAGAACCCATATGTTGAAATAATTCATCGATATCATTTGCTTGAATTAATAAGAAATCAGCTTGATTATTTTGTTTTAATACTCCGATTTCTTGCATGTTTAATACTCGGGCTGCATCAATGGTTAATCCTTTTAATAATGAGCTAGCCAAAATACCTTGTCGATATAGTAAACGAGCGCATAATAAAAGATCATCACAGTGCAAATCCCCCGTTGCCAAAGTGAATGGTTGTGCAGCAATCGTTTTATCTTCCCATGGGTTAATACAAGCTACCTCTTTATTTTCAATTAGATCTTTACGTGTTATTACATCATGAAGCAAACGAATTTGTAGCCATTTACCCAATCGTTGTGTGAGTAATTCCCTGTGTGCTTCATCAATAACTTCCTCGCTATTAATTAAGGAGCGCACCGTAGTTACGCCACTCTTACTTAAACAATGAAGATGATGGCGCAGCTTTAATAAATACTCACGCTGTTCTTTGAAGTATACCATAGTGGGAAAGACAACACCCATATCAATAAAGCCGGGCACGATGATTAGATTATCCGCTTCGATTATTTTAGTATCTGAATCAATATAGATTGTAGGATCACCCTTACCAATAGCTAATATATAATCATGATGAACCGCTAAAAAAGCATGTTCAAGGATTAAACCTTCACATGTATTATTCGTAGCAATTGCATCCATCGTATACAGCTTATGGATATTGCGTATGAGTAAGGTTGCTTTTTTTTGATATTTAGGCATTATTATCTCCCGTTAGAAGTTCGTGTATTCTTATTATATGACAAAGCGAGCAAAAACACTATTTTTTTTTATGCTTAAGGAGTTCCTGTGATATAATAAACATACAATTCCGGGAGGTGAAGCGAGTGTTAGAAAGATTAAAAGACTATGTGCAAGGTCTCAGCAAACGCGTGAGCCAAAATGAGCCAAAAGAAAAACACGTGATCATCGCTGTTCATGGTTATGGACGCAGACGTAAACACGAATTGGATAATTTAGCTAACTGGGGTAAAAAAGATGGCTTTGAAGTGATTCAATTTGATTTGTTTGATATTGATAATGAACAAGATTGTGATTGGATGAAATGGGTGAATCGTGCCAAAGAAGTTGTTGATCGTTATGTATTAAATGATTATCAAATTGATCTTGTAGGTTTTTCCATGGGTGGTGTTATTGCTGCCTATCTTGCAGCGACCTGTCCGATTCATCGACTTGTGTTAATTGCCCCTGCTTTCAGTTATGTAAATGTTGAAAATATCACAAGTATGATCACCAAAAGTGCCACTTCTTTTTTAGGAACCGATAAAAAGGAAAAGAAATATAAAGAATTACCAAAATCCTTTTTTGCGGCCTTTGGGGAAACCGTAAAATCGCTTAAAAAATACATTGCCTTTGTGGAATGCCCGGTCTTAATCCTTCATGGTGATGAAGATGAAGTTATATCCTTAAAGAGTAGTATGCAAGCCTTTGAAAAGATTAAACATGATCGCAAACGTTTATTGATCTTCCATGGTGGTCACCATCGATTACTGATGGATCAAAAAGTAAACTGGGAAGTTTATCAAAACATTAAACTATTTATTCAAGGAGCTATCTTACCCGACTATGAAGTGATCAATGCTCCCGATATAATGGATCAATTGGAACTTCATGAAGAAGATGAAAGTAAATAAAAAAGGCCTAGGCCTTTTTTTTAACGTTCAATCGATTCTAAGCTATTCAAATTCTCATACATAATGGATAAATAATTCTTATTTGCTTTAATATCATTATTTGTTATCGAGGAAATATTTGATAAGTTAACGCTGATTAAACCAAGTTCTGATTTTATTTGTTCATAAAGAGCCTTCATATCATCCGGCATATTTTCTTCGTAAGCAATGTAGCGAACTCCATCACTTATAATCCGTTGTTTGATTTCTTTCAACTGTGCATCCCCTGGTAAGGCCCCAAACTTCGATAAGACGATTGGGTAGATTTGAATTCCATAAGGCTTTTGCCAATAACCAAAGCTTGGCGTCATAGTGACAATTTGAATTGGTTTTTTATTATTCTTTAATCCTTGAAATTCACTATCTAAACGAGCTAAATCATATTCTAGCTTATCATAATTATCTTCAAAGACTTTGGTATACTCTGGATATTCTTTAATAAAATAATCACGAATCGTAGAGCCCATTGAGGTCATTGCAATCGGATCCAACCAGATCATCGGATCTTTATTGTATACATCTAAGTTAGCAAAGACTTCCCCTTCATAATAAGGAGTTTCATTTGTAACATCGCTACCACTTATATTTGTAGTTGTATATCGTTTAAATTTATAAATAAAACTTCGTGTCCCTAAATCAACCATATTTACATTTGTCGAACGAATATCATCTAAGTATAGTTCCATATAAGGAGCTAATCCCCCAATGTAGAATAAGGCATCCGCTGCATCTAATTGTTTTTCAAAATCCTTGGTAATTTGAGCTCTTTGAATGATGGTATTATCCGATATCGTACAGGTATCAACATAATCTCCGCCTATTTGAGTTATTAAATAATGAATGGGATATACATTAGAACATATTTTTGGTTTACTAGGACTACAAGCACTTAATAATGAAATGCTTAAAAGCGCCACGAGTAAGAGTTTCTTTTTCATAATCTTTCCTCCTTGCGCATAAATTATACCATAAATTTATGGGAACAACCTACTTATTTAAGATAGTGTCCAAGTTTTAATCCCTATAAGATTGTAAAGTGGTTCGCTTTCGTTTTTTCATTATGATCTAAATAATAAGCAAGCCAATCTTCTTCTTTTAGCCAAAGCTGATGATAATGAATTAAATTATATCTTTGTCGATAAATATCTTGATATTCATGAGCATAAAGAGCATAAGTAACGGGATGATAACGACGATATAAATAGAATTGTCTTTTCATTATCTTACGCTGTTTAAAGGCAATCAAGATTTGTATGAATAAAAAGATCATCACCAAAAGTGAAGCAATGGTATGTTTCATAAAAAAACAATAAAAGAAACAGATTGCCAAACTTGAAAAAGCAAAGGTTAAGTTTTGCGCTATCTTAAAAGGAAACAGTAAATGTAGAAAAGAAGATAGGATTCGTCCTCCATCCAGTGGATATATTGGTAATAGATTGAAAACTACAATTGAAAGATTTAAGTTTAATAAATAATCAAAAAAATTATTTGATATCAAATTCATTTGCTTTAATAACAAAAAAAAGCAGGGAAAGATTAAATGCATCAATGGGCCACTAATTAAGATCGCACCTTCATGGTAAACATTACCCCAGCCAATCCGTTCAATTTGAGCTCCAATACCAAAGGGATAAATCATAATCGAAGATATTTCATACTTAAAATAATGGGCAATAATCAAATGAGCAGCTTCATGAAATGCTAACATTAAAAAAATAAATAAAACAATCAACAAACTATGATGATCGTATGCCAATACGATAAAGGGCAACCAAATAAATGAAATTCGAACTTTAGGAAGATAATGCATGTTCAAGCGTAATTACTTTTTTATCTTTAATTAAATCCAATGTTATATGCTCATGAAAAGAACCGATGATATCATCTTTCATAATTCTTTCATTAACTTTTGAATCACAACTTAATAGATTTCCATAAGTTGCGATAACCCCATTGTCATGAGCAACAGAAACTAAGTAATGGTTTTCTTTGTCTTTTTGAATATGAATAATTACACCATTCAATAAGGCATAAACAGAATTCGTTCCATTGGTATACGAGCGATCTTTCAATAATGTATAAGAAGGTTTACTCGATACACTCTCATCTTTCAAAGTAAACCAATCTTCAAAAGGAAGCCAAGAACTAATTTTATTTATATTCAGATTGATTCCTACTTTTTTTAAATTTATAAAGCCAACTTTTTCATTAATCCCATACCCTAATGCTAGGATTGCCATAATCATGATTAAAAGTGTTGAACGATATAAGAAATTAAAAAAATGATGCGTTTTATGCTTCGTTTCTTTTTGATATTTACGATTATGAATTCTTTTACGAATATGATTCATGTCATTCATATATTATCCTCCCATACTTAATATATGCATCCTATATTAATATAGAAGTTAAAAAAAGATGAAGTTTCCTTCATCTTAAGCTTCCTTATTGGGATCTATGATTTGCGCATGAACATAAAAGGCTGAACGAATTGCGATTGCCAAGGGAACCGAAACCATGATTCCAACTGCCCCATAAATAACGCCACCCGCAAACACCGCAAACAAAGTAGTAAGTGGTCCTAAATAACTACGTTTCTTATGAATGAGTGGTGAAATTACATAAGCATCTATATTTGATAAAACAACAATTCCAACGAGTAAGAAGAAAATTCGAATCGGCGGTAAGGTTAAAGCCGTTAAAATGGCAATTCCATTCGCAATCGTTCCTCCAAGATAAGGAACCATAACTCCTATGGCCGTTAAAATTGCTACAATCAACCAGTCTTGATGACCGATTAAATAATAAAACAATGAATATTCAATAAATTTAATGAACATTAAGATCAATAATGATTTAATATATACACTTACATCTTCATTAATACGACTTAAATATAATTCATTTTTATCTGATATGAAATGGGTAATTTTTTTAATATTAACCTTGATTCGATCAAAATCAAATAACATATAAATAGCAATGATAATTGAAAATAAAGTAGTTGTGAATACATTTAAAAATGTATTCATAAAGCCTGGTAGTGATGAAACAAAACCTGGCAACCAATTTTCATAGGATTGTAAGAACTTAATAATGGTAGCTGATAAACTATCAATAATCGTTATTTCTTCTTTCGGATGAATAAATTCATTAAGTTTAATATTTACCCAACGAACTCCATCGACAAGCGAACCTAGAAAGGCAACAATTTTATCATAAATAATTGGTAATAATACTAAAATCAAAAGTGAAAATACAGCAATTACAACCAACCAAAAAATAACAATTGAAATGTTCTTTGGCACACCTTTTTTTTGAAGATACTCAATCAAAGGTGAAATAATATAAGCTAAGACAAAACCAATTATAAAGGGTTCCATGATTGAAATAATCGTCGATACCCAAGTTCCCCAAACCGTCGTAGTCGCTTTTAATAAGTATAAGATTAAAAGAGTAGCTCCAATTTTAGTAAGTAAAGGCAACGAAATTTTTTCATCAATTTTCTTAAGAACATTACGAATCATTCGTTTCACCTACTTTCTATGGTATTTTAACATTTTTTTATAAAAAAAACTACCACTACGCAAAAATGGTTCATAAAAGCGCAATTCATAAAAAGATTGGTTATCAAATAATTTGATAACCAATATCTACTTCTATTCTTATCGTTTCGATAATAATTTAACCCATTCCAAATGTTCTTCTTTTCGAATTTTCTTATCTTTAATCAAAAGATAATCATCTTTTATTCTTCCCAAGAATACAACAATTATAACAAGAACTGCATTGCCGATTAAAGTAATAAATTCACGATTTACAAACCACTCGTAAAGTGTCATATACGTATGTTGTTGTAAGGATATAACACTAAACACAAGAAATTCTTTCACAAATATGGTGGAAACGACTAAAACTAATAATTCAATTAACGTATCCGTCATATGTTTACTCCAAAAGTAAACGATGATTGAAACAATCGTGAAGATAATCATGTATAGCATAAAGGTTCTTGCGAAAAAGAAATCATAAAACATTCCATAACAACAAGCAAACAAACAGGCATTGAGTAAATTGAATTTACGGATTGTTAAAATCATTGCCGCAAAACCTAAACAAGGAATAAAAATTGAATGGGTTAATAAAAAGTTGGAAGGAAATAAAACCATTAAGATACCATCAATCATCGTACAGACGAAAACAAATAAAATATGGACTCGCATATTTATTCCTCCACCTGATTAATAACACTTACATAATGAAAATTCGCAAAATCAGCACCGGGTGTAACTAATAGTTTTTTCCCGATTTCATTATCGAGATCACTTATTTTTTTGATTTTTCCTACATAGAGACCACTTGGATATTTACCACCCAATCCGGATGTAATTACATTCATGTTTTTCTTAACTTTATCATTGTTTACAAATAACTTGACTACAAAACAACCTTGATCACTATCGTAGTAATCTAAAATACCTTCACTACTTTCACTATCGCTAATGGCAATTTTAACGCTAAGCTTCTCTTTTCGATCTTCATTCGTTAATAATTTTACGACGCTTGTATTAAAATTCACACTTTCCACACTGCCAATTAAGCCACTTTCAGAAATGACTGCCATGTTTTCCTTGATATTATCTTTCAATCCTCGATTGATAACAATATGTGCATTCCACATTGAATCATCACGTTTCATTACTTTTGCATTAATCTTTGTATATTGTGGTAATGACTCATCCATTTTATTTAAGGCTAGTAATTCTTTGTTTTGTCTTTTTAACTCTTGATTACTAACTTCATACATCTTTTCGCTTGATAATTGTTTTTTTAACAAATCATTTTCATGTTTAACATTCCAAAGCGATGAAAAATCACTGGTCCAATTCTTTAATGTTTCAATTGGATGATCAATTAATGAATATTTTAGCATTGTAAAAGACTCATAACCAAGTTTCGATACAAGATTACCATCTTGCATACTTTTGCTTATGAAACCGAATAATGTGAAAAACACAATTAAGCCAATTACTATTTTTTGGAAACGAGTAAATCTTGACATCAAATCACCTTCACAATCGCTACTTATTTATTATATAGTCAAACTTGAATAACTTCAATCAATAAGTAGTTTTTGCGCAAAACTTATGTAATTATTTTTCCCGACAATAATGTGGTCCAATAATGGAATTCCCACAATATCCCCGGTTTCTTTAAGACATCTAGTCGTGATAATATCATTTTCACTGGGTTGAGGATCCCCACTTGGATGATTATGAGCCACCATTATCTTTGCGGCTTTTTTCTCAATTGCCTCTTTATAAACTTCACGAGGATGAACTACACTGGCATTTAAAGAACCGATGAATAGTGTTTTATATGAAATGATATGATTTTTATTATCTAAGAATATAACAATAAAATGCTCTTGTGATGAAAACCCAATTTCTTTATTTAACCAATCAACAATCACTTTAGGATGATTCACTTGAATCCTTTCTTGTTTGCTTTGATCAAAAGCAATTCTTTTACTTAATTCAAAACATGCCAAAATCTGTAATGCCTTTGTTTCTTTGATTCCTTTGATGGTTGTTAGCGTGCTCATATCAAGTGATAAGATATCACATAAGGAATGACCTAACATTAGAATATGATCCGCTAATTGCATAGCACTGCTGCCTTTAGTCCCACTACGAATAATAATTGCTAATAAGTCACGATTTGAAATCGATTCAATTCCATTTAATATAGCTTTTTCACGAGGCCGTTCTGCTTCACTCATTTCTTTTACTTTCATCATTTATCAACTCCAATGCATTAGCATAGTCTTTACTCTTAATAGCGTTTGAAATCATTGAATCTTTTGTTGTTATCTTTTTTAATAAAAAGTTCATTTTCAATTGATTCAATTTTTCTTGCTGTGCTATGGTTTCCTTTTTAAGCGTGCTGACCCCACTTACAACACCCGTTAAATCACCGTTTTTCATTCGATATGCTTTACATCCTGCCGCTTCTAATCGTTCCATTATATTAATGACACTTTCTTCTTTTTGATATAAACCAACTTGATTCATATACAAATGTTGTTGGCTTTCACCTTTGACTTGCTGACAAAAAGTCGCAAAGACAAAATAATAGAAAGATGTAAATACAATGGTAAGTATCAGCGCAAAGAAATAAATCAATTTTCGATTTCCCACACCCATCACCTCAGTAAAGACTATGCTACTTCATTCATTAATATGATGCTTTTCTATCCCCAGCGTAAGCTAAGTCCACCAAAGGAAAAACGACCGCGAGGACTAAACAAAATCTTACCAATGGCTGCAATGCCTGCAGCAATCGCTAGATATCCTAGATAGCTTCCCATACTATAACCTCCTTATACTACCTGATACGTAGTGCTTGATTGCATACCTAAAAAAAAAGAATAGTTTTATTCTTTTTCTCTAACTAAATAGTTGATTCATCAATCATGAATACTTGGTTGTGGTGTTTTATTTTAATTATTTTATTGAGTGGATCCAGAGTTTCACTCACTTGCCTAATTAATTCATAATCGTCCCAACAATGCATCGGAACAATATAATCTACATGGCATTGCTTCATGAAATATTGAAGTCCGTAACTTGCTGCTTGTTTTAAACGAGGATCTAAAACAATAAAAGCAAGATTGATAGGTTCATCTTTTAATTTATCGATTTCATGTTGATAAGCAAGTCGCATTTCCTCATTCTCTTCATCACTACTCTCATCCATCCAATTCCAATCATTTAAATCACCTGCATGAAAAATACAAAGTTGTTCAAGTTTTACTAAAAAGCCAACACCTTCATCGGTTGATTTTAAGGTTGAAATCTCTATATCATCCAATAATAAAGTTTGATTTGCCGACATAAAATGAACCCCTTGGTGAAGTGTTTGACAATCATCCGAAATAATATAACTTGGCTTAAAATCTTTAAACAACTTAAAGATATCTTGATTATAATGATCTCCATGAGCATGAGAAACAAAAATATAAGTTGGTTTATTAGAATCTAGCTCGCTGATATCACCCTTAATATAATCAAATATTAAGTTATGATGAGCCCCTTCTACACAAAATCCACTATGTTCAAAATAGGTAACACGCATCTTATTCCCTCCTTTAAATTATAAACACGAGTACATTAACGTTTGGAATCGCAACATAATGAATGGTTTCTAAATCAATTCCCTGCTGCTTCGCAAGTTCAAAGAAGCGATAATCATCAATTAATATTTGTTTTAATTGATAAGCGATTGCCTCATCGCTGCACTTAAACATAATCGTATGTTCACCCTTTAACTTTGCTTCTGCTAATAGACGCGTCATTTTCACTTCATCATAAGAATCAAAATAAGCATCTTGTTTCACAAAGTAATTATCATCGATTGCCATACTTTCTTCATACTCATAATTTGGTTGATATAATTCAAGCATTTCTTTACTGCTGATTGCGAAATAAGCATAACGAAAATCATTTTCTTCATCATCACCAAAGGTAGCATCTAAATAATAATAATTTCCATCCATTTTCACCATATTCCAAGCATGAGCACCATTATTTTCACTCGCAAAGCCACTTACTTTAGAAGCACCAGGCATATAATGACAATCAATGTTCATTTGATTACATAAATACTGAATGCTTTTCGCATAGCCTGCACAAACTGATTTGCCTTTCATAAATACACTGAGAATCGTTTGATTATCTTTGCTTTGCTTATCATATACGGTGTGATCAATAATATAATCGTAAAGATATTTAACTTTATCATAATCACTCGCATCACTTGCCATACCATTTATTATTTTATTACTGACTTGCTTCAACTGTTGATCTAATTGTTTTCTTTGTTTTTTTGTCTTTGTATAATGAAACGTAATCGAGCGAATTATTTTCTTTTTATATTTTTCATCACGGTAAGTAAAATCACCTGCCCAATAAATATTAGGATGGTCATCTAAGACGTTTGTATATAAAGAAACAAAATCAATATTTTTAGTGATTTCACAACGAAGGGTTTTTTTCTGTTGCATTAAAGCTAAATATATTTGATCATAGATTATTTTTTCTTTTTTATTACATTGCTTTTGTGCATAATGAAAACTTAAATCATTCTTTACATATTGTTCCTTTAACTTTTCATCGTTACTAACATACGTACATCCACTTAATAAAAAGATTGATAGTAATAATAAGACTATTCTTCGCATATGCTTTCCCTTTCAATTAAACACAGATCTATTTTAGGTACCCTTAACTATATAGTATGCTCTGAATGATAATTAATCAATCAAAAAAAGTTCCTAGATGAATGAAACATCCAGAAACTAAAATAATCTTATGGCGGAGAGCATGA
>JAVXTH010000001.1:45963-77191 GCA_036642795.1 Erysipelotrichaceae bacterium
TATGGCGGAGAGCATGAGATTCGAACTCACGGTAGCTTTCACTACGCCACCTTTCCAAGATGGTGCCTTAAACCGCTCGGCCAACTCTCCAAGAGTACTTCTCTATTTTATCGGGTTTAGCTAATTTGTCAAACTTTTTCTAACGCAAATGATAATTATATTCCATTTTAAAGTCATCCCTTAAATTCACTTTACGAATCTTAAAACGCTTTCTAAAAAATAATTAGAATTCATCCCTATTAGTATAGACAAGAAGAAGTAAGAAATGTTATAATAATCAAGCGCTAAGTTAGTGCAACAAACAATCTTGGTCCGCTAGCTCATTTGGCTAGAGCATTCGACTCTTAATCGAAGGGTGCTGGGTTCGACCCCCAGGCGGACCACCATTTTATTTATTACACTCATGAGAGTGTTTTTTTTTATATCGTTTGCATTGAAATACCATTTTCATATGGTTGAGCGGGAAATAACAGTACCTTCTCATCATCTTTATGCTGATTGATATTTGTCCTTTTATAATGCGTTTTAATATAATCAACAATCATCGCAATAAATTCAGAATTGGTTGGTTTTGCTTTATTCGCATCAATCGTATAAGCAAAGATATCATCAATAAAGCTAACCCTACCTCGTCCCCAAGCAAGTTCAATCGCATGACGAATGGATCGCTCTACACGGGTTGCACTACTTTGATATTTTAATGCGATATCCGGATATAATGTCTTTGTTACTTGACCTAAATAATGATCATCAAAAAAAGTCTCTAAAATAGCTGTGCGCAAATAAGCATAGCCCTTTAAATTAGCTGGAACGCCAATTTCATGTAGAATTTTCGTAATCAATATTTCTACTTCTATTTTATAACTATAATTTTGTTTCTCTTGTTTAAAACATTTCTTTTTATAATGGTGTAAATCTTTTGTTAACTTAAAGATTAAATCTAACTTCACGAGCAATTGTTCCATTTTAAAGGGTTTCATTAAAACATAATCTACTTGATAATAATTCATCGCTTGGCCAAAGATGCCATTCATAAAAGAAGTAAGACAAACAATATGAAGTACTTCCAAACGCATTTTCTCTAATTCTTTTAACACTTGAATTCCATCCATATTTGCCATGATTAAATTCAATATTAATATATCTGGTTTTATGTGATTCAATGCTTTTAATCCTTGTTCCCCTGATTTTGCACTGCCCATTACTTGATATATCTTATTATGATTGAAACAGGTCCTTATCATCGCTAATTCTTCTACATTATCATCAATGATAAATACCTTTATTGCTTTATTCATTTTTCATCCTCCACACTTATATTATAGATTGAAATTCCAATTAAGACTATCAATACAAGCGTTTATCGATTGAGTAAAATAAAAATGAAATAGATTTAAGAACATTCGACTAAAAGACTCATTAATTCTTACAAAAGATTCTAAAAAGGTCGAATAAAAGGATTTACTTATGATCAAGTAAATCCTTAGTTAAAGCATCTTTCCATAAATTAAAAATCTTTTTTTCTTTCATGGAACGATTGGCGTTACTCGTACTTGGTAAATATAAACACTCAATCTTAACATCGATAAAATAATGTTGATACAAATCATAGCTTTTACGTCCATTACAAATAATACGTTGGATACTTGGATAAGTTTTAAGGATTGCCTTAATATCGTTCACTTTTTCATTTCGAATGTGTGAATCTAAAGAACCCTCTCGCTCACACTCAGCAATGACATCCCACAATCCTAAATGATGGTTAAGAATACATTGTTGTTTCTCTTCATAGTTCGATAGTTCACATTCATAAGTATGTTCCAAAATGCGCCAAAAGCGATTATAAGCAAAGCCATAATATTCTTGTTTTTCTAACGAAGTGACACTCGGCATCGATCCTAGTATTAATATTGTTGGCTTATCCCCAATCAATGGTGGAAATCCTTTAAGCAATTTCTTCACCAATAAAATCATGCGGGCGAGCTTCAATGATTTTCACATTCACAAAACTACCAAATTCAATGGCACGATTGGATGTAAAGATAACCATTCCATCGACGCCATCGGGTGCACTACTAGTACCTCGACCTCGATATTTACCATTTAATCCATCTTGTGATTCTACTAATACTTCAATCACTTCACCAATCATTTTACTTGTATTCGCTAAAGCAATCGCTTCTTGTGTCTGCATTAAAATTGCTAAACGATTTGCTTTTACTTCATCACTTATTTGATCACCCATATCAAAGGCAGGCGTGTCTTCTTCAAGTGAATAAGGAAAAGCTCCCAATCGATCCCAATGAATCGTCTTAACAAAATCCATTAAGTCATTAAACTTTTCTTCTGTTTCATGAGGAAAACCTACAATGAACGTTGTTCGAAGCGTTGGATATTTAAATGTCTTACGAATTAAATCAATTGTTTTCTTTACATCTTCAATCTTACCACGACGATTCATTAATGCTAACATTTCATCATTTCCATGTTGCATCGGAATATCAAAATAAGGTAATACTTTATTTAATTTGGCCATTCCTACTATTAATTCATCATCAATTTCATCTGGATACATATATAAGATACGAATCCAATGAAATCCATCTATTTTCTGTAGTTCTTGAAGTAAAGGCAATAATGCATGTTTGCCATAAAGATCCATTCCGTATTTCGTTGTATCTTGGGCAATTAAAACAAGTTCTCTCACTCCACGTTTTGCCAATTCTTTCGCTTCTTCGATTAAATCTTCCATTGGAAATGATACATTTCCACCACGAATTAAAGGAATCGCACAATAAGTACAACAATTGCTACACCCTTCGGCAATCTTTAAATAAGCCGTCCATGGTTTACTCGAAACCGCACGTTCACTCTTTCCATAAGATATTAAGTTATCATCATTTAATAGTGTACCTAGAATCTTGTGTAGACGAGGATATTCATCAATACCGATTACTGCATCAATTTCAGGCATATCATCCTTTAAAGCTTGTTTATAGCGCTGTGCTAGACAACCTACTACAATTAACTTCTTACAATTCTTTTCTTTGTATTTAGCCATCTTTAAAATGGTTGCGATTGCTTCTTCTTTCGCTGAATTAATAAAACCACAAGTATTAATAATAATTGCTTCTGCTTGTGCTGGATCATTTACAAATTCATGATGATTGTTACTTAACATACCCATCATCTTTTCTGAATCAACTAGGTTCTTACTACAACCTAACGATATAAAGCCAATTTTCATTTCAAACACCTCTCATTAAGCCATATAAATATAACATGAATTCAAGTAATAAAAAAGTTATTTCGCTTATCTTTTAAAGTAAAAATAAATTAAAATTAAAAATAACAATTGACAATAAGACTGATTTTAGAATAGAATAACTACATTGCTTAAAATTAGTGAGATCACCACTTTGAAAAAAATCAGAGTGGTTTTTTTTATGAAAGGAGTACCAACTTATGTTTAAACAACAATGTCTTACCTTATTTCAAGATAAAAAGTTCTATAAAATAATGATTGTATTAGTCATACCAATTATTATTCAAAATCTATTAGTTTCATCCTTAAATATGGTTGATACCTTAATGATTGGTGCTTTAGGAGAAAACGAAATTGCTGCCGTTGGTATTGCCAATCAGTTTTTCTTTCTTTATAACTTAGTCATTGTCGGTGTATCCGCAGGTTGTAGTATGTTTATCTCACAATATTGGGGTGCAAAAGATGTCGAAGATATCCATAAAACAGTTGGTGTTGGCGTTATATCCGCAAGCATTGCTGGCTTAATCTTCACTCTAGTTGCCTTATTATTTCCGCGTAGTGTTATTTCACTCTTCACAAAAGATACCTATGTAATTGAATTAAGTGTTCAATATCTCTATGTTGTTTGTATCTCTTATATCTTTACGGCTATTTCCGTTGTCTTTGCAAGTGCCTTAAGAAGTACTGGAAATGCTCGTTTACCAATGATTGTAAGCTTCCTTGCGATATTATGTAATGCTTTCTTAAATTACATCTTTATCTTTGGTTACGGCCCCATTCCTGCAATGGGCGTGAAAGGTGCTGCTTTAGCAACTACCATTGCCCGCATATTAGAGTGTGTGATTCTACTTTTCTTCTCGTTACGAAAAACATCGATTTTATATGGTACATGGTCCCATTACTTTGTCTTCACCAAGGCATTCTTCCTTAAAATTCAAAGCAGTGTAATCCCCGTCATATTAAATGAAGGTTGTTGGGGCATGGGTACAATTCTTTATACGATGGCTTATGGCCAAATTGGTACCAAAGCCATTGCCGCAACCCAAATTACCAACACGATTACAAATATCTTTATGGTTTTATGCTTCTCAATGTCAAGTGCAGCTTTGGTTATGATTGGGAATCAAATTGGTGCTAAGAATAAAGAAAACACGATTGCTTATGCCTACAAATTTACGATTCTTGCTTTCTTATTAGGTATTCTATTAGGTATTAGTATGATCTTCTTTGCACCTTCGATTATCTCAATCTTTAATGTATCAACCCAAGTTCATAATAGTTCGATATTAATCTTAAGAATCTTCTCCTTTATGGCTCCCGTTCGTGTCCTTACCGTTATCTTAATCGTCGGTATCTTCCGTGGGGGTGGAGATGCGAAATTCGCCTTAAAGATTGAAGCTTTCACGATGTGGTTCATCGGTGTTCCTTTAGCCTTTCTTGGAGCGATGTATTTCCACTTTGATGTGGAAATAGTTGCCGCCATGGTTACAATTGAAGAAATTGTGAAGCTAGGTATTTGTATTCCTCGTTTAAAATCAAAAAAATGGATTCATGATTTAACAACAGCTTAAAAGACAACTTCGTAAATGAAGTTGTCTTTTCTTTATACTATTTACGAATCACTTTCATAAATTGAATCAAGATAGTTGGAATCAATGCAAGTCCATAAATCATAAAGATGGAATTCCAAGTAATTGTTGTTACTGAAAACCAAGAATGAAGTTGTGGAACTAATAGAATTGCATTTAAGAAGATAAAGCCAACAATGAAGGCATAAATACTATACATATTTGAGAATAAACCAATCTTGAAAATTGATTGTTTACTACGACAATTAAAGCCATGAAATAAACGTGATAAACAAAGGGTAGAAAAGGCCATGGTAGTTGCGATTGGATAAGAGATCTTCAATCCAATCAAATAAGCACTCATCGTTACAATGGCAATTAAGATACCTTCAAAGCCCATCTCAATCATCATCGAACGATTTAGTATTCCTTCTTTCATACTACGTGGTTTTTCTTTTAAAATATCATGTTTGGTTTTTTCCATACCGATTGCAATGGCAGGAAGTGAATCCGTAACTAAATTAATAAATAATAAATGAACCGGTAAGAATGGTACTTGCATTCCTAATAAAGAGGCTACTAATACACAGATGATTCCCGATAAATTTCCTGATAATAAATATTTAATCGCATTGCGAATGTTCGCATAAATATTACGACCAGTCGCTACTGCCTTAACAATCGTCGCGAAGTTATCATCGGTTAAAATCATACTAGCAGCATCTTTTGATACTTCCGTTCCGGTGATTCCCATTGCGATACCAATATCGGCTTTTTTAAGCGCTGGAGCATCATTTACCCCATCCCCTGTCATCGCCACAACATGACCCTTATTTTGCCATGCATTTACAATTCTGATTTTATGTTCCGGCGCAACACGGGCATAAACGCTAATATGTTCTAAGCGGGTATTTAATTCTTCTTCACTCATCGCCATAAGTTCGCTTCCATCAATGCATTCATCACCATCTTGATAAATGCCAATGTGTTTCGCAATACTTACTGCCGTTACTTTATGGTCCCCAGTAATCATAATTGCTTTGATGCTAGCGCCTCGACAATCCGCTACCGCCATCGCACTTTCAACCCGTGGTGGATCCATTAAGGAGATTAATCCTAAGAACGTTAAATCGTTTTCATCTTCAATTTCTAATTGACTCTGTTTTACTTTCTTAAAAGCAAAACCTAATACCCGTAAGCCTTCTTTCGCAAATTCCGTATTTTGCGCAAGTACCCTATCCTTATCTTGATCGTTGATCAAACGAATTTCATCTTTACATTGAATGAACTTACATTTCTTTAATAATTCATCACAAGCACCTTTACTAAGGATTGTATTTTCATCATCAATGAATTGTAAGGTCGACATAACTTTACGCTCACTATCAAATGGGTTCTCATCTAATCGTTTATATTTTTCTCTTGTTTCTAGTTCATCAATTGAATATCGTTCAAGTAAATCAACCAAAGCAAGTTCCGTAGGATCACCTAATCGCTGATCAATGGTTGTAATTGAATCGTTGCATAAAGCAAAAGCTAACATCAAATGACGATCCAATAATTGTTTTTCATCTAAACTGGAAGCATCAACAATTTCATGATTACGATAAACTTGTTGCGCAGTCATTTTATTTTGAGTTAGTGTTCCAGTTTTATCGGAACAGATAATGGAAACACTACCGAGTGATTCAACTGAATTTATATTTTTAATAATCGCATTTTCTTTTGCCATTTTCTGGGTTCCAATCGCAAGTACGATCGTAACAATCGATGCCAGTGCTTCTGGAATAGCAGCCACCGCTAAGGCAACCGCAAACATCAAAGCATCCAGTGCTTCAACACCTTGATAAATGCTTAAGCCAAAGACAATGACACAAATAATTAAGATCGCAATTGATAGCTTTTTAGAAAATTCATCCAAGCTTCGTTGTAATGGTGTTTTACGTTGTTTGGTTGTATTCATCAATTGTGCTATTTTGCCAATTTCACTATTCATACCTATCGCGGTAATCACTACTTGTGCTCGACCATAGGTAACTAATCCACTTGAGAATACCATATTGAGTTGATCCCCAATGCCACATTGACCTTCAATTATGTTACTGTGTTTTTCAACACTGAGTGCTTCACCCGTCAAAGCACTCTCATTCACTTGTAAGGAATGAGCTGAGATAATACGGCCATCACTCGCTACCACATCGCCTGCTTCAAGTAATAAAATATCGCCAACCGTAAGTTCACTTGAATCAATTTCAAGGGTTTCATTGTTACGAACAACACGAGCTCTAGGAATTGCCAATTTCTTTAAAGAATCTAATGATTTTTGAGCTTTAATGGTTTGAACTGTTCCTAAAATCGCATTGACACTGATTACAAACAAGATAACAATTGTACTCTCTTTCTCACCACTTGCGAAAGATACCAGTGCCGCAATGATTAATATGATAACTAACAGATCTTTAAATTGAGAAAGAAAGATCGATAACATGCCTTGTTGCTTTTCTTCTTCTAATGCATTTGCTCCATATTTTTCATTACGGATTTTTACTTCTTCATTGCTTAAACCATTGCTACTAACCTCTAGTTGTTTCAATACTTCTTCTTTGCTCATTTGATAAAATGGTTTCATCTTTCTACCTCACTTATAATGTGTTACTTTTATAGTCTTTCCCTTTTTATAAGAAAAAAACGAGACTATTAAAAGTTATGAACCTTTAATAAGTCTCGTCATAATGAACAACCAGAATATTTCTATTCGCGTATGTTGGCATGTTCGCACACTAGGGTAGTGCTGACTACTCCCTTATTGATGTTTATCATATCAGAAACGTTGATACTTGTAAATGCTTATTTGGGACGATATCGATTTAATTCATCGATTGTGACAAACTGATAACCTTGTTGTTTTAGTTTTGGTAATAAAAGATCAATCGCATTGGCACTTGTTCCATAAATATCATGTAACAATATAATCGAACCATCTTGTACTCTTGACATTACCGCTTGAACAATCGAAGGCGTATCACGGGTTTTCCAATCAAGGGTATCGACACTCCATAAAGTCATTGGTAAAGGAATAATTGTTTTCATCAATTCACTAATGGCTCCATAAGGTGGTCGAAATGCCTTTGGTTCTTTTCCACTAATTTCATATAATACATTTTGTGTTTGAAAGAATTCATTATTAATCAAAGTCGCATCGCCCTTAGAAAGATTCGCATGGGACATACTATGATTACCTATTTCATGCCCTTCTTTAACCATTCGCTTTACGATTTCTGGATTATTAAGAGCGCGACTTCCTAGCATAAAGAAAGTGGCACTGCCTTTTTCTCTAGCAAATGCATCTAAAACTTGGCCAGTTGTATTTGAATTCGGCCCATCATCAAAGGTAAAGGCAACCATGGCTCGATTTGGATCAATTTCTGCCATCGAATCAACTGGTATGCTAGCTCCTGCGATACTTGGAATATTTGGATTCTTTAGTGCCATCCATGATTTTAAATCATTATAATTTAAGTCTTTTACTTGTTCATGATCATAAAAGCGAATTCCTGAAGTTTGAAGAAGAAACATTGGATTTCCATTTTTAAATAAATCAGCAAATTGGAATTTATAATTTGAACGTAAAACATCTTTTATTTTTAATAATTTCTTTTGGTTCTTATCGTAATTCATTGTAAAGCTTTCTTTATTTAAAAGTTTTTGTTTATCATTATAACTCTTTTTCGTGAATAATAAACTTATATAAGTATCAAACACTTTATTACTTTCATAATCTAAGGTGTAGATATAGTTTTCCTTTTTCTTTTCCTTTTTAATTTCTTTCACATAAGCCTTTATTTCATTATTAAGCGTTGCTTCTTTAAATTTAGGATAGGTATATGCTTCAAAATAATCTTGATCATCGGATTCAAAATGAACCACTTTGCCGATTTCTTTATGATTTTTATGATAACCTCGAAACTTTAAATAAGGATCTTCTTTATTCAACACTAAAAAATAGATTAACGTTAAAACACATAACCCAGCAAGCACAGCTAGGGATATAATAGCGCTCTTTTTTAAATGTCTTTTTTTCTTCATATCTTGTACTCCTTTTAATAATTATACAATAACACAAGATACTTTCCATTTAAATGACGATATTATCACTTTATTTACCTAAAAAGGTAAGAAAAGACACTGAAACTTAATTCAGTGTCAATATCTTACTTATATTTATCTTTTTTAGTATAAGTTGTATGCAACAAGTGATGCGATTTTTCTCCACATGGTTCTTTGAGATACTCTTTATATAAACTTTGTATCTGCGCATTTTCATGTGATTTACGAATTGGCATTGCTTCATCTTCTTCATAAAGAACATTAGCTCGTAATTGTTTGTAGTTTACATCACTATTTCGAATCTTTGCTGGTACATAAGATTGGCCACCACCATTGATACAGCCACCTGGGCAACCCATAATCTCAATGAAATGATACTTACTTTGATGATTACGAATCTCTTCCAAAAGTGGTTTAGCAACACTCATGGATTGAGCAACTGCCACATTAACATCGATTCCTGCGACACATAAGCTTGCTTCTTTTAAGCCCTCAACCCCACGAACTGCCACAAATTCAAGCTTATCGAGTGTTTTACCACCTAAGATTTCTACTACCGTACGAAGGGCAGCTTCCATAACACCACCACTTGTACCAAAGATAACCCCAGCACCGCTATATTCACCAAACATATCTTGATCAAAGGCTGCATCGATTTGTTTATTAAAATCAATTCCATACATTTTAATTAAACGCCCTAGTTCACGAGTTGTAAGTACAGCATCCACATCTTGTAGACCATGGCTCTTGTTTTCAGGACGAATTTTCTCACCTTTTTTCGCAACACATGGCATGATTGATACAACAAAGATATCCTTTGGATCAATTTGTTTCTTTTCCGCATAATAGGATTTAAGAATTGCCCCAAACATCATATGTGGTGATTTACAAGTTGATAAATGATCTAATAAATCAGGATATTCATGTTCACAATAATTAATCCAACCTGGTGAACATGAAGTAATCATCGGTAATTTTCCACCTTTTGAAACACGGTTAAGAAATTCCGTACCTTCTTCCATAATCGTTAAGTCAGCTGAGAAGTTTGTATCATAAACGCGATCAAAACCCATCTGTTTTAAACATGCTACCATCTTACCAGTTACTCTTGTCCCAATTGGTAAACCAAATTCTTCACCAAGTGATGCACGAATTGCCGGAGCAGTTTGAACAATTACATGTTTCTTAGGATCATTTAAGGCAATAATCACCTCATCAATTTCTTCTTTTTCATGAAGAGCTCCCACTGGACATACGTTTACACATTGTCCACATTGCATACAATTGACATCCGCTAAACTACGATCAAATACCGGACCTACTTTTGTTTTAAAGCCACGATCCATGAAACTTAAAATACCTAAACCTTGTACCTTTTCACAAGTTTCTACACATCTTCCACAAAGGACACATTTGCTTGTATCACGAACAATCCCTGGTGATACTTCATCTAGTGTTGGTGGTGTTTGAGCGCCTTTAAAGTGCTCTGTTCTTACCCCAACTTGTTGAGCAAGTGCTTGTAGTTCACAATTTTGATTTCGAATACAAGATAAACAATCATGATTATGATTGGATAAGATTAATTCAACAATTTCACGACGAGCATCCATTACTCGCTTCGAATTCGTCAATACTTCCATTCCCTCATTAATCGGATAAACACAGGCTGCACATAAAGTACGTGCACCTTTTACTTCAACTTGACATACACGACAAGCGCCGGTTCCAGTAATGTTTTTTAAGTAACATAAAGTTGGAATATCAATTTGATTGATCCGTGCTGCTTCTAAGATTGTACTGTCTTTGGGCGCTTCAATTTCACGTCCATTTATTTTTAAATGTACCATAGTCATATGCTTTCCTCCTATCCTAATTTCACTGCATTAAAGTGACAGGCATCGATACAAGCTCCGCATTTAATACATTTATCACTATCAATTTTATAAGCTTCTTTACCTGGAACACCATGAATGGCATCCACCGGACAGCCTTTAGCACAAAGAGAACACTTACGACATAAGTCTGGATCAATTTCATAAGACAATAGTTTCTTACATACATGCGCCGGGCATTTTTTATCAACAACATGAGCAACGTATTCATCATGGAATTTCTTTAACGTTGATAAAACTGGATTTGGTGCTGATTGTCCCAATCCACATAATGCCGTATCTTTAATTGTAAGTGATAATGCTTCTAATTGATCCAGGGATTCCATCGTTCCTCGACCCTCACAAATATCAATTAACAATTCCAATAAACGTTTGGTACCAATTCGACATGGTGTGCATTTTCCACAAGATTCATCAACAATAAAGTCTAAATAGAAACGTGCTACATCGACCATACAATTATCTTCATCTAGAACAATCATTCCACCACTGCCCATCATTGAACCCATTTTCACTAGGTTATCAAAATCAATTGGCGTGTCTAAATCTTTTTCGGTAAGGCAACCACCACTTGGTCCACCCGTTTGAACTGCTTTAAAGTTTTTATTATTAGGACAGCCGCCACCAATTTCATAAATTACTTCACGAAGGGTTGTGCCCATTGGAATTTCAACTAATCCCGTATTCGTAATCTTTCCACCTAAGGCAAAGACTTTTGTACCAGGTGAATCTGGTGTACCAATGGAGCGAAACCAAGGAGCACCTTTACGAATAATCTGAGCAACATTTGCTAATGTTTCTACATTATTAATAATGGTTGGTTTACCCCATACCCCTTTTACAGCTGGGAATGGTGGCTTAGAAACCGGCATGCCTCGTTTTCCTTCAATTGATTGAATCAAAGCTGTTTCTTCTCCACAAACAAAGGCTCCAGCTCCTAGGCGTATCTCGATATCAAAATCAAAGCCTGAATCAAAGATGCTCTTTCCTAATAAGCCTAATTCCTCGGCCTGTTTAATCGCTGTTTGAAGACGTTCTACCGCAATTGGATACTCCGCACGAATATAAATATATCCATGATGAGAACCAATCGCATAACCAGCAATTGCCATTGCTTCTAAAATCGCATGCGGATCTCCTTCTAAAATAGAACGATCCATAAAGGCACCTGGATCTCCTTCATCGGCATTACAAATCACGTATTTTTGATCATTGACTTGATTGGCAGCAAATTGCCATTTACGACCAGTTGGAAAACCTGCTCCTCCCCGTCCCCTCAATCCGGATTCTAAAATAATATCGATGACTTCTTGAGGCTTCATCTCACCTAATGCTTTACCTAAAGCAAAATAACCATCGCGAGCGATATACTCCTCAATGTCTTCTGGATTAATAACACCACAATTACGTAAAGCAATTCGTTTTTGTTTCGCATAGAAACGAATTTCATCAATATCGAATATCTTATCCATGCTCGCATCATCTAGATCACTCATAATTAAACGTTTCACTGGACGGCCCTTATAAATATGTTCTTCAATGATTTCTTCAACATCGCTTAGTTTAACTTTACAATAAAAAATTCGATCGGGATGAATCGCAATAATCGGGCCTTTTTGACATAAGCCAAAACAACCTGTTTTTATTACTTTAACTTCTTTATCAAGTTTTTTATCCTTTAATACTTGAATTAGCTTCTCATAAATATCAAGTGAGTTTGAGGAAGTACAACCAGTTCCCGCACATACTAATATATTAATTCTTTCCATCGATCTTTCCTCCTATCTTTCCTGATTTTTATAAATATATTCTTCTTTAACGTTTCCACCTAAAATATGACTAGCAAACATTTCCTTTGCTTTTTCACTATTCATTTTAATATAAGTTGTTTTATTACCAGCTTGATCAAATACCTCAACAATTGGTTCTAATGAACACATTCCAATACAACCAGTTTGGCTAACCATAACAGCTTTTTCACTATGTTCATTTTGTTCTTGTACCAATGTATTTAGAACCGGGCGTGCTCCTGCCGCAATTCCACAAGTTGCCATACCGACAACAATTCGATACTCATAATCGCTACTATCACGCATATTAACTCGCTTACTAGCTGCATCACGTATTTTCTTTAGGTCTTCTAATGATTTCATTTTGTCCTCCTTAAGGCTGCTAGCCCTTCATTTACATAATCTTTCAACCAGATTACAACCGCAGCATCATTAATTGCTACTGGTGAAACAAGTTCTTTGATTACCTTTGTATCTAATATAAATTCACCCTCATCATTTTGATAAGTAAACGATACATCATAAGTACAATCACCTTGAATAATCGTTGCTAATGTTTCTCCTAAATCACCCCAAGGAGGTACATCAATATGACTGCGTTTTAAAGAAAGTAACAAGTGCGTTCCTTCCCCAAGTTTGGATGTTATCTTAAATGCTCCCTCACAGTCTTTCGCAAGTTGTGATATAAAGGCTACTCCCAAACCAACTTTACGGGTTGTACGACTTGTCACAAATGGATTTTGTACTTGAGTAAGCATTGCTTCACTCATGCCATCTCCATCATCATCAAGCTTCATTTCAATCAAATCTTTTTCTTTACTATCTAATATTGTTATTTTAATTTGCTGAGCATGGGCTCGAATTGAATTATAAACTAAATCGAGAATATGCATTGCTAGATCCATCATTTTACATACCTAGCAAAGTTTCCTAATTCACTTTCCGCTATCTCCATACTACAAGTTCCAATGTCGCTCAACGTATGAGCGTCGCTATTATATAGAAATTTCATCCGGCTTTTTATCCATGGATGACTTTTCATAATTTCATTACGTTGACTTTCATTTTTAACTTCAATCGCATCATAACATAGACCAAATGGTATAAAGCCTAACTGAGTAATAATACTATTGCTTCGTCCAAGCGCATGGGCTAAGACAAAATAGCCTCCCAATTGATGGGTAAACTGAGCAATGTTTTCGATGCTTTCATCAAGTGAAGATATTAATAAGAATGGTTCTTCTGATATCACTTCATCTTGTTCATCCATAATATATTGATGACCGAAATAATCAATATCATTCGCTTGTTTGATCAAATGCTCATCAATATAAGCTTGCATCTTTTCCACTTGCGAAAAATCTTGAAAATAAGCTAATACATGTACTTCTTCTTTTGTTTGTATTTCTACGCCATATAAGATATTTATTTTGTCCTTTGCCACGAATTGAATACTTTTTTGCTGAGCAAGTGAATTATGATCACTCACCGCAATTAAATCCAATTGATTTAAAATAGCCATATTAACAATATTATTTGGTGTCATATCATTATCGGCACAAGGCGAAAGGGCAGAATGAATATGAAGATCATAACGCATTGTCGATTCCCGCTTCATAGAGTTTACAAGCAATGCGATAAGCACTTAAATCACTTTGAATTAATACAATACCTTCTTCTTTTGCCTTATCAATTGTCTCTTGCGGAATTTGCGCACCTTGAGCAATAATAACAGCCGCAAAATCTTTTAAGGAAGCAACGGCCAATACATTTAAATGCGCTTGCACACTGATCCAGATTTCATTTTCTTGACCATGTGCCATAACCCAACTTAACAAATCACCAACAAATACCGAAGTCGCTTCTTTATCGAGATAATTCTCTCCCGCAACAACCTTTGCTTGTAAAACCTTAAGACATGTTTCTAATTTCACTTGTTCTTCACCTCACCTTTTAATACGGCGCAATCTTTAATTGATCTTCTTCCCTCAATGATTTCTTCACTCATCATTCGACAACTAGCAAGACCACATGCTCCACAATCGTAACCTGGTAAATCTTCTAAAACTTTATTTACTTTTTGAAAATATTGAAGTTTTTCCTTCATTGATATTTTTGTTTCACTTAAAAGTTCATTATGTTCTTTATAAATTTCTTCAAAGCTTAAATCCGCACAAGGTTTATCCGCTAATTTAAGGAAGCGTTCCATATGAATTCTTCCTACAAAGGGATTTCCCCATAAAAAATGTCCACCGATACAGCCACTTGCACAGGCATATAAAGATAACAGACGAATGCTATGAAGATTATCAAATTCCGCAAGTTCTAAAACACGTTCAACTTTTTCAAAACCAGTAATCGCAAGTAAATCTTCTTTGCCCTGTTTTTCTTTATAATAATCGGAAATGATGGAACATAAACCTTCCCGACAAATTGAAATATTAGCTGGCTGTTCCACTTTTGATTCTTCTCTCATCTTCGCAAAAATCTTAGGAAACAATTCCGCAATCGATAAAGCATGATCGATGTTACTTTCACTATTTCCATATGGATGTTTGGCAAGCGTTAAGTTTCCAACACATTCACATAGTGAGAAGATACCAATGGTTTGATCTTTATTTGATAAACGTTTACGAACTCTTTTCGCTGCGACTTCAAGGGGATAATCAAATGGTAATAACATATCCATCAACATTGGATATTTTACTTCAATCAAATGATTAATAACTGGGCAAAAGCTAGTAATGCGGCATTTGTCATTATATTTATCCACATATTTTATGCTTTCTTGATACATTGCCCCACTTATATCAGAAATATCAATGACTTCATCAAAGCCAAAATCTTTTAGTATTTTAAGTAAACTAGCGGCTTCTTGTTCTTGACCACAATCTGAATAAATAGCCGTTGGTAATAATAAAACATTATAATCGTAATCTTTTAAATACTTAAGATCACTACTCTTGTTTTTTAAACCAGCACTCGTACATGCTTTAATGCATTGATCACATGCGATACAGCGATCGTTATTAATTTCAACGCGGTCGTTAACTAAGGAGATTGCTTGGGTTGGGCAGGATTTTAAACAAGTTAAACATTTTTGACACTTTGATAAAGTATAATCAATAATCGTCGCTTTCATAAATTAAACGCTATCCTTAAGGTTGTACCACAAGGTGAAGTGTCTAATTGAAATGAATCACTAACCCGTTTAATATTCACAAGTCCCATACCAGCTCCAAAACCAAATTCACGCGCTTTTTCACTTGCCGTAGAATAACCTGGTTGCATTGCTTTTTCCACATCAGGAATACCAGGTCCACAGTCTATAAAAGCAAGTTTTACGATGCCTTCTTCTAAAATATCCATGGTTATATTACCTCCATAGGAATGAATGATCATATTAATCTCTGCTTCATAACTTGCGACTGCAATTCTTCTTAGAATTGAGCCATCAATGTCCAATAGTTTCAATGTTTGTTTAATATTAGAAGAAGCTTTTCCTGCTTCTCCATAATTATCGCGTTCAATTGAATACGAATATTGCATTATTTCGAACTCTTTTCAATCGGATCAAGTCCTGCTTTATATAAAACTCCACAAGTCTCAAACATTGATAAACCGCTTGTTATTAAATTAATATTACATTCTTTGCCAAGTGCTAATGTTTCTTCATTTAATGATTTTCCTCTTACTAAAATAACCGTATTGATATCTAACATTTCCGCCGTTCTTAACGATTGAATGTTAGCAAGTCCGGTTAATAATAAGGTCGTGTCACTATTTGATGAAATCATGGATAGTACATCACTCATTAAATCGGATGCGAATCCATATTTAAATTCTTTTTCTAACATTGAATCATCACTGATATAAACTTTTTCGCCATGAATTAATTCCACAATTTTTGATAGTTTCATTTTTAGTTACGCTCACTTGCGATGATCTTTTTAATCTGATCTTCTACCGCATCATTCGCATTCGCATTACCAAATACTTGTCCATCAATTACAACAACGGGAGCTAAGCCACAAGCCCCTACACAACGCGTTGCATCCAGTGAAAAAACTCGATCTTCACTTGTCGCATTAACCTTTGCGCCAACAAGTTCACTTACCTTGTCTAATAAACTCTGTGCACCTTTTACATAGCAGGCAGTTCCCATACAAACATTGATAATATGTTTCCCTTTTGGTTGTGTACAGAATTGAGAATAAAAAGTAACAACTCCATAAACTTTCGCTACTGGTACATTGGTTCCTTCGCTAATTTTAACCATTGCTTCAAAAGGAATATAACCAAGTTCCTTCTGTACATCATGGAGCATTAATTTAACTGGTCCTAAACGATGTTTATGACTATTTACAATGTCATCAATTCGCTTTAAGGAAGCACTATTTAATTTTTCCATTTTTTCACCTCTTTCATTATTTAAAATGTGTCAAACACAATTTTCACAAATAAACTATATCATGACACTAAGTCAAATGAAAGGGTTTCCAATTAATTAAATATATCACAAAGTCTTAATAAATTATTATATTGAAATAATTTAAAATATTCTTTATTGTGAATAACTTCACATAATTAATCCCTTTAATTAAAGGGATTAATACGTTATAATCATAACTGTAGAAAAGAGATGAAGTTTATGAATGAAGAATATATATTTGAAGGTAATATTTCAGTCAAAGCCGCATTATTTGCGAAAAGACGAATTGTATCACAAATTATTGTCGATTATAAAAAAGATGATCGTGATACCGATTATATTTTAAAAGAAGCTAGAAAACGTTCGATTCCAATTATTAAGAAAGAACGAGAAGAAATTGATGTTATCGCAAGTGGTAAAACCCATGGTGGCATGATTGGGTTTGGTGGCGAGCGAAACTTCCAACAATTACAAGATGTCATAAAAAAAGACAAGCTTTACCTTGCCCTTGTGGAAGGCATTGAAGACCCCTACAATTTTGGTTATATATTAAGAACCTTATATGCAGCAGGCGTTAATGGCGTTATTATTCCACAACGCAACTGGACAAGCGCTGCAGCCGTGGTAACACGCGCTAGTGCTGGGGCAAGTGAATATCTTGATTTGATTGTCGCAAGTGATATGGAAGCTATTTTAAGCACCCTCCATGAGAATCAAATACCCTTAATCTGTGCCGAGCGAAAAGATGCTGTTTCACTTTATGATTATTCATTTCCAGATCGTTTATGCATTGGCATCGGTGGTGAAATGCGTGGCTTATCAAAACTGGTGAAAGATAGCGCAACCCAAAATATATACATTCCTTATGGAAGAAATATGAAAAATGCTTTAAATGCAGCAGCAGCAACCTCCGTGGTTGCCTTTGAAGTTTATCGTCAACTTCATAAATCAAAGTAGGTCAAACAATGGATGGTAAGATACGAAACAATATAAAGATTGGTTCTAGTGTATCAATTGTTTTAAAACAAGATCAAAGAACTGGTAAGTTAACCCAAGGCATCGTCGCGCGTTTGCTTACCAATTCCCCTACTCATCCCCATGGTATTAAAGTCATGTTAGAAAATGGACTGGTGGGAAGAGTACAAGAAATAAAGTAAAAAAAAAGGGTTAACAAATATAATTTGTTAATCCTTTCTCTTTCTATTTAGCTTCACTACTCATAAACTTCCAAATAAGTGCAGCAATGCCTGCTCCAACAAGTGGTGCTAGAATAAACAACCACACTTGATTCAAAGCAGCACCACCTGCAAATAAGGCTGGACCTAAGCTTCTAGCTGGGTTAACCGATGTACCAGTGAAAGGAATTCCTAAAATATGAATTAGAGTCAAAGTTAAACCGATTACTAAACCAGTCGTACTAGCATTTTCACTTTTTGATGTTACCCCTAGAATCGTTAATACAAAGGTAAACGTTAATACAACCTCGATGACAAAGGCTTGCATCATATCTGTTCCAAGCGCACTTAATTCCCCATATCCATTGGTTCCAAGGGATGCATTGCTACCAAACATAAATACCAGTAAGGCGGCTCCTGCAATCGCACCAATGCATTGAGCTACCACATAACCAAAGAAATCTTTAACACTTAATTTCCCTGAAATCAACATGGCGAAAGAAACGGCTGGATTAATATGACATCCAGAAATATTACCAATTGAATAAGCCATCGCAACAATCGATAAGCCAAAAGCAAAGGCAATCAGTAACGTCGTGAGTGCTAATGGTACACTCCCTCCATTCATGGCTACCAGTGTATTAGCTGCCACTGCACTTCCACAGCCAAAAGATACGAGTACTGCTGTTCCAATCATTTCCGCTAAATACTTTTTCATTTGTTTCCCTCCTAACTTCTATAACTTTATCCTATACCGATCCTTAAGCTAATGTAATATATTCGACGTTTTCATGTATCTTTTTACTTAAAAGCACATAAAAAAAAACGGTTTTTACACCGTTTTGATTAATCCACAAATAAATATCCGCAGAATATATAAAGCATATTAATAAAGAAGGCATCCACGCCAAAGAAATTAAAGGTTTTTGATACAAAAGGAAGTTGAAAATATCCTAGTTGCATCAATAATAAGAAAATAACAATTAAAACTGCTAATACCTTTTTAAATGCAGATGGATTACGTCGTTTGCGACTCTTATTCAAACTCATCCCAAATAAAGCCAACGCGATTACTGTAAGAATCGTAACAAGCATACTTACATAAGGAAAGACCAAATACAAATCAATCATTTTAATCACAAACGCCGAAACAAAGATAATCCCAATTGGGTAGCCTAGACGTTTAAATTCATTCATCTTATGCTTCCTCGACGATCATCGTATCGATCTTATCGCCGTTATGCATTGCTTTTACTGCGCTTATATTGCCGACTACTTTCCCAAAGACTGTATGAACACCATCCAAATGTGGTTGTGGTTCATGAACAATAAAGAATTGGCAACAACCTGTATCTTTTCCACGATGGGCCATTGATAAGGAACCTTCCACATGTTTTAGTGGATTCCCTTTTGTTTCACAAGGAATCGTATAACCTAAATCACCACTTCCATCCCCTTTAGGACAACCACCTTGGGATACGAAGTGCGGAATAACACGATGAAATGTCTTTCCATTATAATAACCATCACGAATCAACTTAACAAAATTGGCAACTGTTTTAGGTGCATCTTCTGGGTATAACTCAAAAGGGATGACTTCTCCATTTACCATTGTAATTTTTCCTTTATATAACATTTTACTACCTCCATTAACGTATCTAGTATAACAAAATTTATAAAAAGTGTATAGAGCGTTTACGTCAATAAAACCATCCCACAGCTATTTAAAATTCGAATCCGGCGGTTATGAAATATTTCATTTCCTAAAATACCATCAAATTCAAAGCCTTGGTAAATATTACAACGTCCTGTGCCTACATTCCTTAATTCGATTTTAGCCTTAAACAGATGATAAACACAACCATCAATGATCTTTAACTTCAATTCTTCCATACCATGAACACCAAAACCAATTGCTTTGCTTTCTCGCACTACTTTTAATTGATGTTCGTCAATGATATTAGGATTGATCCAACTACATTTTGCTCCAGAATCAAAACCAAACATTCGTAATTGTTGGTGGTCATCTTTTAATAAAAAGGTTGGGAATAAACCTTTAACCATATTACAATAATTAAATTTAAAATTATTCTTACATACTTTAAATTGCTTTCCAATATCATCAAATTCAAAATCTAATTGCGATAAAATATCCCAACCGATGATGCCATCAAAGGATAACATGGGAACATTCAAAATTGGTAATTTAAATAAACCACTATCTAAAATAATCATTGGTAATTGAAAGTACTCAAGTGCTCCAATCCGAAAATTTTGAACACAGATACCTTGCATTGCTTTTTCTTTTCCACCAACACTACCGACTGACATTTTTCCTTTGGTTTTAGGAATGCCCATCTTTTTAACTAAATCACCATTCATACCACTTATTTGAGCTCCGGTATCAAGAATGAAATTACACTTTTGATTATTTACAACAACTGGAATGGTATACAAGCCAATTAAATTACGTGAAAGTGGTAATTCAAAGCAATCTTTATAGCAACGATTTTGAAGACGAAGTTCATCTCCCATTATCATTTCATATATCTTATTTATATCCATTGCTCCACAAGCAGCACTCATTTGTTGAACACATTTTTGATAATTCACATCATGTTCAATCTTTGTTTCTTTTTCACTTGTTATTTTACATGTATGAAAATTTAACATGATCTTCACCTCCCCTTCATTATATCACAATCCATATTGCTAGATTCCTTAACTTTTTTCTAATTTACGTGATAATTAAAGAACTTTACTATATAATAGGTAAGAGGTGATTCAAATGAAAACAAATCGAAATAAATTAGTGATGCAAAGTGTTCAAGGTCGTGTCCATCATCCGGTTATGAAGGGCGACGGCTATCGAGTTGGCTATGATGGAATGGGAAGAATTCCAATGGCGACTGGTGGCATTACCTATAATTATCAAATTGGTGATTCTTGTATGGGAATCATCGGGGACCATGTTGAACCTAGTATCAGTATGAAGAATCCGGTAAATGAAGAAAATTGTGCTTTAATGGCATTTGCCTGTATTGGCAATCCCGCTAAAATAATCAGTGGCGATGCGAAAGGTAAAACTGGTTTTGTCACTGGAAAACACGGAGGAATTGATCATGTGATGGTGTATTTCCCTCATGAAGTTCTAAGTGAAATGTGCGTTGATGATACTATATTAATTAAAGCTTATGGTCAAGGTCTTAAATTAAAAGATCATCCAGATATTTTTTTAATGAACATCGATCCAGATTTATTTGATCAATTAGGTATCAAAGAAAAAGATGATATCTTACAAGTCCCGGTTGTCACACGAATTCCTGCTTTTTTAATGGGTAGTGGCTTGGGTTGTTCAACGATGATGAATGGCGATTATGATATTATGAGCCAAGATAAACAAGCCAATGAAACCTATGGTATCGACCAATTGCGCTTTGGTGATTTTGTTTTAATTGAAGATCATGATAATCAAAATGGTCCCCATTATTTAAAGGGTGCCGTATCCATTGGCGTAATTGTTCATAGTGATTCTTATACAAGTGGTCATGGACCAGGAGTTACAATCATTATGTCTAGTAAAACCGGTAAGATTGAAGGCCTTCCTTGTAAGGATGCAAATCTTGCGAAATTCTTAGTTCAATAATAAAAACATACTTCTTTTATCAAGGATAGATGATTGTTCTCTTTCTTAAGATTACAATCATCTTTTTTATTGGATAAGACAAACAAGTAAATTAACTTTTTAATTGAGGTGTTACCTTAAATTATCAATTTAATACAAATTCTTTTGAATTATTGAAATAATATCTTTTCTAATATTCGAAAAAAGGGTATAATAAGGCATAGACAAAGGGATATTATGTAAGTTAAGATAACAAAAGGAGGTTTGGAAGCATGCAAAGCAACGATAAATTACAATTACTTGTTTCCGTAGCAAAGCTTTATTATATTGAAAATATGACTCAAAATGAAATTGCTACTCTTTTAGGTGTTTCTCGACCTTTGATTTCTAAGTACTTACAAGAAGCTAAAACCTTAGGGGTTGTGAATATTGAAATAAATGATTTATCTGGTGGCGATAATAGCGATGAAATTTCCAAGTTAATTGCGAAAAAATATGGATTAAAAACATTCTATATTATACCTTCTAGTAGCAATAAGGATTTAAACGATCAAATGTTCGATGACAATGTCGCAAATTTCATCTTTGATCGTTATGTTGATAACTCTTTGATTGGTCTTGGTTGGGGTTCGGTCATTGGTTCCGCCATTGCGAAAATTAATCCTGGCGAATTCAAAAGAAAACTATTAGGAAAAGTTATTCCGATTATTAGCAATGCACCGATTTCATATCGTAATTATCATACCAATGAAATTGTTAGAATGTTAGCAGAGAAAACGGGGTTAAAAGCTGAATATCTATATTCACCCGTTATTTGTGCGAATGCATCCGAGCGTGATATCTTTATGAATACAGAACAAGTAAAACATATGTTTTCCTTATATCAACAATTAGATTATGCGATTATTCAAATCAGAAACTTCCCTTCGGTTCCCGATTTAGCAACCGAAGCACGCTTTGAGAGAAAATTACATGAGCAACATGCGACTGGAATGTTACTTGGATATTATTTTGATATTCATGGGGAAATTATTACATCAAGTCATGATTACTCAATTCAAATTCCAATTGAAAGCATTAAAGCAACACCTAATACAATTGGTATTATCAATGCACGTGTAGGAGCAAATACTGCAATCGGTGCTTTACGTAGTGGCTTATTTGATCATATCTTAATAAGTGAATCGGTTGTATCTGAATTAATGAAAAATGATATTTTAAACTAGAGAGCAGATTGCTTTCTTTTTTTTATAATTAAATACATTTTACTTGAAAGAAAGGGATTACATTTTTTGTCAAAAGAAACTTGACATATGACATAGCATATGTTATAAAATAAGTAAGCGCTAACATAAGTCATGACAAAAGTAAAAAGAAATTGAGGAGGTGTTTATGAAAACAATCACACGTAAGGATTGGGAAGAGGTATTTTTAGAAATTGCTTCCCTATTGATTGCCAACAAAGATTTGTTGACAGAAATTGATGCGAAATTTGGCGATGGTGATCATGGAGTAACAATGGAAAAAGTAGCTCATGCCCTTTGCACGAAAGCAAGCGAATGGGAATCAGGCCAAGGCGATTTAAAGTCGTTGTTTCAAGTCATTGGAAATGCCGTTACAAACATAAACGGAGGATCTGCAGGTCCTTTATACGGTACTTACTTTGAAGGATTTGGTGAATGTTTAGAAGATGGTGTCAATGAAGTTGATGCTATCCTATTAAAGAAAATACTTAAATCTGGATTAGTCGAATTACAGTATTTATCAACTGCCAAGGTAGGCGATAAAACAATGATGGATACATTGATTCCTGCAAGCGAAGCTGCCCTCAATGCCTCGGACGATATCACTGATATTGTCACTGCTGCCAAAGACGCCGCAATTGCTGGAGCTCTTAAAAGTAAAGAATTTGTAAGTAAGTTTGGTCGCGCTAGATCTTATAAGGAACAAACACTGGGTACCGTCGATGCTGGAGCTCAAAGTTGTACTTATATTTTCATCGGTTTATACAATGTATTAACAAAATAAGAGGAGAAAACAATTATGAAAATGAAGAAATTTATCAACAAACCTGAGAACTTAACAGAAGAGTTATTAGAAGGTTTAGCTTTAGCACATTCCGATGTATTAGACGTATTACCTAATGGTTTAGTAGTTTCCAAAGCATTAAAAGATGCCGATCGTGTTACCGTTGTTACTCTTGGTGGAACAGGACATGAGCCTGCTATCGAAGGTTTCGTAGGTGATGGTATGGTTGATATCGCAGTAGCTGGAGATATCTTTGCAGCTCCTGGTCCTCAACCCTGCGTTGAAGCAATTAAAATGGCTGATAAAGGTCATGGTGTTTTATTTGTTGTGTTAAATCATGCTGGTGATATGTTATCTGCTAACTTAACAATGAAAGAATGCCGTAAATTAGGAATTAACGTAGCAAAAGTTGTTACGCAAGAAGATATTATGAATGCACCTCGTGAAGATGCTGAAAATCGTCGTGGATTCGTTGGTTGCTGTGCCGTTTATAAAATTGCTGGAGCAGCTGCCAAAGCTGGTAAATCTTTAGAAGAAATTACTGCAATTGCACAAGATTTCGCTGATAATATGGCTGCTATTTCAGTCGCTGCTCGTACTGCTACTCATCCTTCTAATGGAGCATCTTTTGGTGATCTTGCGGAAGATATGATTGGTATTGGTATGGGTCAACATGGTGAAGGCGGCGGAGATATCGTTCCAATTAAAACTGCTGATGAAACAATTCAAATTATGTCAGACTTATTAATTAAAGATTTAAACCTTAAATCTGGTGAAAAGATTATGGTTTTTGTAAATGGTTCTGGTGCTACAACATTAATGGAATTATTAATTTGCTACCGTGCAGCTGTTAAACACCTTGAAACAAAAGGTATTGAAGTTGTTGCAAATTGGGTAGATGAAATCTTAACAGTACAAGAAACAGCTGGTTTCCAATTATTCTTTGCTAGAATGAATAAAGAATATTTAGGTTACTGGAATGCTCCATGTAATACACCATACAAAAAAGGATAGGAGATAAATTATTATGGCAGATGCACAAGGAAACAAAGCAGCAAAGGATTATCATGAAAAAGTTCCTTTTGCAAAGCATGATTATATCATAAAAGGAATGGACAATATGGATTGGGGTATGAAAGCTCGAATGGCTAAAATATTCAATCCAAAAGACGGTCGTTCTGTCATGTTAGCGTTTGATCATGGTTATATCATGGGTTCTACTTCAGGACTTGAACGTCTTGACTTGGTCGTACCTGAATTAATCGAAGAAGTTGATTGCTTAATGTGTACAAGAGGAGCATTAAGAACTTGTGTTCCCCCAACAAATAACAAAGCAATTGCGCTTCGCTGTACTGCAGGATCAAGTGTATTAGACGATGAAATGTCATTTGAAGTTATCGGTGTTGATATTGAAGATGCGATTCGTGTTAATGCGAGTTGTATGGCAGTTCAAACCTTTATCGGTGCACCAGGAGAAAAAGATTCCATCAAGAATCTATGTAATACAATTGATGCAGGCACTCGCTATGGTATTCCTACACTAGGTGTTGTTGCTGTTGGAAAGCAAATGGAAAGAACACCAAAGTTTTTCTTACTTGCAACACGCATGTTAGCTGAATTAGGAGCACAAATAATCAAAACTTATTATTGTGAAGACTTTGAAAAAGTCGTAGCAGCATGTCCCGTACCAATTGTAGTAGCTGGTGGTAAAAAACTACCAGAAGATGAAGCATTAACGCTAGTTTATAAAGCAATTCAAGGTGGAGCTGCTGGTGTTGACATGGGAAGAAATATCTTCCAAGCTGAATCACCAAAAGCTATGGCTCGTTGCATCAATAAAATCGTTCACGAAGATTATACCGATGTCGAGGCATATAAATTGTATTTAAAACTAAAAGAAGAATTTAAAAAATAAAGGAAAACACATTCGTGTTATAAGGAAATTAAAATGAAAATAATAAAATACTTGGGTGGACCATTAATCATCGCTATCTTAGCATTTATTTGCCAAATTACTGATCAATTATTAGGACCAATGATGCCAATAGGCGTTGGATTCGGCTGGGTTGCATTCCAAGCTTGGGCTAGTTACTTTATCGCTGGTTGCGATGTTAAGGGTGGAATTAAAGCATTTGCTGCATTAATCACTGGAATGATCGCTTCCATTGGAATTATCGCTTTTGGTGGAGCATTATCAGGAAGCTTAGGCTTCTGGGCATTCCCAATCGCTATCTTAATTCTTGTTGTTCCAACAATCGCAACTGAAAAAGTTGAATTATTAAACTTAACACCAATTGTATTTATCGGTGCTGGTGCCTTCTTTGGCATTATGAATTATGTTCCTGAAGCAACTTTCACAACAGCATTTATTTGCGAAACAACGTATTGTGTACTTGGTTTATTCTTAGGTTACTTAACAATCGTTATTCGTGGTGCTTACGATAAAAAATTCAACAGCTAAAATTGCTGATAAGGAGAATAAATAATGTTTAAAAAATATGTTCACATTGGTGCTCCTCACACTCAACCAATGGAAGGTGAAGTTTGGAACGAAGGTATGAAGTTATGGATGATTGATCCATCTACAAACGACTTTGGTTTTGAATTCTTAAGATTTAGAGAAGATTCTTGGTTAGCTAAAGAAGTACAAACATTAGTTCACATTGCATGTGAAGTTGAAAGCATTGAAGAAGTTCTTCCTACTTGCGAAAAGATTCTACATGAACCAATCGTAGTTGATGAACATTTAACAATCGCCTTTGTTATGAAAGATGGCGTTTGCTTAGAATTAATGGAAATGAAATAAAGATAAACAATTAGGATTGGATTACCAATCCTTTTTTTGTAGATAAATTATCTGTATAAAAAAAGAGGAACCTTAAGTTCCTCAATCTTTAATCAATCATCATTTCTTCCTAACATTTGTAGGATATATAAGAAAATATTTAAAAAGTCTAAGTATAAATCAAAGGCTGAATAGATACAAAGTGTCTTTAAAGCTTCTTCGTTACCTTCATTTGCCATATAAAGAGCTTTCATCTTCTGTGTATCATAAGCCGTTAAGCCAGAGAAAACAATTAAGCCTAACGTACAGATCATTTGCTCCATCCAAGGTAAATGAACAAACATCGCAAAGATATTAAAGCCAATTAAGATAAGCAAACTAGTGAATAAGATTGGCCCAAATTTTGATAAGTCAAAGCGTGTTGTATAACCGATGGTAGCTAGTGCGCCAAAGTAGACGGCGGTAATACCAAAGGCTAATGCAATCGTCGAAGATGCATAGGCATAAGCAATCACTGAGAAGGTTAAGCCAGTAATAAAAGAATAAACAAAGAACATTATTTTAGCTTTTTGAGTATTCATTTTATGAACACTTCGAACAAAAGAAACAACGACAGTTAGCTGTAATACTAACGCTACGATGCCAATTAAGCCTCCACTACCCATCAATAGTCTTTCCATGAAGCCGGTAGCAGCAAAGAAGAAGGCTGTCACAGCAGTAATCATCAGTCCAATAAACATCCATAAGAAAGTTGATGCACTATGTTGAGCTAACGTTGTTGGTCCATCACTTGTAAAAGCAACATTTTGCTTGTTATTTAACATAAAATCACTCCATTTCTACATCATAGTATATGCCATAACGATCATTTATTAAAGCTTTTTACAACATTTACGACAATTAAACATAATTTTCCTTAATCTTTTTTCTCTTTATCTTGTTTCAATGTCTTTAAAATACCTTTAGATAAAGCATCCGCTAATTCATTTTGACCACTTTTAGACATTAAATAATTCTTTTCTTCTTCATCTGATATAAAGCCTACTTCTACTAAAGCTGCAGGTACTTGATTGTACATTAAGATTGTTAAGGGATGATTCGCTTCATCTTTAACACCACGACTCTCATTGCGTTTGATTTTCACTAATTCATCATTAATATTATTAGCAAAAGCAATGTTAGCATTATTAATAAACATCGTCCATACTTCACTTCCGTGTGCCCCATCGTTAAAGTTTTCACTTGAATTGGTATGAATGGATAAGAAATAATCCGCATCGGCAGCATTTGAAATATTAACACGGCCATGTAAATCCGTTCCTTGACGATTTCCTAAAGCACGGTCATCTTTTCTTGTATAGACAACTTTAACATTCTTATTTTCTAATATTTTACCGGTTTTTAACGTGATCGATAACGTAATATCCTTCTCGCAATACCCTTCAATGGAACTACTACCTTCATCATAACCACCATGACCAGCATCTAAGACAACGGTGCCGATTTTTTTTGGTTGAAAGATTGCCTCCACTTGTTCTTGAATCATAAAATTAGGTGCAATTAATTTAATCATAAAATAACATAAAGTAAGAATTAAAAGTATCATAAAAAGAAAGCCAATTATGACAATGAATAATCTTCCTTTTCTTATTCTTCTTTTCTTTTTATGTTTTTTACTCATAGCTACCCCTTATACTAAAATTCGATTCATTAATTGATGAAATCCTTCGATAAAGGCTTCATCATCTTTATTGGTTCGTTTCGCAATATGATCAAATTTATGATGTTTACGATAACTCTGCGAAATTGCTCTTTTCATTAATAATTCATCGATATTACCATCATGATACTCTTGTCCATATTGATTGATTGCATAGCCCTGTTTACTAAGCACCAGAGCTGCCAAACCATAATCTTGCGTTACAACTACATCTCCAGCCTTAACTCTTGACAGAAGCGCATAATCAACGCTGTCACTGCCTGTATCAACTAAGATAATATCTGCTTCCTCGTTTTGATAAGCATGAGCATAATCACATACAATGCTAACTTTACAATCATAATAGATACTTAAATCAATGGTTTCATCGACAACGGGACACCCATCTGCATCAATCCAAATGTTCATTAATTTTATCGGTTACAACTTTAGGATCATAACCATTTTCCTTTAACTTTTGAATCATTAGATCAATATGTTCATGATTAAATGTTTCAATCACTAAACCAACTCGGCATTTATTAAATAAAGCATTTTCAAAGATACGATTATGATTAACGGAAACAATATTTGCCCCTGTACTTCCAATCAATTCAATTACTTTACTAAGATTTCCTGGTTTATCCACTACTTCTAAATTAAGAACTGCTTTTCTTCCGGTTTTAACTAAACCTAAATCAATAATTTTTGATAAGAAATTAACATCAATATTACCACCAGATAAAACTGCCACACATTTTTTATCTTCAATATCAACTTTATGAAACATTGCCGCCGCAACGGAACTTGCTCCTGCCCCTTCACCGACCATTTTCATTTTTTCAACAAGCATTAATATCGCCGCAGCGATTTCTTCTTCACTAACGCTTACAACGCCATCTAAATATTTACGACAATAATCAAAGGTGATATTTCCTGGTGCTTTTACCGCAATTCCATCGGCAATCGTCGTAACTTGATCTAACGTGATAATTTTGTTTGCTTCCATACTATCTTTCATACTCGATGCATTTCTTGCTTCAACTCCATAAACTTTACAACTAGGTTTTAAGCTTTTAATCGCATAGGCAATGCCACTAGCAAGTCCTCCACCACCAATTGGTACAATAACACATTCAACTTCTGGCATTTTCTCGACAATTTCTAAGCCAATTGTAGCCTGCCCTGCGATAATATCTTCATCGTTAAAAGGCTCAATAAAGATAGCACCATTAATCAGTTGAAGATGTTGTGCATATTCATACGCATCATTAAAAGTATCGCCTTGAAGCACTACTTCAACCCCATAACTACGGGTTGCCTCAATCTTTGATAAAGGTGCGCTTTTGGGCATGACAATCGTTCCTTTTATATTCATATCATGGCAAGCATAAGCAACTCCTTGCGCATGATTTCCAGCACTAGCCGCGATTACGCCCTTGGCTTTTTCAGCTTCACTTAATTTAGATAATTTATAATAAGCACCTCTTAACTTAAAAGCTCCGGTACTTTGTAGATTTTCTGCTTTAATGTATAAATTACGATGTATTTTATCTGCTTTCACAATGGGTGTTTTACTAATCACACCATTTAATACTTCTCTAGCCTCTTCAATCTGTTTCATATCCATAAGCTTACCTCCATCAATCTTTACTATTATCATAACCCTTTCCACTTAAAATAGAAAGTAAAAAAGCAGAATAACTGTCTTTTAATCAAGAACAAATCATAAGTTATGTGTATGGTATACAGTTGTTCTTCTACCCTTGAACAAAAAAAAGGACAAATCGAATTGTCCTTTTCCTGTATCAATTAATAAGCTTTTTGCTTATCTTCTAATGTTTCCATTTGATCTTGTAAGTCTTTTAGCTTTCTTGATTGATTATGCCAAGTAATTAACGCAATGCTCAATACAAGTGCACCAATCAATAATACGATCAAATCAAGATCACAGAAACCAAAGAAATATAAGACAACCATAGCAACCGCAAAGAGTGCTGATATTACATAGTCGATTGTTTTCATATAGCTTGTCCCTCCATTTCTTTATTCATTTCATTTAATTCTTTTTTGTTTTTATGATTTGTATGACTACGTCCATAAATTCTTACTGCTGCGTAAATACCATACAAGAATGTAAGTAGAAGCATTAACCAGTGAATCCAACATCCATCATGATTTGCCAATGGTGTTTTGTCATCCTTAACAACTTCTTCTTTTGGTTTTGCTTCAGGAGTTACTTCATTAGGTACTACTTCCGGATTAAGAACTGGAGTAGGGTTTAATGGAGCAGCTGGAGTTACTGGAGTAACTGGAGCAAGTGGTGTTGTAGGAGTAAGCGGTGTATTAGGTGTTACAGGAGTAACTGGTTCAGGAACAATTGGCGTAACTACTTCTGCATATTGTGCAACATACGTAATTGTTGATTTAGGTGTACCTTCTACATAAGTAGGAAGTACTGGAGTATAACCAGTGAACTCATAACCTTCATTTGCGCTTGGTGTAGGTGCTTTTGGTAAAGCATCAAAACCACTTAATAAGTTTTCAAACTTAGTTTGTGTACCTTCTGTAAATGTACCATTTGTACCTTGATCGAATATTACTGTTACATATTCTTCAATATCTGGAATTTCATTGTAATTTCTATCTTCAGCATATTGAGCAGTGAAGATCATATCTTTAACAACTTCTTTATCAACTGCATATCCATTATTCCAATTCGGTCTAGCAAGGATCCATCCCTCATTTGGAATGATACGAGGATCTGTAATTTGATTGTCTGATAATTTAGATCCAATTAACACTTCAATACTAATTACATTTCCATCTACATCTTCATTTACTAATGTACCATGAGCTCCT
>JAVXTH010000001.1:77291-132143 GCA_036642795.1 Erysipelotrichaceae bacterium
ACTATCAGCAGTTACTTTTTTACCTTCGATGAAATAGTTAACCGTTAATTTTGCAGGTCTTTTTTGTTCTTCATCTTTTACATATTGTGCTTTAAAAGTTGTATTATCATTAAACTTCATACCATTAATTGTGTCATTATCATATAATGTTTCATTATCATTCATCTTCCAACCAGTAAAAATATATCCTTTTTTAGAAGGTGTTGGTACCGTTTGTTTATCACTTAATTTGCTACCATTACAAACTTTATAATTAACATCATTTTCTTTATTATCTAAATCAAATTTAACATCAAATTTTTTCACAATATAAACATGATATCTAACTTCAAATCCTTCATTCAATACTTTATCTGTTTCAGGATCATAGTCTTTCCAACTCTTATTCTTATTATTATCAAGATATTCAATCTTTGTCTTAAATACTAGTTTATAAGTGTCTTTCGCATATCCCTTTTTACCAATATATTCATTGGCAAAGTCTTTAATCTGAGCTTGTGTATATGCTAATTTATCATCATGCCCAATCGTATCTTTATTTAAATGAGCCCAACGATCATTACCTGGTAAGAAATCATCATTAATATATACTGTAAAATTGATATTTTTCTTATATTGTGCTGTAAAAATTGTTTCACCATTAATTACTTTATTTTCTGCATAACCATTATTCCATGGAGTATCTGCTACTTCACAGTTTGTATTTGTTGTAATCTCTGGTGCTTTAATATTGTTTTCAGCTAATGTAGTTTCTTTTAAAATATCTTTAAAGATTACGTTACCATCAGCATCTTGACCAGCTAATGAACCTTTAGTTCCGTTATTAAATGTAACCGTTGTCCATTTAGTTTCATCTTTTACATAATAAATATTGATTACTCCATTTTGAATAATTTTATCTGTTTCAATTGGATCGTTTCTAGAAAAAGCATAACCTTCTCCATTATATTTAGATTTGTATTGATCAATATTTACGTTAATTGTATCTTGATGATTCCATACGATTTCGTTTGCTGAAATTGTATCACCTTCAACAAGTTTGTTATCTTTATAAAAATTAATCGTATAATTTAATTTAGTCTCTGCTTTTACAAATTTAGCATAGAAAGTTTGTGATTGATTGCCAATTTGATATTTATTATTTTCTACTTTATTTGTATAAGTATCATCTGTATACCAACCATCGAAATCATATTTTTCTTGATTGTATTGATAATACTTAATATCATCGTTCATTGGCATATCAATTTCTTTGTTTTTATCCGTTAAATATGAATTAATTTTCAAGTCCTGAGAAATTTCTTCATTGTTAGGATTCATTACTTTAAAATTAACAGTTACTTGTTTTTCGGTTACAACATCAAATGTTCCATCAACATGATATTGATTACCACTAGCAATCTGCTCTCCCTTTTTATTTACCGCTCCATCAGCTATAGCAATACGGTTCCAACCTTTAAATGTTCTTGATTTAACATTTTCAATACCTTTTGTTAATTCTATCATTGTATTATTAATAGAATTGATTGATGGAGCACTTTTGATTTCTTTAGTATATTTATTAATACTTCCTTTACCAACATATAAATAGGAATCGTTTCCACGATCACTATTAAAGTCCTTGCCTGGTTTTAATAGATAGAAATAAGCATCTTCTTCATTATTCCAGCCAAACGTTGAACGATTTGTCATTGGACTTAATAATTCTTGTGGTAACTCAGCTTTAGGACTTGTTGTAACATTAACTACAAGTTCTTTGCTCATAATATTGTTTTCACGATCAAAAACAATCATTTCTTGATGATAGTCTACATTATCAAGTTTTTGACTCTCAATAACATAACCATCAAGTGCAGTTACGTTTACTTCTTCTGGATTTGTTGATAAGCCATAAGCAAGTGTACTTGCTTCCTTTTCTTCGCCATCAACATTGACTGTAACATTTAGTTTATAACTAGCTTCTGGAATATCAACTGCAGCTTTGTCATAAACGCCAGTGGGTTCACCCTTAGTCTCAAGATTTATATAATTGCTCTTGAAAACATTTTCGTTTTCATTCGCAAATATATTACTTGGAACCAATTGAATGAACATTGCGATAATGAATAATACCTTCGTAAATTTCTTAAACATAATGATCCCCGCTTTCTGTATTTTGTGAACTTTTATATCTTGTTCTACCTACAGTATAATCAGCACGGGTTATATTATGGTTATATTCAAACAATTACGATACCTTTTTTTATATTAATATTTTGTAAGCATTTTCATTGTTTGATTTCAAAAAATAATTGAAAACATAAAAAAAATATACGAGGTAATCGTATCTGCATGTTTCAATTATCATGCTTTTTAACGTACTCTCGTATATTCTTTGTGGTTACCTATCGTTCATCTAAGTCCTTGCTCTTTGTACTTAATGTTTCCTCATACATCACAACAACCACGATGTTCATCAACTCAGATATCAATCATAATTCACTTGCTTTCATTTGCTCAAGCTTTTATGATCTACTATCATGACTTTTTAGGTTCCCTATATTTCGTATATGCAGCTCACTCTTCCAACCATTAACTTGGTTATGTAATGAACTCATATATGAATATCGCTTCCTACAATGTCATTATAAAAGCGCTTACATTTTTTGTAAAGGCTAGTGGAATAATCGGTAAAAATATGGAATGCCTGGTAATTACTCATAAATTACGAATTCGATAGAAGTATTTTTCAACCATTTGATCGTTGTGATCTGCACAACTAGGATCCATAAATGCCATATGTCCATTATAGTAAACATCAGGTTCAAAACCACTTTGAACCAACAATTCAACCATTTGCGTTAAAATAGCATTTTGAAGAAATACATTGGGAATTGTACTAGTTGATCCAACTTTCATCTTAAAGCCTTCAATATCAACGGCTGCATCGCCAATGAATGAACAATTATCTAATACAACATCCGCAACATCTTTAAGCTTTACATTATCTTTATGTTTAGTCTTCAAATAATTACTATATTCTACTGCCGTAATGGCAATCACCGGTATTCCCTTTTCTTTGGCTCTTAATGCCGCATCAACTGGAGCAATGTTGTTTCCTGAATTGGATATTATTATCATACAATCCTCTGGCGTAATGCGATGATAATCAACAATTGTTTTTCCAATTCCATAAGTGTTCTCAATTTCATAGCTTTTAGTAATCTCACTATTACCGCTTGCACTTGGTTCTAGTAACGCACAATAATTCGCTGGTGTAGCTGCTCGCCAAAAAGCATCATCACATACTAAATGCGAATGGCCGGTTCCAAAGCCATAGATAATACCACCATTCTTAGTTGTGTTAGCTAGAATGGTTGCTGCTTTCATGATGGCTTCTCCCTGGGTTGTTTCAACTTTCTTAATGATACCTTGTAACGCCGTAAAATAATTTTCCCATGCTTTCATAAAATCCCTTCTTTCGATAAAGATATCGTAACGGATATTTTTATTAGAAGCAATAGAAAAAAGCGGTTTCCCGCTTTTAAAGTTTTAATCCCATTTTTTCTTTTCTGAATAATCGCTCATCCATAAGTTTAAGATCTTTTGAAATAATTGGTTTAAATTCCATTTGTCCTAAAATATCTTTATCTAAATCAACACCAGGTGCAATTTCAGTAAGGGTTAAACCTTCTGGTAATAATTCAAATACACAACGTTCTGTAATATAGAGAACTTTTTGATTTTGTTCTTTCGCAAAATCAGCTGAGAAAGTAATCTGTTCTACTTGTTGTTTGAATTTCTTAATCGATCCATCTTCAAGAATGGTAAGTTTACCATCTCCGGTTGCTATTTTTAAGCCTTTTGAAGTAAAGGTACCACAATATACAACAACAGGAGTCGTTTGTGTAATGTTGATAAAGCCTCCACAACCAGCAATCTTAGGCCCAAATCTAGATACATTGATATTTCCTTGTGAATCACATTCAGCAAGGCCTAGAAAGGCTTGATCAAGTCCTCCACCATCATAAAAATCAAATTGGTATGTCTGATCAATAATCGCATCTGGATTAGTACATGCACCAAATGCTGTTCCTGCAGCAGGTACTCCACCGATTCCACCAGCTTCAACTGTTAGTTTTAAACCTGGTGCTCCTTCTTCGTTGGCAACATTCGCAATTCCTTCTGGCATACCAATGCCTAAGTTTATAATTGCTTTTGGATCTAGTTCCATTGCCGCACGACGACAGATAATCTTTCTTTGGTTTAGTTCCATTGGTGGAATTGAATCCACTGGTACTTTGCATTCACCACTGAAAGCAGGGTTATATTGTCCTTGATATGTTTGCCAGTGATTTTCTGGACGAGATAGTACAATACCATCTACATAAATACCAGGAATTTTTACTTTACGAGCATCTAAAGTTCCTCTTTGTACAACTTTTTCTACTTGTAGTAAAACAATTCCTCCGGAATTCTTCGCAGCTTGGGCAATCGATAAAGAATCAAGGGTTGCAGCTTCTTTGTCCATAACTGCATTGCCATCTTCATCACAATAAGTTGCACGTATTAATGCGACATCAACTGGAAATGATTTATATAATAAATATTCTTCTCCATTAATATTCATTAATTCGACTAAATCATCTTTACTGCGTTCATTCATTTTAGCGCCTTCTAAACGTGGATCAACAAATGTTTTCAATCCTACTTTTGTAAAGACACCTGGACGATGACCAGCAATTTCACGAAATAATAAAGAAATGGTTCCCAAAGGTAGATTATATCCTTCTACTTTGTTATCGAATACTAATCGTTGTAATTTAGGTATTAATCCCCAATGACCACCAATAATTCTTTTTAATAAACCTTCGTAGCCAATTTTATTTAAACCAAGATTATCGGTTCCATCTCCAATACCAGCTGAAAACATAATCGTTAAGTCTTTGGGATGACCACTCTTTAAGAAAGATTCTTGGATTCCTACTGAAAACTCTTGCGGATGTCCAGACCCAATAAAGCCACCAATTCCAAGGGTAGAACCATCTGAAATCTTGCTTACGGCTTCTTCTAAAGTCATTATTTTGCTCATAATTGTTCTCACTTTCTATATAGGATATTTCCTTCGTAATATACCATAGGAAAAGGCAGATGACAAGCCATCTGCCTAACCATTATTTATTTGCAAATTTCTCGACTTTTTCTTTATTCACAAAAGCATTCATTGCTGTTTTTTGATCTTCACTAGCAAAGCATGCTGAGAATTGTTTGATTTCAATGCCAATTGCTGAATCAATATCAACTTGTAAACCAGTATTAATTGCTGTTTTACAATTTGCTACAGCGATTGGAGCATTGCTTGCAATTCTTTTAGCCATTTTAATTGCTTCATCCATTAATGTTTCTTGTTCAACAACTTTATTAACTAAACCAATTGAAAGTGCTTCTTCACTTTTAACTTGACGACAAGTATAAATCATTTCTTTCGCAATGCCAACTGGAATTAAACGAGCTAAACGTTGTGTTCCACCAAAGCCTGGAGTAATACCTAAACCAGCTTCTGGTTGAGCAAAACGAGCATTGCTTGATGCGATACGAATATCACAAGCCATCGCTAATTCACAACCACCACCTAATGCAAAACCATTAACAGCGGCAATAACTGGACAACGGAAATTTTCAACACGAGTGAAGATTTGATTTCCTAAGCGACCATAAGCAGCAGCTTCATCAATGTTTTTATCTTTCATTTCCGCAATATCAGCACCAGCTACAAAACTCTTTTCACCAGCACCGGTAATAATTAATGCATAAATATCTTTATTGGCACAAACTTGAGCCAATGCATTATTTAAGTCTTCTAAAACCTCAGTACTTAATGCATTTAATGCTTGGGGACGATTGATTGTAATAAGTGCAACATTGTTTGCACAATTCATATCTAATAATACTGTATTCATATTGTCTCACCTTTCTATATAGATAAAGGAATAGAATCCATAATAACTATAGATTCTATTTCATTCTTTATTTTGTGTAATCGTAGAAACCAATACCACTCTTTTGACCTAATTTACCACCACGTACCATTTTCTTAATTAAAGTACAAGGACGGTATTTGCTATCACCTGTTTCTGATTGTAATACTTCAAGAATCGCAAGGACAACATCTAAACCAATTAAATCGCCTAATGCTAGAGGACCCATTGGATGATTTGCACCAAGTTTCATTGCTGTATCAATATCTTCAACACTAGCAATGTTTTCTTGAAGAATGAAAGCAGCTTCGTTGATCATTGGAATCAAGATACGATTTACGACAAAGCCTGGACCTTCCGCAACTTCAACTGGTGTTTTACCTAAAGCTTTCGATAATTCAATCACAGCATCTTTCGTAGCAGTTGGTGTATTAATACCAGAAATAACTTCAACTAGTTTCATACGATCCGCAGGATTGAAGAAATGCATACCGATTACATCATGTTTGATACCAGTAGCAATTTCAGTAACCGATAAGGAAGATGTATTTGTACCAAAGATACAAGCATCTTTACAGATAGCATCTAATTTAGTGAATAAATCTTTTTTGATATCCATACGTTCAAGAACTGCTTCTACTAAGAAATCAACATCGTTTAAATCTTCATAAACACCAGCTACAAGTCTTGCTTTGATTGCATTTGCAGCTTCTGCACTCATTTTTTCACGAGCAACTAATTTGTCTAATTTAGATCCAATTTTAGCAATTCCATTTTGTGCAAATTCAATTTTGATATCACAAACAACAACATCATAACCATTTGTAGCAAATGCATTTGCAATGCCTTGACCCATTGTTCCAGCGCCAATAACTCCAATTTTCTTCATAGTACCCTCCTGTTTTAAGTAATATTTACTTTTCTTATTATGCGTTTTTAATTTTTAAGATTTCTGCTTTTAACAAAGGAAGAATTTCTTTTGCATCTCCAACAATACCAATATTAGCAATGCTAAAGATTTCAGCTTGAGGATCACGGTTGATTGCAATAATCATATCCGATTTTTCCATTCCAGCAACATGTTGACAAGCTCCTGAAATACCACAAGCGATATATAGAGATGGACGTACCGTCTTACCAGTTTGGCCAACTTGGATTGCTTTATCCGCAAATCCATCATCGACAACGGCACGGCTTACACACATTGCTCCACCTAATTCATTTGCTACACCTTCTACTAAATCAAGGCTATCTTCAATACCACGACCAGCACCAACTAAGATGTTTGATTTCGTGATATCAATTCCTTCGATTACTTTTTCAATTACTTTTTTCACAATTACTTTCGCATCTAAGTCAATAAACTTAGGTGTGAATTCAATTACTTCACCCGTGCGATTTGCATCGATTGGGTCCATTTCAAATACGTTTGGACGAATCGTTGCCATTTGTGGACGTGTATCTGGACAAATAATTGTTCCAAATAAATTACCACCAAAGGTTGGACGAGTTACCAATAATAAAGCTTCATCTTTTTTCTCTGGATCCATTTCAATCATTGTAGCATCTGCAGTAAGACCTGCATTTAAACGTGCCGCAACACGTGGTGCTAAGTCACGTCCCATTACCGTTGCACCAGTTAAGAAAGAATCTGGTTTAAAGGTAGTGATAACATCACATAAAGCATCGGTATAATATTGAGTCGAATAAGTAGCAAGTAATTCATGATCACATACCACTACTTTATCCGCACCATGAGCAATAACATCTTTTGCTTGGCTGCGAATGTTATGACCTAATAAAACACCAACAACTTCAAAATTCATATGAGGAATTGATGCAACTAATTTACGTGCTTCGCTGATTAGTTCATAACCAACTTCCGCAATGTTTCCATTTTTTTGTTCTACGAATACGTAGATATCTTTATATCCTTCAAATTTAGCCATTGTATTTTCCTCCTATTTGCTGATAAGCTGTTTTTCTTTTAATTTAGTTGCAATTAATTTGGCAGCTTCATCACCAGGTAATGTGAAAGTTTCTGTTTGAGCCGATACTTCTTTTGTGAAAGTATGATGTACTTTCGTAGGAGAACCTGCTAAACCAACTTTACTAGCATCAATGCCTAAGTCATTGAATGTCATTACTTTAACTTCTTTACTGAAAGAATCAACAATGTCATTACAGTTCATATAACGAGGTTCATTCATTCCACTTAACGTTGTTAAGACACAAGGAAGTTTTGCTTCAATTATTTCTTCACTATCTTCAAGTGATTTTTTAACCGTTACAATCTTATCATTGATATCGATAATTTCATCAACATATGTTACTTGAGGAATGTTTAAACGTTCCGCTGTTTGTGGTCCTACTTGAGCTGTATCACCATCAATTGCTTGACGTCCGGCAATGATTAAATCATAACCGATTTTATCTAAAGCTGCAGCTAAGGTAGAAGAAGTTGCACAAGTATCAGCACCTGCAAAGGCACGATCTGTGATTAAGTAACATTCATCTACACCACGTGCATATAATTCATTTAACATGCCTTTTGCTTGTGGAGGTCCCATTGAAACAATGGTGATATGTGCTCCATGTTTTTCTTTTAATTGTAATGCTGCTTCTACACCAGCTAAATCATCTGGATTAATAATACTAGGTACTCCAGCACGAATTAAGGTTCCGGTTTCTTTATCAACTCTGATCTCCGTAGAGTCAGGTACTTGTTTTACAAGAACTACGATTTTCATATTAATTATTCCTTTCTTATTATTTCAGCATTGCGCCGCTAATTACCATACGTTGTACTTCAGAAGTTCCTTCATAAATCTCAGTGATTTTCGCATCACGGAACATTCTTTCAACTGGATAATCACGTGTATAACCATAACCTCCAAGTAATTGGATGGCTTTTGTTGTTACTTCCATAGCTACTTCAGCCGCAAATAATTTTGCTTCAGCAGCTGGAACTGTATATGGCATACCTTTTTCTTTACACATTGCTGCATTATATACTAAGAAACGAGCGGCATCGGTTTTAACTTGCATATCAGCTAGTTGGAATTGTGTATTTTGGAATTTCGCAATTGAACGACCAAATTGTTTACGTGATTTAACATAAGCAACCGCCTCATCAATCGCACCTTGAGCTAAGCCTAAAGCTTGAGCTGCAATACCAATACGTCCACCATCTAATGTCTGCATTGCAATTTTAAATCCTTTACCTTCTTGTCCAAGTAAGTTTTCTTTGGGAAGGCGAACATTATTGAAAATTAATTCACAAGTTGCGGAAGCACGAATTCCTAATTTCTTTTCATGTTTACCAATTGTGAATCCTGGTGTTCCTTTTTCAAGAATGAAAGCTGAAATACCACGTGTACCTTGTGATTTATCACTCATTGCGAAAATAATATATACATCCGCTTCACCAGCATTGGTAATGAAGATTTTTGAACCATTGATGATATAATCATCACCATCTTTAACCGCTGTTGTTTGTTGACCAGCTGCATCAGTACCAGCATTTGGTTCTGTTAAACCAAAAGCTCCTAATTTTTTACCTGAACATAAATCCGGTAAATATTTAGCTTTTTGTTCTGGTGTACCAAAAGCATAAATTGGGCTAGTACCAAGAGATGTATGGGCCGATAAAATTACTCCAGTTGTTCCACACACTTTGCTTAATTCTTCAACCGCAATAATATAAGATAAGTAATCTGCACCAGCTCCTCCAAATTCCCTAGGGAATGGAATACCAAGCATTTTACATTTTTCCATTTTTGCGACTGTTTCTTTTGGGAAGCGTTCTTCTTCGTCGATTTCTCCGGCGATCGGTTTAACTTCTTTTTCAGCGAACTCGGAAAATAGTTTTTTCATCATTTGTTGTTGTTGCGTTAACGCGAAATCCATAAGTGTTCTCCTCTCCATCTTTTAATATTGTTTGATCCATCCAAAATTCTATTACAATAATAGGATGTTTGAAATCATGAGTTTACAAGTGAAGGAAACCCTTCCTTGAATCATATTCCATGTTTCATTTTATCCCTGATTTTACTCCTCGTCAATAGTCTTGTTAATATTTTAACAATCAAATTAGGTAATTTGTTAATATTTTAACAAGTATGCGCTTACATTGCTATTTCACTTATTAAATAATTCACAAATGGTTGACAATCGGTTTAATTTTGGGGTAATATATTAAAGTACAATAAAGAAAGAAGGCAGGATTAAAAATGAAAAAAGCTTATATTGTTAGCGCTAAAAGAAGCGCAATCGGAAGTTTCTTAGGTGGTCTTACAAATGTCAAAGCAGTTGATCTTGGTGCAACGGTAGTAAAAGGTTTATTAGCAGATGCTAATGTAAAACCAGAAGATGTAAATGAATTAATTTGTGGTAATGTTTTATCTGCTGGTTTAGGTCAAAATATTGGTCGCCAGGTTTCTTTAGCTGCAGGCATTCCTGAGAGTGTTTGTGCTCACAGTGTTAACATGGTTTGTGGTTCAGGTTTACGTACGGTAATGGAAGCCGTGATGTCAATTCAAGCTGGTTTCAACGAAATTGTTGTAGCTGGTGGTGTTGAATCAATGAGTGGAGCACCTTATCTTGTTCCCGCTAATTCACGTACTGGTAACAAAATGGGTAATTTCACTGCAATCGATCATATGATTTATGATTCATTAACGGATGCTATGAATAATATCCATATGGGTGTTACGGCAGAAAACATTGCGAATAAATATAATATTACGCGTGAAATGCAAGATTCTTTTGCTTTTGCTTCTCAACAAAAAGCGATTGCTGCGGTTGATAGTGGAAGATTTAAAGATGAAATTGTTCCCGTTGAAGTTAAAATGAGAAAAGAAACAGTTACCTTTGATACAGATGAACATCCTAATCGTAAATCAACATTAGAGAAATTAGCTACTTTACGCCCTGCTTTCGTTAAAGATGGTAGTGTTACCGCAGGTAATGCTTCTGGTATTAACGATGGAGCTAGTTTCGTTCTAGTAGCAAGTGAAGATGCTGTTAAGAAACATAACTTAAATGTTCTTTGTGAAATCGTTGGCTTTGGTCAAGGTGGTGTTGATCCAAAAACAATGGGCTTAGGTCCTACACCAGCAATTCGCAATGCTTTAAATTATGCTAACTTGAAACTTAATGATATTGAATTAGTAGAATTAAATGAAGCATTCGCTGCTCAATCACTTGGCGTTGTTCATGAATTAGTTGAAGAACATCATATTGATCGTGAAGCTTTCTTAGCAAAAACAAATGTAAATGGTGGTGCCATTGCTTTAGGTCACCCAGTTGGAGCAAGTGGAAACAGAATCTTAGTTACACTAATCCATGAAATGATAAAACGTGATGAACACCTAGGCTTAGCTTCCCTATGTATCGGTGGCGGTATGGGTACATGTGTCATTGTTAAACGTTAATAAAAGCTACTTTAAAACTCGTTAGATTATGACGAGTTTTTTTGTATCTACATTGCTTTTAACTTCATTCCCGACTATAATATGGTAATGAAAGTGAGGGGCCTTTATGCAAAATCAATTTTCAAATGAAACAATGCAATTATTACTACATCGTCAAAAAGATGAAGTAACCGGAGCCATTGTTTATGATATTATGGCAAAAAATGAGAAACAAGAAAAAAACAAAAAAATCTTAGCTCAAATGGCAAAAGATGAACGGGAACATGCAGGTATTTGGGCGAACTTTACAAAGCAAGAAGTAAAACCAAATCGAATGAGAATAAAATGGTTAACCTTTCTAAATTGGTTATTAGGTTTCACCTTTGTATTAAAGATTATCTCGAAAGATGAACAAATTGCTCAAGTAGAATATGAAATTCTATCAAAAGATGTTCCAGAAGCAATTAATATTGAAAAAGATGAACGTCGCCATGAACTTGCTTTAATTGAAATATTAGATGAAGAACGACTTCAATATGTAGGTAGTATGGTACTTGGCCTTAACGATGCTTTGGTTGAATTGACAGGAACCATCGCTGGTATGACCTTTGCCCTTGCCAACACCCAGCTTGTCGCAATGTCTGGTATTATCACTGGAGTATCCGCTACCTTATCGATGGCAGCTAGTAATTACTTAGCGGAACGAGCAGATGGAAATCCGAATGCGATGAAATCAAGCATGTATACCGGAATCGCTTATTTATGTACGGTTGTACTCTTAGTCCTTCCCTATTTATTCTTTGATTCAGCTCATTATATCTATGCTTTGGTTACGATGTTAGGCATTGTAATCTTAATTATATTCTTTTTTAACTTCTATATCAGTGTCGCAAAAGGTTATAATTTCAAAAGTCGTTTCATGGAAATGGCTACCATTTCCTTAAGTGTTGCAGCGATTTCATTTGTAATCGGTTTACTTGTTAAACAATTCTTAGGCATTGATCTATAATATAGATAACAATTTATTTTAATAAAGGAGCTAATAATATGATACAATCCATTGTCCACATTGCTTTAGTTGTAAAGGATTATGATGAAGCAATCGATTTCTACACAAAGAAACTTCACTTTACGTTAATTGAAGATACTTATCAACCCGAGCAAGATAAACGATGGGTCGTAATTGCTCCCCCAGGATCTTGTGGGACAACCATTTTACTGGCACGCGCTTCAAAGAGCGAGCAAGAGCCATTTATTGGCAATCAGGCGGGTGGAAGAGTATTCTTATTTCTAGGAACCGATGATTTTTATCGAGACTACAATGAAATGATGGAAAAAGGTATTACTTTTGTAAGGCCTCCTAAGAAACAAGACTATGGCATTGTGGCTGTCTTTAAGGATCTTTATGGAAATCTTTGGGATTTGGTTGAGTTTAATGAAAACCACCCGATGTATCAACGCGTTAAATAACTATTAGACAAAGAAAAAGACCTTGCGGTCTTTTTTTACTGTAACCATGCGGTTTTAAACGCTTTGATAAATTCATCACTATCATTTTTACTATCAAAAACTCTGATTGGTAATAAAATCGTTTGATGCTTACCATATTGAAATACGATTAATTCATTAATTGTCTCAAAGGTAGTCACATCACGATATAAAATATTATGACTCTTATTATCTCGATAAACAAGTTGTTTCTTTTCAAAACGAAGTTTAACTTCTTGAAAGCCAGTTATATTCATATCCTTTAAAGTATTCTCATTTACCTTATAATTAAAATAAAGAATCCATAGATTAGGAGCAATTAAATACATCCATGCAAAGACTGCGACAACACAGATAATGGAAGGTATTGTTTGCGTATAAAGTCTTCCAAAGATGAAAATAATTAAGATCAATACCGGTACAAACCATGCAAAGACCAATTTTCTTTTCATATAGGTTTCACTATTTCTTACTTGATATCTTAAGAAGCTTAAATATTCTTTTGTTTCTAATGTATAAGTAAATTGTTGATTGAGCATACGCTACCTCCAAAGATGAATAATACTTTTCAGTCAATGGTACAATTGTACACCAAATATCTTCATCGTCAATACTTTTAGGTAGAACGTAGCAAGAATTATTATTTATATAATCTTGTATACTTTTCGAAATATATATTATTGTTATCTTCTGTTCCTTCAATATTTAGTGATTGAAATACCGGAGGAATTTCTCCTGCTTTTAGTATTTCACTGGCACATTCGACACTGATTGATTGAACAATAAAGGAATTCGCCATGGAAGATGTTGGACACATCGTTGCTTGTAAACCATCTAGTTTAAGACAGCTATCGCCTACTTCACCACAGTTATCAATAACAACATCCGCAATATCCATTAAGTGTTTTCCACTTACATGACGAGCCGTTGTTGCTTTTGAATGTTTACTACTCGTAATCGCAATGACCTTAGCACCCTTTTTATGCGCTTCTAACGCCATTTCAATTGGATAGGCATTACGTCCTGAGTTTGAAGCTATTAACAGTACATCCCCTTTGCTAACGCCATAGAGTTCAATTAAGATGCTAGCATAGCCTGGTAGTCGTTCAATAGAACCACTTTTCGTTGGATGTTCATTTAAAGTTAATTCTGTTGTGAGAATTGGAACCGTAAAGGCCAAACCACCAGCACGGCCATAAAACTCTTCACTAACCGTATGCGAATGACCACTACCTGTAACAAAGAATTTATGACCATCTAGATGAGCCTTAGCGATTAAGTCTGCCGCTTTTTTAATTTCTTTGCTTTGTGTTTTTTGAATCTGTTTCACCACGTTTAAACCTGTTTCAAAAACCTCTTCAATCATAATAATCCTCCTATCATAACCCTTCAGGGTATAAGCTAACTTTATATAAGCGTACTCACATTGCTATAAGTATAATGTTCATGATGATAATAAGATGAACCATATTCAATTGCTTGTTGTTGATTGTTATATAACACGGCTTCAACTTCAAGTGCGACTCCGGTGTTTTGTTCATATAAGGCTTGAGCAATTTCACCACTCACTTCAACCGCTTTTATTTCTTCTTTATTCAATTTTAAAACTTGATGATACGATTCTGAAAAGACTCGATATAATGAATCATGTTCTAAATCAAAACCCTTCAAATCTTTAATATAAGCAACGGGAACATATAATGTTTCATATACCATTGCGATATCATCTCCATAACGAATTCGCTTTAAATGATGACATAAATCATTTACTTTTATGCCTAACTTCCTTGCCACGATTTCATCGGCTTTAATTTCTTCCAGACATAATATTTTACTGCTTACTTTAAATTTTCTAGCTTCCATTTGTTGTGTAAAACTACGAATTTTACTATCTCTTTGAAAATTAAGTGGTGCTACAAAGGCCCCTCTTCCATCAATGCGATACAACAATCCTTTCACAATCAATTGATCAATCACTTGTCGAATGGTCATTCTAGATACTTTAAAACGTTCCGTAAGTTCTCTTTCACTTGGTAGTTTTTCATTTTCTAAGAACTGTTTGTTAACAATTTCTTTTTCAATCCTTTGCATAATTACTTCATATTTACGTTTATTTTCACTCATAAGTTCACCCACTTTACTTATTCATTCTATTATCAATGAAATCCTTTGCTTTTTAACATAATTTAAGTATAATATAATATATAAAGATTGTCTAGACAATTTTAGAAAGAATGGTGAAGAATGAAAGTTCAAGATGTGATGAATCATTTAGAAGCAACTGGTACTTGGGTTAATTGGGATGAATCAAGAGATTATCTTTTATATGGAGATAGCAATCAAACCATCACAAAAGTTGGTGTTTGTTGGGTTGCGACAATGCAAGTGATTGAACAAGCACTTCATGAAGGTATTAATTTTATTATTTCTCATGAAAATCCGTTTTATCATGCGACTACTTCCCCACAACGTCTAGTTTCTAACAGTATTAATCTTAAGAAGCATTTACTTGATCAAGGTAATATTGCGGTTTATCGCTGTCATGATGTTTGGGATAAAATACCGGAATATGGAGTAAGTGATCAATGGGCAAAGCGACTTGGTTTTGATTTCAAACGTGAAACTACCTCTTATCTACAATCGGCTATTATTCCTGAAATGAGTGTGAAGCAATTAGCTCAACACGTCGCTCATTGTTTAAAACAGGATGGTGAAGATGGTGTCATTGTATTAGGTAATCTAGATAATAAAGTAACTCGTTTAGCAATGGGAACCGGTGCTGCTACGAATATCTTTGAGATGTTAAAGGAATGTTGTGATGTTGTCATTGTCAGTGATGATGGAATTAGTAATTACTACCAAGCTCAATATGCGATTGATAATGAATTACCGATGATTATTGTCAATCATGCTGGTTGTGAAATATGTGGATTAAAAGCAATGGAAGCTTATTTCCATAAAGTCATGCCCGAATTAGATGTAACGTATTTAAAGGAAGGTTACAAGTTTCAATATATCGTCGACTAAAAAAAAGAAGGACTTTATCCCTCAACGGAAGAAGTTCTTCTTTTTGTTTCGCCCCATGCTATTTCAAATTCTTTGATAAAGGCTTTTATTTGTTCTTGGTTGTCAAATACTCGAAATGGTAATAATATAGTTTGCTGTTTCCCATATTGAAATACAAATAAGTCTTCAAGTGGTGAAAAAGCAAGAATATCTTTATAAAGAATCGTATGATTATTTTGATCATGATAAACCAATTGTTTTTCTTCAAAATGAATCTTAACTTCTTTAAAACCTGTAATATTCATTTTTTTCAATGTATCATCATTGATCCGATGATTAAAATAAGAGACCCATAAGGTTGGCGCAAATGAAAACATCCAAAGCATCGCAACCGCAATTGCGAAAAGATTCCATACTAGCTTTGTATAAAGATTCGTGAAAATCATTGTACATAAAATAAGCGCTGGTAAACTGGTTCTTAATAAAAGTTTCTTTCCTTGAAATTCTCTAGAATTTCTTAATTGATATTTAAGAAAACTTAGATATTCCTCATTTTTTAAGGTAAATGTGAATTGTTGATTCATTAAACGTCCTCCTATAATTAATCCTACGATACTATCTTTAATATAAACCATTTGAATAGAATAAGAAAGTGGGCGAGCCCACTTTCTTGATTATTTTTGATGATATTTGTTGTTGAAGTTGACAAAACGCTCGGTTATTAAGTGAGGTCTTGTAACGGCTGTACCGATGGTAATAATATCCGCACCAGCATCTAACATATCTTGCATATCTTTAAGTTCCCAAATACGACCTTCCCCATTAATCGGAAGATTGATTTTCTTTTTCAAAGATTTAATCATTTCAATGTTAGGTCCATCACTTTTTTGATTGATTGATTCACTTGTATAGCCACTCAGCGTTGTCGAAATAATGTCGATAAATCCAGTTTCCGCAACTTTGATCGCTTCTTCTTCTGTAGCAAGATCCGCCATAATTGCGATGTGTGGATAATCTTTCTTTATATGTTCCAACAATTTATATAATTCATCAAAGCTTCGGCTCTTTCGAATGGTGCAATCCAATGCGATAATATCCGCACCAGCTTCAATTATTTCTACCGCCGACTCATAAGTAGGCGTTATAAATATTTCTTCTAAAGGATCACCATCACCAAACTTTTTATTAATGCCAACAATTGGGAGATCGCATACAGAACGAATTGCTCTGATATCTTGAGGCCAGCAACCACGTATGCCACTTGCGCCTCCCATGACAGCACACTGTGCCATCCGTTTCATATTTTCAGAACCATATAAAGGAGTATCTTCATATGCCTGACAAGAAATCACAAGTCCATTCATTAGTTTTTTTACTGATTCATGCATAATTATTAACCCTCCCAATCATTATCACACGAATAAAATATTCAAGTTAAACAGTTAGGATTGTAGTAAAGTAACCTACGACAGCTACGACAGCAAAGAACAACATCATTTTGTTGATTGTCCATTTTCTCTTTACCATTAAATAGTAAGCTAAGAATGCCATCAATAATACCGATAATTTAGGTAATAAAGAATCTAATACAGATCCAAGTTTAATTACTAAATCACCTTGTTTATACATTAAACCGATGTTTACATTTGTATAAGAAGCAGTAACCGCTCCTACAACAACTAAACCAACGATTTCAGCTGCTTTTGTTACTTTATCTTTTAAACCACCAGCAAGAACCATTTGAGCAGCATTCGCACCGGCTTTACTACCATAAGAGAATAAGAACCAAGTTAATGGAAGCATAATTCCTAAGAATACAAAGATATAGAATAATGGACCAACAATCTCTCCATTTTTACACATACCCATCGCAATGGATAATAGAATTGGACATAATGTTCCTGGTAATAATGAATCACCGATACCAGCAAATGGTCCCATTAAAGCTGTTTTAATCGCATTGATAAATTCTGGAGATACATCACCACCAGCAGCACGTTCTGCTTCCATTCCAAGAACGATACCAGGAACGATACTACCTAAGTTTGGTTCTGTATTAAAGAAAATTGTATGACGAGCTAGCATTTCTTTTTGTGCTTCAAGATCGCCAGGGTATAAATCTTCACGTACATCGGCAAGCATTTTAACAATGGCAGGTCCTTCCATACGTTCAAAGTTTTGTACGGATAAGTTCCAAAACATCCAGTCTAAATATGCTCTACGAACTACTTTTTTAGAAAGTATACTTTTTACTTCTGCCATGATTAAGCACTCTCCTTTTCACTTACGCTGGTATCTTTACCATATTTAAAGTCAATATAAGCTAAGACACAGGCAACGATAACAATTGGAATAATTTCAATTTTACCAGCAGCAACCATGATAAATCCAAATACGAAATAGATTAAATCAAAGTTACTCTTAACAATCATCTTCAACAATAACATGAATCCAATTAATGGTAACATACTAGCGAAGATCTGTAGAATACTTGTGAACCAAGCAGGTATTACGGCAACGATATCAGCAACAACGCTTGCTCCAAAGTAGTTAATTAAGAAAATTGGTGTAAAACGGAAAGCGAAGTTTGTAATCTGTCCAACAATTGGGATTCTTGATGCAGCTGTTAATTTACCAGCATCAATCAAGGCATCTTGACGGTGAACGAAGTATAAGTTAATCGCAACCGTTGAATAAACAGCAGCAACGCCTAACATACTTAGAGGTACAGCTAATGCTAATGCATATTCTTTACCAGCTCCTGCCACCATTGCTAATGGAATACCGATCCATGCAGCATAGTTGACATCGGCAGGCATTGCTCCACCTGGTGTAACTAAACCAATATACAACGCTTGTACAGCAGCACCTAAAATGATACCAGTTTGTACATCGCCTAAAATAATACCAATAACCATACCTGAAACTAATGGTCTACCTAGTGTATACCAACCACCTAGTCCACCCATTAAAACGGGTGAATAAATAGAAGCCATCCAGCCGAGCATTCCTAATAATAAGGCTTGAATTATAGACATCTAAAGTCCCTCCTCTTAAAATTTATTTTTGATTTCGTCCCATTCAACAGTTTTCTGTGATGGAACTTGACGGAAATAAACGTGAATTCCTTGTGCGACAAGTTCTTTTACAGACTCCGCTTCTTCCGCCAATAGATGAGTCGTTGGTGTTGCTGGTGTTGTTCCTTTACGATTACTCATCGGTCCAACATTTAACTCATCGTTCATGTCACTCATTTCTTTACGAAGTTCAACATAAGTTGTTGGACTTTTCATTAAAACTAATGTTTTAACATCATTTGACATCGCTTCACGAATATGTGAAATTGAGTCTTTGATCGTAAATACATCTGCTGACATTGAAGGTGGAACAGCAGTTTTAAATACTGTTTTTAAAATTGCATTTGTTGCTGTAAAATCATCAATTACGATTATTCTAGCAATTTCATATTCCTGAGTAATTACAGTCATACATTGACCATGAATAAGTCGATCATCACAACGCACAAGTGTTAGCATATTAATTCCCTCCTAATAGCTACTGAAACATTTCTTTCATGCTTACAATTTTCATACTTTCTTTTGCATTTGTTAAAGAAGCTTCTAATAGTTCTTTAACATTTTCAGCGTTATCACGCTGTAAAACGATTTCTAATAAAATGGGTAAATTAACACCAGTTATGATAGAAGTATCAAATTTTGCCAATCCTGCTGCGGAAGCATTAAATGGTGTTGCGCCAAATAAATCAACTAAGAAAACATATTTTTCATTGCGATCTTCATATTGTTTCGCAATTGCTGTTAATTTTTCACTAAGCTCTAACATGTCTTCTCCAGGCTGAAATCCAAAAACATCAAAGTTTTCTTGTTTCCCCGTAATCATCTCAACTGCATCTTTGATGCCCTGTGCAAAATTCGAATGAGTACAAACGACAATACCTAACATTTCTACCTCCTTTTCCACACTTAGGAGCGCTCCTCTTTGTGTGCTTTGAATGGAGTATCACTCCACCTATCTACATTTTAACAAATAATTATTGAATTGTAAAGCCTTACATGAACTTTTTTTACAAGTCAAAATCAAATAATGAAGTTTCACTCCAAAATACTCCAAAAATAGGCAAATAAAAAAGTCGCGTTTTAACGACTTAACAAAATCTAACCTTATTTTTGATCTAGCTTCTTATTAATTGCTCTAGCAACTTTCTCTTTATAACGATAAGAAGCCTCTGCATTAAGCATTGCATAACCACTACATAGTAAATCCAATGTATACATTTGTGAAATCATTGAAACCATCGTACCACCGGTAATTGGATTCTCTTTTCCACTCGTTAATAAAACACAATCCGATATTTTAGCCATCGGTGAATTTATATGATTGGTAACCGTTATAATCTTACAATCGTTTTCTTTGGCGATATGTACTGCTTCATATAAATCTTTTGTTGAACCAGAAATAGAAATGACTACAATCACATCCTTTTCATTACAAATGGAAGATTGCGCACATTGTAGATGACTCTCTTTAATTGATTTACCACGCCTTCCCACTCTTAGAAAACGCTCTTCTGCCATTTCCGCAACAAAAGCACTTGAACCTGCTCCATAGAAATATAACTGTTCTGCATCGGATATCATTTTAACGCCTTTTTCTAATTGTTTCATATCGATAATATTTTTTGTATCATGAATGGAATCAACAATATTCTTTTCAATTATATCTAAATAATTATTCGCATCATATATTTCTTCCGTTTTCGCATCATCTAAGGCAATCGCAAATTTTAAATCTTGATAACCTTTGAAATCAATTTTACGACAAAATCTAACAATCGTCGCTTCCCCAATATTTAATTTACTAGAAACCTCAGATAAACTCAAACAAACAATTTCATTATCATGATCGTGTAGAATGAAATCAGCAATTTGTTTTTCTGTCTTAGTTAAGGTTGGATAAAAACTTTCAATAATCGACTTAGTCCTCATAAAATCCCTCTTTCCCAATGTTTTATATTATTATAACACAAAATTGAATTCATAATAAAACTAGATAAAGCCCTTTTCTTTTAAGAAAAGGTAAACACCATCTTGACGAATATCTTTACAAACATAATTTGCAGCATCTTTTGCTTCTTGTTCTCCATTGGCAGGAGAAACGGACACTCCAGCAGCTTTCAACATTGAAATATCATTAAAGCCATCTCCAAATACCATTACTTGTTCCATATTATAACCCCAATGTTTTGCTAGGGTTTCAATTCCTAAATGTTTCCCAACTCCCTTTGGTGTTGCTTCAATTACATTATCCGCTACATAAACATAGCTTACATCTTTTAATACTTTTTCGACTTTTTTTAATACTTCTTTCGTTCCATGAAGATTCATACTTGGTACCAAATCATCCTGATAAGGTTTGATCTTTGGTACATTTAAATATAAATAAAAGAATACATCTAAGTAATCTTGAGAAATACGTTTTTGTTGATAATCTCCATCATCGGTTGAATAACGAATATTATAATCACTTTCTTTTTGTAATGCAATTAAATCATATATAACATTACTAGGAATATAATGAGAATCAATTAATGTAGTATGATCATAGATTGATGCACCACCATTAAAAATATAACCATCAAAATCAAAGTCATGAAAAGCGGAAGGCATATTCGCAATTTCTTCTCGGCAACGACTTGTGGCAATGCACACTTTATAACCATTTGCCTTTAATTGTTTGAAAGCCTCAAGGGTTGAGGGAATCATAACGTGGATGTCATGGGTATAAATGGTACCATCTATATCAAAAAAGATTACTTTAATGTCGTTCATATTATTCCTACTTTCTTATAAAATCACTTTTTAATTATACCACGATACCTTGACGATATAATAATAATTTACAATAAAAAAAAGCATAGCTGTTATGAGCAACTATGCTTAAGTAATTAAAACTATTTTCTAGCCATACCTTTACAATAAACTTGAGCAACTTCATAGTTATCTTCAAGGACAACCAAGTCACCATCTTTACCTGCTTGAATGCTTCCTTTACGATCATCAATATGTAAACAACGAGCTGGATTGATTGTACAAGAATTAAGGGCTGCATCAAATGGGATAAGTGCTTTTTCAACTAAGATCTTTAAGCCTTCGTTCACTTTAAGTGTCGAACCAGCTAATGAATTTGATGAAGTTAAATGAGCACTGCCATCTGGATAGATCAAGATTTCATTGCCACCAAAGATATATTTCTCACCAATTGGTAAGCCTTTTGCCATTAGGGCATCGGTAATCATAATCGCATAATCACGACCTTTTGCCGTAAAGTAATCATTTAAAGCAGCATAAGTAGAGTGATTTCCATCACAGATTACTTCACCAAATACATCACGAAAACGCATTGCAGCACCAACAAGACCTGGTTTACGGTGATGGAATGGTGTCATTCCATTAAAGACATGCGTCATACTACGAGCACCGTTTGCTACGGCTAAACTTGCTTCTTCATAGGTTGCTGCCGAGTGACCAATGCTAACTACAATACCATGTTGAGCACAGTATTTAGTTAAGGCAAAATCATCATCTTGTTCAGTTGCAAGCGTAATAACTTTAATTAAGCCTTTGGCAGCTTGATTATATTTTTTAAACTGTTCAACACTTGGTTTCACAATAAATTGTTCTGGTTGAGCTCCTTTATAAACCATATCTAAATAAGGACCTTCAAAATGAACACCAACAATTTCAGCTCCTTCATAACCTTCATCGACTACTTTCGCAACATTCTTAAGGGCAGCAGTTAATACTTCTTCACTTTGAGTAATCGTTGTTGGACAAATGGAAGTAACACCTTCTTCACCAGGAATACGGCTCATCCAATTGCGTAAGCCATCTTCATTAGCATCGTTTGTATCAAAACCATAAGCACCATGTGTATGTATATCAATAAAACCTGGAACGATTCTTTTTTCGCCATAATCTTTATCCACCGGTTTTTTCCCATATTCATAAACCGTTGAAATTAAACCATCGATCATTTCAATTTGTGCTTCAATAAATTGACCTAATACCCAAACTCTCTTACTTTGAATAATCATTTGATCATCCTCCTTAATTTTCTAACCCTATTATACTCAGTCTTTTCATTATTTTCAATCAAGACACTAGTTTTTTCCTTTTTTTATAAAAAAGGAGCAATCTATCCTTGAATGCTCACTTCCTTAAATGAAACTATCGCGTACTTCGTTTCTTTGTATCTTTTGACCATTTATTATGTTGTGGATACGGTTTTCGATCTCGATTTTTTCCTTGATATCCTTGTGCATTACTTCGATTATAAGAATCTCCATGATGTGGCTTTGCCGGAATTAAACATTTCACTCCACTTCCCACTAGATCAAGGCGACCTGCTTCTTTTAATGCTTTATAAACTAATTCATAATTCTGTGGATAGGTAAATTGCATCAATGCTCTTTGCATTGCTTTTTCTTCATAAGTACGTGCTACATAAACCTTTTTCATTGTTTTAGGATCAAGGCCAGTATAATACATACAGGTTGCTGGTGTACCTGGGGTTGGATAGAAATCTTGAACTTGTTTTGGCGTATAATGAATGCTTTTTAAATAACGTGCCAATTCAATCGCAGCCTCTAAATCACTCCCTGGATGAGAGCTCATTAAATAGGGCACAATATATTGATTCATATGATTTTCATCGTTGATTTCTTTAAAACGTTCTGCGAATTTCAAATACAATTCTTTTCGTGGTTTCCCCATTTTATCCAATACCTTGGCACTGATATGTTCTGGGGCTACTTTAAGTTGCCCTGAAACATGATACTTAACCAATTCTTGAAAGAAGGTTTCATCATGATCATACATAATATAATCATAGCGAACTCCAGAGCGAATAAAGACTTTTTTTACTTTTGGTAAAGCCCTTAATGATCTTAAAATATCAATATAACGAGTATGGTCTACTTTTAAATTAGCACAGGGTTTTGGGTGAAGACATTCGCGATCAACGCATGCTCCAAACTTTGCTTGTTTGTCACAAGCCGTTCTAGAGAAGTTAGCTGTTGGTCCTCCAACATCATGAATATAACCCTTAAATCCGGGCATTTGCGTAATCAGCTTTGCTTCTTCAACCAAGCTTTCTTTACTTCGCGTTGAAATAACACGACCTTGATGATGGGTAATTGCGCAAAAGGCACAAGAACCAAAACAACCACGATTGGATATTAATGAAAACTGTACTTCTTCAATTGCTGGTATGTAATCATACTTGGGATGAAAGGTACGCTCATAAGGTAAAGAATAAGTGAAGTCCATTTCTTCTTGGCTTAAGGGTAGTGCTGGTAAGTTTTGAACGATATACCAACCATCGTAAGGTTCAATTAACACATGCGCAGCAATCGCATCAATGTTTTGATGTTGCACATGATAACTCTTTGCGAAGGTATGTTTATCTTTCACAATTTCATTAAAAGACGGTAACATAATCGCATCACTTACGTAACTAATATCTTTTGTTTTATATACGGAACCGCGAATAAAGCAAATATCTTTTGCTTCAATTCCACTATTCAGTGCTTCCGCAACTTCAATAACACTATTTTCTCCCATCCCATATAACAATAAATCAGCTTGTGAATCAATTAAAATGGATTGACGTACTTTATCATCCCAATAATCATAATGGGCCATCCGTCTTAAAGAAGCTTCAATACCACCAATGATAACTGGTTTATGTGGAAATAAACGTTTTAATATTTGGGTATAAACAATCGTTGGACGATCCGGACGATGTCCCATCTCTCCATTGTTACTATAATTATCTTTATCACGACGACGTTTATTTACTGAATAATGATTTACCATCGAATCAATATTACCTGCCGATACAAAAAAGCCTAAGCGTGGTTCGCCAAATTGAGTAAATTCATCATCTAAGTTCCAATCAGGTTGCGCTAAAACAGCCACTTGATAACCAAAGGCTTGTAACGTTCTTGTGATAATAGCGGTACCAAAAGATGGATGATCAACATAGGCATCCCCACTAACATATATAAAATCGAATTGTTCGATTCCTTGTTCTTGCATCTCTAAACGTGTCGTTGGTAAAAAAGACATAAATAACAACTCCTATTCCATTCCCTATTTTACCATAATCTGCTTAAATCTCCTAGAAAGGTTCGTTTTTATTCCTTTTGAATTTCTACTATTTTTTTTTGCATTTCATTAGACAAAGCTAAAAAAAAGCCTCATACTATAGAAAGTAGAATAGATGGTAACCATCTTTGGAGGAAGTTTTTATGAATGAACGCGCTCTGTTTAAATTAAGTTATGGTCTTTACATTGTCTCAAGTAAAGATGAACACACAACATCGGGATGTATTGTGAATTCTTTGAATCAAATTACGAATAGCCCGAATCAAATGTCCGTTACTTTAAATAAAAATAATGCGACAACAAAGGTAATTCAAAATTCAAATATGTTTACAGCAGTTGTCTTAACCCAAAGTGCACCAATGGATTTAATTGGTGAATTCGGTTTCAAATCAAGCAAAGATGTCGATAAGTTTTCAAAGTTTAACGTTGCCTATGATCATGATATTCCTTATATCAATGAACATGTCGCTGCTTATTTTACTTGTAAAGTAAGTCAAAGTGTTGATGTAGGTACGCATATTATGTTTATTGGTGAATGCATCGAAGCTGAGGAAATCAGCAAAGAGGAAGTTATGACTTACGCTTATTATCATCAAGTTAAAAATGGTACAACACCTCCAAGTGCTCCTAGTTATCAAAAAGAAGCAAAGGTTGTTGGTTGGCGTTGTAAAGTTTGTGGCTATATTTATGAAGGAGAACATATTCCTGCCGATTTTATTTGTCCTGTTTGTGGTGTGGATGTAAATTCTTTTGAAAAAATAGAGGGTTAAGAAAGAAGGCATTTTTATGAAAAAAGCGATACAGTTATCACCGAATGTTTATTGGGTAGGTGCTCATGATTTTGATTTACGACATTTCCATGGTTCGATGTTTCCCATTGAGGAAGGAACCAGTTATAATGCTTATCTAATTGTGGATGAACAAATCACTTTAATCGATACCGTTGAAATTGATTTTATCGATGATATGATGGAACGAATTCAAAGTGTAATCAAGGACCGCGTGATTGATCATATTATTGTTCAACATGCAGAACCAGATCATTCCTCGGGATTTATTGCCTTTATGCAGAAATATCCAAATGCGATACCTCATGCAAGTATCAGTGGGATGCGACTTATGAGACAACAATACTTTAAGGATTTTTCATTTCATCCATTAAAAACTGGTGGAAGTTTATGTACCGGTCATTACACATTCAAATTTCTAGAAATGCCATTAATTCATTGGCCGGATAATATGCTCACTTATTTAGAAGAAGAAAAAATCGTCTTTTCAAGTGATGCCTTTGGTCAACATATCGCAAGTTATGATATGTTTGATGATGCTCATCCCTTAACAAAATGTTTAGATAAAGCAAAAGATTACTATGCGAATATTGTAATGCCTTATGGTGATCGAGTTTTATTAAAATTAAAAGAAATAGCAGACATGAACATTGAAATTGCAATGATAGCTCCTGCTCATGGCATTATATGGCGAAGTCATGTTGCTGATATTCTAAATGCTTATCAAGGATTTGCTTCGTTTCAATCCGAAAATAAAGCGATTATCTTATATGAAAGTGTTTGGAATAATACCAAACATATGGCTGAAGCAATTGGTGAGGGCTTAGGTGAAAACGGTATTTGTGTTAAGTTATTTAAGATTAGTGAAACTTCTCCTGCCCTTATCATGAAAGAGTTATTAGACTCAAAAGCAATCTTTGTGGGAAGTGGTTGTTACAACAATGCTTTATCCATTGATGTCATTGCACTCTTAGAAAAACTTGCGATTAATAAACCAAAACATAAAATTGGTTTAGGCTTTGGTTCTTATGGATGGTTTAAAAATAATCCCAATGAAATCAATGTTCGCTTAGAAAAAGCTGGCATTACCTTGATCGATGAAGCCATTTCTCAATGTTGTTCCTTAAGCAGTGATGACTTTGATCATTTAGTAGAGCTTGGTAATGAATATGCCAAGAAAATAAAAGCTTTATAGATAAAAAAAGTCAGCGATTATGCTGATTTTTTTGAATGAAATTGAGCCGGTCCTTTTGCTTTGGATCGCTTATTGCCATAATTATTCTTTTTATTTGTACTGCCATAACCATGTTTTGCTTTTGGTTTATGGTTGGTACTTTTTTTATCGGTTTCAGTAGTTTTTCTTCTTGGTAAGGTACGTACTTTCTTAACTGGTTCTTCAATTGAAATATGATTAAAATTAATCTCTAAATTCTTAACTGGAATACTATGATGAATCAATCGTTCAATATCTTTGATATAAGCTTTTTCTTCCCCATCGCATAATGAGATGGAACGTCCCTTTAAGCCAGCTCGACCGGTTCTACCAATACGGTGAACATAAGTCTCAGCAATGTTCGGTATTTCATAGTTAATAACGCAAGATAACTCATCGATATCAATCCCACGAGCAGCAATATCAGTTGCGACTAGAATTCGTATTTCACCTTTTTTAAAACTATTTAAAGCTAATACACGGGCATTCTGTGATTTGTTACCATGAATTGCTCGGGCACTTATATGATTTTGTTCTAAGAACTTAACAACACGATTCGCATTATTCTTTGTTCTTGTAAAAATCAAAGCACTACCGGTAACATTTTTACGTAGTAAATGAACTAAGACTTTTCTTTTATCACTCTTTGATACGTAATATAATTCTTGTGAAATGGTATCAACGGTACTTGATACCGGTGTTACTTCCACACTTTCTGGTTGATATAAAAACGTTTGCGCTAATTTCTTTATTTCTTTTGGCATCGTTGCGGAAAATAATAAAGTCTGACGCTTTTCAGGAATTTGTTGAATGATTCTTTTCACATCATTTAAAAATCCCATATCTAACATTCGATCTGCTTCATCTAAAATAAGTATTTCAACCCGACTCAAATTCACTATTTTTTGTTTCATCAAATCTAATAAGCGACCAGGTGTCGCAACTAAAATATCCGCATTAGGAATTGCTCTTTCTTGGGGTTTTTGAGAAACGCCACCAAAAATAACAGCACTTTGAAGTGGTAAGTATTTACCATAGATTTCAATGTTCTCCATAATTTGAGCTGCTAATTCACGAGTCGGCGTTAAAATTAAAGATCGAATATAACCTTTATGGCCTGCTTGATTTAATAATTGTAACATCGGAATAGAAAAAGCTGCCGTTTTGCCTGTTCCCGTTTGAGCACAGCCAATTAAATCTTTCCCTTGCAACAACAATGGGATAGCCTTTTCTTGAATCGGGGTTGCTTTTGTATAACTTGCATCTTCAATTGCATGCAAGATTTCTGGTAATAAGTTTAATTCGGTAAATTTCATATGTATTTTCCTTTTCTGTTTTAAATATAAAAAACGAACAACAACGAAAGGATGTATTCCTTACGTATTGTTCGTACATAGGTAGCCTTAAGTGCTTCCTTATTATAACAGAAATCACTCAAATGTATAGTTTTATTTCTGCTTATCCCTTATTTCAAAAAATCATTTACAATCACAGCCTCAGCTTCTTCTTCATTTAATCCAAATGTTTGAAGCTTAATCAATTGATCACTATTAATTTTTCCTATCGCCGCTTCATGAATAATTTGCGCATCCACATGATTTGCCGCTATTTCTGGAATGGAAGCAACTTTTGCTGCGTCCATAATAATCGAGTCACATTGAATGTGCGCACGACACTTATTATTACCAATCGCACGAGGATGAAAGACTTGCTTGCTTTCCCCTTTCGCAACACTACGCGATACAATTTGAACACTCGCATCTTCCCCGTTTAATTCAACGTCAACATCGGAATAAGCCTCTTGTTTACCTGATGTTAATAGTTTTTCATAAACAACAAAATGAGCGCCAGCTTCTAAATGTGCTTCTAGTTTACGTTTTGTGGAATCAACGCCACTAATCTGAGTCGTATTCATTTCACAATAGGAATTTTCCTGCATATAAAGAATCGTGGTTGGATTTAAGATTTTTTTGCCAGTGCCACTACCTTCCCCATAATGCTTTTCTTCATAGGTAACACTTGCCCCTTTTCCAATATGGAAGGTATGAATGCCATCATGAGCAGCATGATCACAGCCATCATTATGAATGCCACAGCCAGCCACAATCTTCACAATGGCTCCTTCGCCAATTTCAAAATCATTGTAAACCAAATCATCAACACCACTATTGCTTACAATAACTGGAATATGAACATTTTCATTTCTTGTGAAGGGTGCAACTTTAATCGTGATTCCCGGTTTTCCCACTTTCGGCAAAATTTGAATATTTTCCGTTGAATGGCGTTCTACGCCAATTCCATTTTGTCTTAAATTAAAAGCACTTCCTACTTGAAAGCCTTTAATTCCAGCAACTTTATAAAGTAAATCTTTTTCTACTTGATTCATCTTTCTACCTACTTCCTAAATTCACAGGATGCATCAAATTCACTGCTTAATTCCGGTAAAATTTGATCGCGACATCCGGCTTTTGCGATGATTCCTTGATTCATTATAATAATTTCATCGGCTAATTTCATGATTCGTTCTTGATGAGAAATAATTAAAATTCCCATTTTACTTTTTTCATGTAACAACTGAAACGTTTCCACTAATTTCGCAAAGCTCCATAAATCAATACCAGCTTCTGGTTCATCAAAGATGGCCCATTTTAAATCCCGAGCAAGCAGCGACGCTATTTCAATGCGCTTTACTTCGCCTCCAGATAAGGTTGCATCCACTTCACGATTTAAATAATCTTTCGAACATAAACCAACATCACTTAAATAACTACAACAATGTTCATCACCTAAATCACTACCATGAGCAAGCGTTAATAGTGATTTAACACTCATCCCTTTAAAACGTGGTGGTTGTTGAAAGGCATAGCCAATACCAAGCTTGGCACGTTCATGAATTTCCATATCGGTAATATTTAAATCATTAAAAAAGATCTGTCCCTCACTTACCTTTTCAATTCCCATTATGATTTTAGCTAAGGTAGATTTACCTCCACCATTCGGTCCTGTAATAACAATTATTTTATGATCATCGAGATTTAAATTAATATTTTTAAGGATATATTTCCCATCTACTTGAAATGAGACATTTTCTAATTTTAACATAGTACCTCTCCTTATCTTTAACGTTCCTATTTTATCACAATTCGACTAAAAATGGTAAAATAAGCACAATAACTAATAAGGAAAAATGGATGATTGCGTTTGTAACTTCTGCTTAATTTCATTACAACGTTTCATTTGATGATGAAATACATAATAAGATACATCTAAAACACATAGTTTATGATCACCATAATCAACTAATAAACCTTCTTTCATGTTGATATAGAAATTAATATAAGAATAATTAAACCACCAAATTTGTTTCTTATTACGAACCGAAAAAAAGATACAACCTTGCCCTTCTATGGTTAACACAATTGGCACTTTATTAACAAACTTAGTTATATCGCGGATTCCTTGTCTTTGTCCTTTTAATGTCGATGCTTGTTGATGACATAGCATATCCATTACCTTATCAATTGAATATCCACTTTCAATCATCCGCTGATGATCATGAATTTTAGTGATTTGTTCCCTCTCTTGATACGTAAGATAATAAATCATTTCACTCACCTCAAACTTATATACGTTTTAAAGAATGAAATTCCTAAAAAAAAGAATCAAATGAATGATTCTTAAAATAATTTTTTCTTTTTAAAATAATACATAAACCCAACTACACTTAGTACACACAAAGCAATCACAGCTGGATAACCATAATCCCAGTTTAATTCATACATGTATTTGAAGTTCATCCCATACCAACCAACAATCAAAGTTGGTGGTAAGAAAATAGCTGTAATCACGGTAAATACTTGCATTGTTTTGTTCATGGTTATATCAACTTGAGCTTGATATTCCTCATGTACTTGAACAATATAATCCCTTAATAATTGGCTTTGATTATAAAGGCGATTTAAACGATCTCCTAATATTTTAAAATGGTGTACTTCTTCTTCTTTAAAAATATGATTATCATTTTCATATAATCCTTGAGAAATATCCATCAATTGTTCATATTCACTCTTTAAATGTAACAATGTTTTTCTTAATTCATATACACTTCGATGAAAATCAATGTTCTTTTCTTGCATAACATCATCTTCAATTACGGCGATTTTACTTTCCATTTCATGAAGCATTAAAGCATCTTCTTTGATGAACATTTCTAAAAAAGAAGCAATTAATTTTTCTAAATGAAACTGGATGAATTCATGATGCGATAAAACAGCTTCAAACTCGGTTTCAAAATCTGGATCAATTGCGACCACGAGTAATAGATTGTTTTTATAATAAAAACAACCATTGGTATGTCCACTTCCATCATGTTTTAAAATATGAATGGTAACAAAACCATAATCCGCATAAAGTTCTTCTTTATTTACGGTAATGTTTTCACATTCTTTAATCGTTTGCTGATCAAAACCAAATTCCTTTTGAATCTTTGCTAATTCTTCAATCGAAACAATTCCTACACACAATTGATCTGGACTTATATCTTCCCGATTAATCAATGTACAGTTATTATCTAAGCGATAAAACATAGTATCACCACCTTTCCTTATTATAGCTTAAATATTCATTTATTTCACTTATTTTTGCATTTTTGAATAATTAGTTTACACTAAATAACAGAGAAAGTCGGTAGCGTTTACTTTTAAAATTGAGGATGTTATAATGCCATTATCCAAAAGGAGGATTAACTCATGAGTAAATCAAACCCATTGAAACAAATCGTAGCAAAGCAAAAACAAGGTATTAAAGTTGGAATTTATAGTGCTTGTAGCGCAAATGAATATGTTATTAAAGCCGTTTTACAAAGTGCAAAACGTGATCATTCTTGTGCTTTAATTGAAGCAACTGCCAATCAAGTAGATCAAAATGGTGGTTATACTGGTATGACTCCACTTGATTTCCGTAATTTTGTATACAAAATTGGTGATGAAATCAACTTAAGTCATGATCGTATTTTCTTAGGTGGCGATCATTTAGGTCCTTTAACTTTTGCCGGTAAAAATGAAGCAGAAGCAATGACTGATTCAAAAGAATTAGTGAAGCATTATGTAAGTGCTGGTTTCACTAAGATTCATATTGATACAAGCATGAAAGTTGCTAGTGATGATGTGAATGTACGCTTAAGTGATGAAATCATCGCTCGACGTGGTGCTAGTTTAGTCCGTGTTTGTGAAGATACTTATCAAGAATTATTAAAACATAATCCAGATGCAATTCGTCCGGTTTATATCGTTGGTAGTGAAGTTCCGATTCCCGGTGGTGCACAAGAAGCAAATCAAGGAATGCAAGTAACCAAAGTGGATGATTTCAAAGCAACGGTAAAAGCCTTTGAAGATGCCTTTAAAAAAGAAGGCTTACATGAAGCTTGGAAGGATGTCATGGCGGTTGTAGTACAACCAGGTGTTGAAGAAAAAGATGATGGTTGTAGCGAATATGATCGTGATGCTGCCAAGGACTTAATGGCTGCCATCAAAGATTTCCCTAACTTAGTCTTTGAAGGTCATTCAACTGATTATCAAACAAAATACAAATTACGTGAATTAGTAGAAGATGGGGTTGGTATTCTTAAAGTTGGTCCTGGTTTAACTTATGCAATGCGTGAAGGCTTATTTGCCCTAGCAAACATTGAAGAAACAATTTACCACGGCAGCGGAAAACAAACATCACATTTCATTGATGTCTTAGAGACAGCAATGTTGAAAGATCCTAAGAACTGGAACAAACATTACCATGGGGATGACAATGCTTTATGGTACAAACGTAAATATAGCTTCTCGGATCGTGCTCGTTATTATATGCCAGATGCTAATGTTGAAAAGGCAAAAGCATTGTTAATTAAAAACTTACGCGATATGGAAATTCCTTTAGGTGCTTTATCTCAATTCATGCCGATTCAATATACAAAAGTTCGTAATGGTCAAATTAGTAAAGATCCAGAAGCATTGATTATTGATCGTATCGTTGATACGATTGATGAATACTTATTCGCATCACACCAAGAAGAATTATTCTAAAATAATAGCCCGAAGTCATTTGACCTCGGGCTACTTTTTATTCTTTTGAGTAAATTTCATCTAACATAAAGAAAATTAAGGCAAGTGTATATTCACTTGGAAATAGAATCGATAAATACTCTAATGCATCTTTACCTTCCTCATATTCTTTTTCAATTCGCTGATAGAGGAAATGAATAATATCACGCTTAGAAAATTTCATAATATCAGAAGCTACATCTTTCAACATCGGTAATTTATTTTTTTCAACTGGTACATATTCAATATAAGTATAAGCATGAAATGCTTTTAGTAAGGTATCCACAAAAGTTTCAAAGGTATAAACTTTTGTAAGATCAAGTTCGTATAAATAAGCAGCTAATTCTAGTAATCTTAAATGTTTGAATTGATAATTATGATAATGGGTCATATTATGATCAAACATATCTTCATAAATTCGATCACTTAATTTTTTACTTACTTTTTTGTTTCTAACTTTTAAGAATTTATTAAAGTTCTCTTCAAATAAACTCAAATCAAAAAAACTTGATTTATCAAAAGCATATACATATCCATATAATTTATCAAATTTCTTTAACGTATCTAAATAACCAATATCAATATTACGGACTAATATGGTATGTTCAAAATTTAAGAAAGAACCAAGTGGTACATAAGGTTTAATATAAACAAGATTTTCTTGTGGTTCCTTCTCACGACGTTTTCCTGGTGCTTTTAAATCTACGGCAATGACAAATTCTGCTCCCATACTACGGGCTAATTCAATTGGAACATTATCGTAATATCCACCGTCTACGTATTTTTCTTGATCAATTTCTTTAATTGGAAAAGCTGGGAAACAAGAAGCGGAAGCAAGTAAATAATCTTTTGCTTTGCTTCGATCCATCGTTTTCTTATAAAAAGGACTACCAGCAAGACTTGGAACTTTTGTTGTCATACAAGCATAATCTATTTTACTTGAAAAGAATTTTTCTTCATTGAACATATCATCAATCATTTTAATAAAAGGTGAAATATCAGCACCACGATGATTTAAAATTGAATCAAATAATTGTTTATAATGACCTTTTTGACTCATGATTAAATCAATATCATAATCAATTGAAAGACCATCCTTGATTACATCGTTCGCGGTGACATTTTGCCATAAATCATAAGCTTTTTCAAATTCATCTTGTACATACATGGCACCAATTAAAGAACCAATTGAGGTTCCTGTGACAACATCAACATGAATGTCTAATTCTTTTAATGCCTTCCATACCCCAATTTCATAGGCACCTTTGGCACCTCCACCACCAAATACTAATCCTGTTTTCATGAATGTCCTCCTATTCAATTCATATCATCAAGAATAATTGATTCGTTTTTTATTGTTTACGATAGATGAATCGCTTCTAATGCCAAAGCCAAAGAAGAAGTCGTTACATGTTTCATTCCACTTTCATAACAGTGAAGGATATCATCAAGGGAAGTAATTAAACCACCACCAATAATATCACAATCCGATATCTTACGAATTAATTCCATCGCATGAGCGGTTGTAGCTGGTAATACTTCAATATAATCTGGTGCTAAACTCGCTGCGAATGATATGCCTTTATTTAAGGATTGACTATCGATTAAAAACACTCTTAGAATGGATAATACATGATTCTTTTTCGCCATTTGTAAAGCTTTTGGTTTGGTTGATATAATCCCATCACAATGAATTTTTTGACATAGATATTGAACTGCAAATTCATCATTCGCAAGCCCATGGGTTAAATCCAAATGTACGATACCAAATTTATTTACCTCATGTAATTGCATCAATAAATCATCTAAAAAGTTCATATGAAAATCAACTAGAATACACCACCGTATTTCACTTTTAATAAAAGCTTCTAGTTCTTTATAATCTTTAATCACTGGTATCGCAAAACAATCGATCATTTTATTCCCTCTTTTTCACATTACAAGTTGCGATTAAATCAGCACCACTGTTGGCCACATTGTGAAGGATGATATCATGGCTTAAAATCGGTGCTTTCACAACAATATTTTTAGTTGCCTCCATTATATCAAATAATTTACCTTTTGGCACGTTTTGTGAAGTAATAACCGGAACACAATCATCTTCTCCTTGTTCCACAACAATCGTTGTGGTAAGGGTCCGCATTGGCGCAGTACACTCACTACGTGCATACACTTCCCCTCTAGGACAAGTATTGCCAAGAATCGATATCACATTACTATTTTCTAATTCAACGCTTAGATGACATCCTTTCGGACATACAATACAGATCATTTCTTTTTTCATAATTGTTCCTCTTTAATTTCAAATGTACATTGTTTTCCACTTTTCGCTAATGTAATCGGAAACATGATCATTTCAGCTGGTAATAAATATGGTTTTTGAATTGTTTTAATTATTTCACCATCCAATGAGATGACAATGGAACATTTTTTAAATGGTCTTTTCACTCGCAAAGACATCGTAATAGCTTCTTCAATATGTTCAATTCGTTGTGGTAATACATAGCCAATACCATTTCCTGCCTTTGTTTCAATTTGCGTATTTTTACGCTTTTTACCTTTTATATAATCACTCGCATTACGACCAGCGCGTTTTGCTTCTAAGGTTACATAATCAACTAAATCATGAACATGTAATGCATTTCCACAAGCAAAGATACCCTCCATGCTAGCTTCTAATTGTTCATTTACTTTTAAACTATGGGTAGCTGAATCGATTGTTAGTTGTAATTGATTCATTAGAGTTGTTTCAGGAATTAAACCTACCGATAATAATAAAGTATCTACTTCAAATGTTTTTTCACTGCCATGAATTGGTTGATATTGTTCATCTAAGGCACTAATTGTAATCGATTCTAAATGATCTTTCCCTTTAATTGAAGTAACGGTATGCGATGTATAAAGGGGAATATTATAATCATCCAAGCACTGAACAATGTTACGCATTAGCCCATTTGAATAAGGTTCACGCTCACCCACCCCTAATACTTGTGCTCCTTCTAAGCTCATTCTTCTTGCCATGATTAAACCGATATCGCCACTTCCTAAGATAAAGACTTTCTTACCAACCATGATATTGTGTTGATTGATATATTTTTGAGCACAACCTGCGGTAAAGATACCATAGGGGCGATCTCCCGGTAATGCAATCGCACCAGCGCTTCGCTCATAACAACCCAAAGCAAAGATGATTGCTTTTGCTTGAATGCTTGTATAGCCCTCATTTTCACTTACATAAGTGATTTGTTTTTGTTTGTTCACTTCAATTACATGCGTATTTAGTTTCACTTCGATTCCAGCTTGTTCAACTTTGTCACTAAAGCGTTGCGCATATTCAGGTCCACTTAATTCTTCTTTAAAGATTTGTAAACCAAAACCATTATGAATGCATTGATTTAAGATTCCACCTAATTTATGTTCACGCTCAAGGATAACAATATCCTCAATTCCATTTTCTTTGGCACTTAAAGCAGCCTCCATTCCAGCACTGCCTCCACCAATAATAACTAACGAATAGGTTTTCATTTATTTAACCCCCTTAGGATGAATTAAGGTTTGATCGCCTCTATGATCATAGGGTACTTCAATTGGATCAATATGATATTCACGAGCGAGAATATTACGAATTTCGACTTCACAAAATCCACCTTGGCATCTCCCCATTCCAGGGCGAACTCGTTTTTTAATTGCTTTGATACTAGTCGCTCCACAGGGACGATGAATCGCATCGACGATTTCACCTTCTGATATTTTTTCACAGCGACAAACAATCTTGCCATAACGCGGATCTTTTAAAATCATCGCTTGTTTTTCTTGCTTTGATAATTCACTCATAACAATTGGAAATCTTCTATGAATCCATAAAGCTTTTTCTTCTAAATGCAGCTTTGATTGAATGATATTCTCCAACACATAGGCCGATATTGCTGGTGCACTAGCAAGACCGGGTGAATCAATACAAGCAATATGGATGAAATTTTTAATGGTTTTAGATTCTTCAATTAAAAAATCCCCATTATTTCCACTTGGTCTTAGCCCACTGAATTCTCTTATTACTTCTTGCATTGGCAATGGTTTTAAAATATGCGCCAGTTGTTGTTTTACTTTATTTAAACCGATTACACTGGTCGAACAATCTTCACGATCACTTATCTCATTCGTCGGTCCAATCAAAAGATTACCATCGACGGTTGGAATTGCCAAAACACCTTTTCCTAAAGAAGTTGGAATTGGATAAATCACATGTTGAATCAACTTACCTGCATCTTTACTTAACACATAATATTGACCTTTTTTCGGTGTTATTTTAAAGGTTGGTTGTGCTTCTAGCATGCCTGCTACATGATCTCCATATACACCACTGGCTTCAATTACCATCGATGTGATATATTGTTTTTCACTTGTTTTTACGACAAAGACTTCATCTTGTTTTTCAATCTGTTTTACTTCTTGTTCTAAGAACAATTCAACCCCATTTTCAATCGCTTCTTCCATTAAAGCAACACAGGTTGCCATTGGATTAATGATTGCTGTATCCTTCATATACAGCGCTTTACTGATGGCATCGGACAATTGTGGTTCAAGTTCTCTTGCCTGCTCTCCACTTAAATACGCCACGTTAACATCACGACTTTGCGCTTGTTGGTACAATTTTTCTAAAGTAGTTTCTTCTTCTTTTCCCTGTGCTACAAGCAAAGAACCACATTTTTGATAAGGAACATGTAGTTCTTTACAAATAGACTCATACATTCTACTTCCTTTAACATTTAATTCTGCTTTCAAAGTATTGTCTTTTGGATCATAACCAGCATGAACAATCGCACTATTTGCCATACTCGTTTTATTTCCTACATCATTTTCTTTTTCTAAAACCGCAACTTTTAAATTATACTTTGCTAAGTCATGTGCCATAAAACAACCGATGATTCCTGCCCCAATAATAACAATATCGTACATAATTTCCCTCCTAATAAAAAACGAAACATAAAAAGACTTTTTTTGCCTTTTGATATCTCGTTTTCTCTATCAATGGATTAACTTGTACCTATAGTATAGCACATTTCACAATTCTTGGAGCAATTAAAACAGCTATTTTTTCGCAGCTCCATGTTCCTTCATCAAATTAATTAAATCCTCATAGTTCGCTGCCCCACCAGCTTCACTCAATATTTCCCCATTCTCAATAAAATAGGTAGTTGGAGTATAAGCAATACTACCAATTTTTTTCTGTAAATCCATAAAAGTAGGGCGACTTTCTTTTCCTTCTTCATCTTTAACAATTGGTTCATTATCAATTTCTACTAAACTAAAATCAGTTTTATATTCTTTAATATATTCTTTAATTAAGGCTACATATTCTATACAACCTTCACAAGTTGAAGTACCAATCACAAGGATCATATCTTTTTTATCTTCGATATTATGTAGTGCTTGGGTTGCGCTAATTTCATTTAAAGAGCCAAGCTCTTTTTTATTTTCACTACACCCGCTTATTAACAGTAAAACTACCATCAAGCAAGTTAATTTCTTAAGCATTTAACCACCATCCTATTTATATAAGATAACCTATTTAAGCTTAATTATCAAATATAATTTACGAATAAATAAAAAAAGTTACGAATAAATCGCAACTTTAGATTTGATATTGTTCTTGAAAGAATTGCATAACACCACGTAAAGATTTTAATAATTCTTTATCTTGGTCAACTTTCAATACTCCAATCAATTTATCAATCATTTCTTCATGAAAAGCATTATGAATTTCTAAAACTTTCTGAGCGGAATCACTCAAGACTAAACGAATAATTCGTCGATCTTTTTCATCACGTACGCGTTCTACATAACCCTTTTTCACAAGTCGATTTGTAGAGACACTTAAGGTTCCTTGGGTTACCATCAAAGCTTTCGCAATTGCTGACATCATCTTGGATTCACTTTTAGAAATAGCTTCTAATATATGTACTTCACTCATTGATAAAGTAACTTTACGTTCCCGTAAGTTGGTTTCCTCAATTAGTAAAATGTGATTAAACAGATCCACAAGCAGCTCATTTAAAGTCTGACGAGTTTCGTTCATAAGGTTCCCTCAAATTACTTTTCTAATGCTTTTTTAGCTTTATCGCAAATACCTGTAAATCCTTTTGGATCGCTAATTGCGATTTCAGAAAGCATTTTACGGTTAACAACAATTTCAGCAAGTTTCAAACCATGCATTAAACGAGAATAAGAAATATCATTCATTCTTGCAGCAGCATTGATACGTGCAATCCACATTTTACGCATGTTATTCTTAAGATCACGACGATCGTTGAATGCATAACGAAGGGAATGCATCACCTGTTCGTTTGCTGTGCGATATAATGTATGTTTACTTCCGAAATAACCTTTTGCTAATTTTAATACGCGTTTTCTTCTCTGACGGGTAACGCTACCACCTTTAACTCTAGCCATGTATAATTCCTCCTATTCCTATTTTTGAAGCATCAATTTGATGCGCTTGTAATCACTCTTACTTACCACTGAAGATTTTCTTAAATGGCGTTTTTGTTTTGTTGTCTTACCATGGAAACGGTGAGAAGTATATGCATGACTTCTCTTTAATTTTCCTGAACCTGTTTTCTTAACGCGTTTTGCTAATCCACTGTGCGATTTCATTTTTGGCATAAGTAGTACCCTCCTTATTTTTTCTTTGGTGTTAAAACACAAGACATTGTATTGCCTTCTAGTAACGGTTTCTTATCTACGACAGCAATATCCGCTATTTCACTCACAAAGTTATCCATAATTTTTCTGCCTACTTCAAGTCTTGTGATTAAACGACCGCGGAATCGCATGTCTACTTTCACTTTCATTCCATCTTCGATCCAGCTACGAGCATGGCGCATTTTAGTATCAAAATCATGCTTATCGATTACTGGTGATAATCGAAGCGGTTTAACTTCTGTAATGTGTTGTTTTTTCTTCGCTTCTTTCGTTTTCTTCTGTTGCTCAAAACGATAACGTCCATAATCAAGCACTTTACATACAGGCGGAACAGCAGTAGGAGCCACACATAATAAGTCTAATTCTTGATTATATGCAATTTCTAAAGCCTCACGACGCATTTTGATACCTAATTGATCTCCGTTAGCATCAATGACAAGAACTTCTTTAAAACGAATTTTCTCGTTGTATAAATCGTCGTTAACATTGTTTGGAATCACTTTTTTGTTGTAAATAACAGACACCTCCATTTTAATATGAGAAAAGCGGGTACTGTATTAGCACCCGCTCAATAAACACACTTTTATCCGATTAAGGATTCAAAGTAGCATCGACCTATGACTTAAGCCATCAGGTGAGAAGGGGCACTTCTAACTTTCCACTATCTTTTCTGCTACATTAGAATACCATGAATCCCTATGACTGTCAATTGTTTTATCAATAAATCAATCTAGCTCGTATTTCGTAATATCCTTTTTCTTCACTTACTAATTTACCTGGCATAACTTGTACTGCTGCCATATCTCCATTATCAAATAACACATCTTTTACCGCATCAATTATTTTATCCATCATCGCCTGCGTTCCTTGAATTTGAATTTTAATATCATGGTCATAAATAGCATAAATCCAAGTTCCCCATCCTATATCATAATCAACTTCACGAAATAAATATTTTTCTTCTGTAGGCGCATTTTCATAAATGGCTTCTTTAATTTTATCTTTTAACATAACAACACCAACCTTGTTGTTATCATAACATGATAAAAGGATTACATGCAAGAAAGCAATGATCTTTTCAAGGACTTTTTAATCAAGTACGAACATCGTTAAGCTCTTCATAACAAATAAAGTACAAACATCCTTGTTTGTACCCATAAAGCATTCACCCTATATTGTCATTATTAGATTATAGTATTAAAAGTAAGATCAAATTCTAATTGATAAAAACAAAAGAGGCTGTAACGAAATAGACACATTTGAAAATTCAGATAATTGCCTATAAGGTTATGACCTCTTATCTACTTAATTCTTTTTGGGTGTTACTTTTTTTATGCTTTAATTATTTATAGCGTCTAGTTCTTTGTGTAACTGTAAAAACTTAATTCTACTGCTTAATCCTTCCGTCAGTGTTTTAATTCTATCATCCGTCATTTCAGTGTAATCTTGATATTTTTTCAATATTTGATTGAATTGCATATCTAATCCATTCAACTTAGAAACATCCAATCTTTCTAAATTTGAAATATTTGATAGATAAGTAGAGAATTTTTTATTTGTATTTGAGAAATACTTTCCATACCCATCATTAAAATTAATGTTTTTTGCTAATTCGTGACAATTCATAGATTGTCCTGTATCAAATATTGGCGTTAATCTTTCCCATGAAAGAGTTTCTACGTTTCTAATAACCCCAAAATTTTTCATGTGCCTATCCGTATTCATAGTTAAACAATCTATAATAAACATATTTTCTAAATCTTCTTGTGCGTTAGGTACATTGTGTTTTTCTAATATAGATAAATAATGCTGAAAATCATTAATACTGTTATTCTTTTTCTCTGAACAAAAAACATCATAAGCAGAAATGATTTCTTCATTTGAAGAAACAAAATTATCGCATTTAGATATTATTTTATCGTCCATAATATCAATTTCATATGGGCAATATTTAAATCCTAATCTCTCACATATTTGAGAAGCCAACCATTCGTTGATAGGTTCTTGTCTACTTGGAGTATATGTTCCTTTAACTAAAACACGTTTTCCATCTTCAATAACCCATGCCTTTTGTAACATTCCATCTGTTGTATTATTAGGAGATTTTAAATCAGGATGTCTTGATGAACTATCATTTAATGATGCCTGTAAAAAAGCCTTGTATTCAAATTCATTTTCAAAGAAGTTAATATCTTTCCATTGAATTGTGCTATTTTCTTCTTTAATCCAATATTGATCTGAAAGTGATAGAGCATATGCCTTGTTTAAAAGTTCATCCGTTGTTCTCACTTCCAAATTCCGTAGTAATTTCTCAACATCTTTTCTCCATGATGGAATACCCCTACCTTTAAACCAATTATTCAATTCTTTTACTAAATTTTTAGAACGGTCATTATACGCATTTTCAAGCGATAAGGGTGCATATTGTATGCTAATTACATCATATACTTTATCTATCGCAATTGTCGTTGTGTTAAATTCAACTAAAGCAACTTTTTGATTTTTATTCATTAGATACGATTTCATAATTTCCCTCGCTTTCTTTTGATGTTAGTCTTATTGTTAATATTATACATTAAAACAGTATAAATATACACCTCTTTCAACTATCAAATTGTGTTCATGTATGAATCGAATATGATTATGTCTGAAACACAAAATAGAATGAATAATGATTGTTAATGTTTATAAACTCTTTTAATTAATATAATACTTGAATTGTTCATTTACCTTTTCAAGGACTTTTTTTATTCAAGTTCTACCATTATTAACCTCTTAAAACACAAAAAAGGGTACAAACATTGATTGTTTGTACCCATAAAGCATTCACCCTATATTGTCATTATTAGATTATAGTATTAAAAGTAAGATCAAATTCGATTAAGCCAAAATAAAAGCCCAGTTTATGGGCTTAATTTGCTAATGGGGCGAACGAAGGGGATCGAACCCTCGCATGACTGGACCACAACCAGTTGTGTTAACCACTTCACCACGTCCGCCATCAATCATTTCTTTGTTAGCAAGGCTTATTATAACGTACCCATTTTGGTTTGTAAATAGTTTTATTGTATTTTGTCGCGAAAGTTGATATAATTTTCTAACGAGGAGTGGTTATATGAAAAAAATTGCCTTGATGTGTGATTCTTCTGCTGATATCACAAAAGAAGAAGCTAAAAAATTGGATATTAACGTAGTTAGAATGCCCATTGTTATCAATGGTGTAGCTTATCGCGAAGAAGAAGAAATTAGTGATCCTGAAATTATTAAGGCAATGTTGCGTGATGATAAAGTCACAACTACTCAACCTAGCCTTGGCGAGTTAATTGTGATGTGGAAAGAGCTTTTAAAGGATTATGATGAAGTATTTTATATTCCATTATCAAAAGCTTTGAGTGGAACTTGTCGTAATGCAATCAACATGGCGAAAGAATACAACGGTAGAGTTACGGTTGTAGATTCTGAGTATGTAGCATCACCCGTTATCACTCAGCTTTTAGAAGCCCGTAAAATGTTTGAAAAAGGTTTAACTTGTGAAGAAGTTAAATTTAAACTTGAAAACGAAAGTGATTTATTCGCAATTTTAATTCCTGAAGATTTGAAGTATTTAAAAAACGGAGGAAGAATCTCCCCCGCTGCTGCTGCCCTTGGAGGATTGCTTAAGATCCATCCTCTATTAACAATTGATCATGGTGCCATTGATGTCTATGATAAAGTTAGAACCCTCAGCAAAGCTCATAAAGAAGGGATTAAAGCAGTTATAAAAGATGTGAATCCTGAAGATTACTATTGGATGATCATCGATGCTAATAATCGTGAAGTAGCGAATCAATTGAAGGAAGAACTTGCCCAAGCAACTGGACAAGAAATCATTCAACGTTCCTTTAAAGCAGTTATCATGTCTCATACCGGACCTGGAACCATTGGTTTTGGTAGAATCCGTAAAATAAAATACTAACTCGGTAAGCGCCGAGTTTTTTTATCGGATAATTTGGGTATTGGTCGTAACTAAACCAGTACTTGTATAACCAATTAAAGATATTTCAACGGGAAACTTTACGGAAACATGAAATCTTGCATCTTTTTGAGTGACGCTTAACTTTAATTTCGGGTGTAAGCTTGCTCTTTCTTGAATTAACTCATAAACAAAATCATCGAGACGATTTTGATGTTCAATCGTCGATATCGTATAGTCTTGTAGATAACGAGCTTGATTATATGACATCATGATTTGCACAAAATTCATTCCTAAAACAATGACTGGCATTGAGAACATCATAATAAAACCTAATTCGAATGCTCCTTTCATGTTACTTCACTCCTGTTTGAGTAGACATGGAATTCCATTGGTTTTCTAATGTCGTTTTCATCATATCTTTAAATCCATCACTAAAGGCGATCATTCCCGTCGCAATAATCGTAACCACTAAAACTAAACCATATTCTTCGAAAAACGCTTTCATCAACTCACCCCCTTTCCAAATAAATCAATAATAATTTCAAACATAACTGCCATAAATAAAATGGTTACCCCAAACAGTGGTAACATTCCCCACCACTGATATAACATCATTTTAGAATCTGCTCGCTCATAACGCTCACTTCTTAACCATTTCGTTGTTGATTGAATCATTCGATTAAACTGAAAATATGCATCTTCTTTGCCAACACTGTTATAGCGATATAAAAGTTTCATGGCTCGCTCTATTTCTGATAAACGAAATCGCTTTAAGAAATTCAAATAAGGCTGAAGATGAATGGCATCTTCATTTAATTCTTGAATTAAGACATCTAAATCATCTTTAATTAAAGAAGGTGCATTTTCTTTTGATAACAATAAAGATGTTGATACGGTATTTGTTTGAATTAATATCTGTAATTGGCGTAACCAAATTGGAAATTGAAAGCGAAGTTGCTTCAATTGTTTTTTCTGTATTTTTTTTAATTTAAAGTAATCCTTCTTTAAGACAAATACACTCAATATAACAATTAAGAATAAATAGCGCATATCGTAATGAAGAAGTGGCCATATACTTAATCCAAGTAATACGAAACGCGCTTTTGTGACTCTTGTAAGCATATAAGCATCACTATCTTCTACGATATATAGGGATAAGTCTTTTTCTTTCAATAAATCACATAAGAAAGAATCAATTGGTTGATGGAATAAAGTTAAAGTAATTAAAAATAAATATAAAGCAATTATTTGCGGCATATAAATTCCTCTTGATCCATCCAACTTTCTCCTAGTATTTTATGAGCCATTAAAAGTGTAATTAAAACGGTAATAAAGAAAAACAAAATGGCGATTTGATAAATCATACTGTTTTGATTAAAAGCAATCTTAGATAACATATTCTTCGCAAAGAACGATATGATACAAGAAAATACACAAAGAACGAGCATTTTATTTTTAGCTTGCATCTGTTGCTTTTTAAACAAATAAACATCTTCAATCCAATCATCGATATCATCTTGAATGATATCTAGTCCATCTAAATAATGATCGGTTCCATGTTTCTCAACGGCTTCCACAAAGGTCGTTACATTATGAATAATAAAATGTGGATATTTATTTAATAAGATTAGAAATGTTTCATGGATACTTCCCCCACTTTCTTGTTTCTTTAACATTTCTTTAATCAATTCCTTCATTTCACTTCCGACTACTTCTTGGCAATCTTGTAACACTTGATATGTTTTCGGATTTAATTTAAACATTGCCAGAAAGTGTTGAAGAAATAAAGTAATATCCGAAAATTGTTGTTCTTGATAAGAATTAAAAACAATCCATAACATCATAATCGGACATAAAGTTGAAGCTAATAAAATAAGAAAGATTACACTCTCCATCTTTACTTGAAATAAATAACTTGCACAAAGGATTGCAGCACTCATTAAAAACAAAAGAAATAGATGTTCTTTTAAAGAATAGGTATAACCATAACCTGAAATAGTCTTCTTTAAAGTTTGATATCCTTTTTTACGAAATAGACAATATTTAAATAAAGCAGCACTTTTTTTACGATTAAAAAAGAGTAATAAAACAAAGATAATAATTAATAGAATATAACTCATGTAACCTTCCCCTTTTTACTTGTGATAGGAATAAAACGTTGCGCTAAATGATCTGGTAAAGCTTTGATGAAATCAATCTTCTTACCTTTTTCATATAAAGTATTGGTAATACTTTCATTACCAATACAGTCAAAGGCTACGACTTGTGCGATATATCTTTTTACTCCTTGCATCGATATCTCTGATTTAATTAAAACACCTAAATCGATTGCTTCATGAATCGTATGAAGTAAAACATCATTGTATATTTCAACATCCGGAAACATATGTAAGATACGCTGTGGAATTGAACTTGCATTACGAGCATGGATGGTTGAGATTAGATTGGTACCAGTCGATATACTTTCCATTAAATGAACGACTTCATGGGAGCGAACTTCACTTACTAATATCCAATCTGGTCGTTGCCGTAAACTTGCTTTAATCGCATCCGCATAGGTAAAGCTTTGTTTTACTTTAATTGCGACACAGTCCTTATCTGGATGAATATCATGGTAGCGAAGTTCTAGGGTATCTTCAATTGTAATCACGCGTTCATTATCTGCGATAAAACTACTTAAATACTTTACCAGTTCGGTTTTGCCAACACCTGGTAATCCACAAACCATAATATTGAAATGGGACTTTACACATTGAACTAATAAATCAATTAATGCTTTATCTGCATATTTATCTTTCACCATTTGTTTATCATTTAATCTTAATAAAGACGGTGTTTTTCGAATTGAAATACTATGGCCACTTCTTGCGATTGAATCATGAATAATACTAATTCTTAAGTCTTTTGTTTCTGCTTCAATTAAGGGAGAACCAACATTGAAAGATAAATTGACAAAGTTTGCGATTTTAAAACAAAACTGGGTAATGAATTCTTCTTCTTCAAAATCTTCAACTAAATAGCGACCTTTCTTTAAATCATCAATCCATAAGCGATGTCCATTATAGTTTATATCGGTAACATGATCATCTTCAATATAACTTGTTAATGGTCCAAAATTAAATTCACTCATGGTTTAGATAAGGAAGAACTTTCGAATCTTCAACTAGAATTGATTCTTCCTCCTTTGTGTAATTATTAGCCGGTGCATATAAGTCAATACTACCTATTTTAGCGGCTGTTTTTAAATATGGTACAATAACATCATCGACTGCCATAATCACCACATAGGGTATCTTTGTGGACTGCTCATCACTTAACTCCGTACCATTTCGATCTTTGATTGATAAAACTCTAACCCCCTTAACAAGTCGATCAATAATTGGGTTTTCATTTCGTTGTGGTACCGTAATATATAAATCGACTTTTTGACCACTGATAATCGTATTACCGGATAGTTTAACTAAATCACAAGGAAGCGAAAAAGAAGTTTGTCCTTCTTTTAATAATAAAGTTGGATAATCTGGTAAGGCTTCTTTTTTAAATATCATCGATTTATAAATAAGTGAGCCTTTTGGAATCCGTCCATTGATATCCGTATACTTCCCGATGATTGCTTTTTTTTCAGCCACGGCATTTTTGCCAACTGCCACTTTCGCAATTTTCATTGTTTTAATCATATCCGAAGTTATTTTACTTCGTGGTGGAATATTCTTAATCGCATAAGGCAGCTCTACATAATCAATACTTTTTTTCATCACAATATTAAAAACTAAAACATTGACCATTATTAATAATAAAACCGCTAAAATGGCTGAATTCTTTTTATTCTTCATCACTTAATTCCTCCAACATTGCTTCTTCTACTTCAAAATGCATGGCATTTCGAGTGTTTTTATCTTGTGCATCAATATGTATCTTCACAAACAAAGGTTCTTGCATATACCCACTTAATGTAATTTTGTAATGGTAATCTTTCATCATGTTCATTTCAAAATATTCTTGAAAATAATTCATCACATCGTGAGCATCAAATACTTTTTTTAAACGAACTTGAACCATTGAATAAGCAATTCCTCTTTTTGTATTCGTTGAGAGTACATTTTGTAGATGATCATATTGAACCCACCAACTAAAGGAAACCATCACAACAAAACTAATAAATATCATCATCGATGATAGGATTACAGATTTCATAGCATTTTGGATACCTCCTATTCTCTTATATGCGAAAGCTTTTGATAATCCTAAAAAAAAGTCCTTCCTATAAGAAAGACTTTCCGAATATTCATTATTTTAATAGAGTACCATCAACATCAATTTCAAAATCATAAATCGCTAAGACTTTATTTGCATCTTTCATAGCTTGTTCAACGATAGCATGTAAATCTTGACAACAAGCACTATGCATATAAGAAACGTTTAACGACTTAATTGAATTTTCTTGAATGATTTGGACCAGTTTTTTATAATTATCACCGTTTAAATCTTGTGGACAAACGATCATCGTTATCTTATCAATCATCACTTCATCATGCAATCGAGCATGAGCAAAGGCGGTACAATCCGCTGCGATTAATAAATCACAATGATGAAAATAGTGAGAATGAATCGGTGCTTTGTTAAGCTTAATGGGCCAATTAAATAACTGCGAATAGTTTAAATCACATTCACAATCACCTTCACAAACTTGGTAATCATGTTGCGATCTTTGTTCAATCTCAATGGCACCTTGAGGACAGTTTGTAACACATTTTCCAATGTGATCACAAATATCATGATTGACAAAGGCCTTATGATCCTTTAAATAAATAGCTCCTTTACTGCAACTGTTCCTACACTCTCCACAACCATTACATTTTTGATGATCGATTGAAATATACTCTTGCATCCTGCTCACCTCATGAATATCATAATTCAAGTAGATGAAAGTTGCACGTTATATGCTTAGATTATATCAATTTTACCTTTGTATTGACGCATATATTCATTATTAATTTCATCTCCACGATCCAAATTACCACTCACCCAGATCGGTGGATTCATACCGGCATCCGCTAATTTTTCAATTGTATCACCGACAATGCCTACTAACAAACTCATCGCAACCACCGTTGAAGGGGAACAGAATTTTTCACTTACTCGCTCATCACTTAAAACAGAATCACCTTTAACACCACAAATATCAAGTACAATGTCGCTCACATCTTTTAATAATTTTCCACTGCTATGACGGGATACAACTTGATTTGAATAATTAAGCGAAGTAACACCAATCACTTTCATTCCTTTTGCTTTCGCCGCAAGTGCCATATCAATACCTGCCGCATTACGCCCAGAAACGGATACAACAATCATCGTATCTTTGCTTGTTGGATTCATCAAATCTAATACGCCATAAGCAAAGCCTTCGCTGCGCTCCATCAATTGCGATAAACGCGCCTTAGGATAAATATTATATTGGGGAATCATGATCGCATTAATCGGTACTAAACCACCCGTTCGAAAACATAATTCTTCACCAAACATCTGGGAATGACCACAACCAAATACATGAACCACACCACCATCAAGAATCGTTTTAGCTAATATACTACTAGTTTCATCAATACTTGTTGCCTGTTTCATAACGGAATCGAGTTGATCCTTTACTACTTGAATGAATTCATTGCTTCGTTTATTCATCGATTACCCTCCTTTTCTATCTAGTTATATTATACATCTGAATCAAACAACTCGCTAGATATCTTAAGCCCGTTCGATATTTTTTAGTCAAAAAAAAAGATGATAAATAGAATTAACTATTTACCACCTTATTTAGTATTAAGAGCGACGTCCGCGATCTTTTGAATCACTGCTTGATTTGTGATCACGAGAGGAACGACGTTTGTTATCATCACTGCGTTTATCACGAGAATGACCACCATCACGACGTCCACGATCTCCTCTAGGGCGATCATCACGACTTCTAGATCTTGATTCTCCACCTTCACGACGTTTCGGTTTTGAATCAAAGCTTACTTCCATCTCTTTACCACGAATCGTTGCATTCTGCATTGTATCCATTACTTTCTGCGCATAGTCAGAGGCAATTCCAACTAAAGAGAAATAGGTACGTACATCAATTTTTCCGATAACAGCACTTGAAAGTCCTGTTTCTTCAGCAATCGCACAAACGATATGACCTGGTTGTACATTATCACGAATACCGATGTTGAATTTCAATGTCGTCGTTTCAAAATCACGATCCATTTTATTCTTACCTGGAACTTCTTCCACATCGATAACTTCTGGTTTATAAGAAAGGGAAATTAATGCTGCCACTAAGTTCTCAATTGATAAACCTTCGGATAATAACTCATTGGTAATCTCTTGATGTTCACGAGATGTTTGATCATTACAAGCTAATTTCACTTGTTCCATGAATTCTTTACGTTTGTGTTCCATCATTTGCGCATTCGTAGGAAGGACATGTTTACGAATGTTTGTTTTCGTATAATGCATGATTTCACGAATGAAATCTTGTTGCTTACGTCCGGTAACTAAAGTAATTGCTTTACCTTCACGACCAGCACGACCCGTACGGCCTACGCGGTGTATGTAGTATTCGTTGTCTTGTGGGATATCATAGTTAACAACTAATTCAATGTTATCAACATCAATTCCACGAGCCGCTACATCGGTAGCGATTAAGATTGGATAATTACCATTCTTAAACTGTTCCATAACACGTGTTCGTATCGATTGTTTCATATCACCATGTAAACCGATTGATTTTAATCCACAAGCATTTAATTCATCCGTTAATTCATCTACCATTTTCTTAGTATTACAGAAAATCATCGTTAAATCTGGATCATAATGTTGTAATAAAACGCGTAAAGAATTTGTTTTCTTTCCTCTTGGGATATCAAAATAAAGTTGTGTTACTGTATCAATTGTTCTTGTTGCACTTTTGATTTCCACAAGCGCTGGATTGTCTTGAAACTGTTTCGTGATTTTCATAATTGCCGCCGGCATCGTTGCACTAAACAAAATTGTTTGGTGTGATCCATCCGCTGGCATTGATTTTAAGATTTCTTCAATGTCTTCTTTAAATCCCATGTTTAACATTTCATCCGCTTCATCTAAAATTACCATTTTTGTATCAGTAAATTTCAATGTTTTACGTTTCAAATGATCCATGATTCTTCCCGGTGTTCCAACAACGATTCCACATCCTCTTTTTAATAAGCGGATTTGGCCATCAATTGGTTGTCCTCCATAAATAGGGACAATTTTGACACCTTCTTTATATTTTGAAAACTTCCGTAATTCGGATGCTACCTGCGTAACCAATTCACGTGTTGGACAGATAATAAGTACCTGCGGCATGCGATTAGTCGTATCAATACGCTCAATTGCAGGGATACCAAATGCGGCTGTTTTTCCAGTTCCGGTATTACTTCTTCCCAAAACATCTCTACCTTCCATAATTAAAGGGATTGTTTCGCTCTGGATTTGGGTTGCACTTTCATATCCCATTTCGTCCACTGCCCTTAAAATTTCGGGGCTTAGGTTTAATTCATTAAATTTGCTCATTGCTACCTTCTTTCTTGAAATTGTTTATATTTACTATAACTGAGTTAGTATAGCACACTTGTAGGAATACCGTCAATTTATATCGTAATCAAAAAAAACGCTTAATTATCGGCTTTTTTGTTTATTTCAATCTTAAAACAAAAACCTTTGTTTCGACCTATTTTGCTTTTAAGATAAGCTATACTAAACTCATGCAAGGAAACTTGCACACCGTAAGTAAAAATCCCCTTATTTTTACGAATTTACGTACATAATTGTTTCAAGAAGATAAAGCATGCCTACCATGCTTTTCTTTTATGAAATCACATAGTTTAACATGATGATAACAAATTACAAAGGTAACTATTTCGTATACTGTGTTTAGTAAGAGAGATCTTACTAGGTATGAAATAAAATTTCCCCAAATAAATATCATACTTTCTCCCTTTTTTCCCTTTTATAATAAAATAATTTATCAAGTAAAAGAAGCGCTTAGGCGCTTCTTTTATTTATTGGATTGATTTAATGATTGCTTGTAACTTATCCGGAAGTAATTGATAGTAATAAATGGTTTGTCCCATACTAGGTTCATAGATCCAAGCATCTTCACCTTCCACAACCATTTGATTCATCTTTAAATCTTTTTCTAAGATCAAATCAAGATAACCAACTAAATCATTCATATTAAGATTTGTATCAATGGTAGCAAGCGCTTTGTTTGCGAATGAATACAGCTCCCAAACAGGTAGCGATTTAGCTTTGCTCACCATTGCTTTAAGTACTTCTTGTTGACGTTGAGCACGATAGATATCACTATCACTCTTACGATGTCTTGCATAAGCTAATGCCTTTGCACCATTCATATGGACATTTTTACCTTCTTCAAAACAGTAAGCATCGACGCCTTCCTGTTCATCCATTTCACAAAAAGTATGACTTGATACCAAATCAATTCCACCAATTTCATCAACAAGTTCAATCATCTTAAAGAAATCCACTTGCATATAATTATCTAATTTCTCTAACTCAAAGACACCGCGTACACTTTCCATCGTGCAAACACGTCCTCCCCCACGATTTGCCCAATTGCTTTCACCATAAGAATAAGCGTGAGTTAATTTATCATAATCTTTCTCACATGGAATATAAACATAAGCATCTCTTGGCAGTGATACAATACTCACTTCGCCTTTTTCTTTGTTCACATGCAACAACATCACCGTATCAGCACGAGCACTACCCTGTGTTTCCTCGCGTCCATCTACTCCAAGAATTACAACATTTAAATCTTTTGCGCTCATTGTTTTAACTTTGTAATAGGCAAAAACACCGGTTCCAAGTACCAGTGCTATGAACATCATAAAGGCAACGATTACAATTAGTAAACGGCCAATTCGAATTTTTCGTTTCTTTCTTTTCACTCTTATAAAGCGCTCTTAATCATCGCTTCTAGTTGTGGTTTTGGTTGGAATCCACCAACTTCTCGAATCAACTTACCATCTTTAAACAACAATAAAGTTGGAACTGACATAATTGAGAATTCTTTTGTTAAGGCTTCTTCTTGATCCACATCTACCTTTACAATGGTTGCTTTTCCTTCAAATGTTTTTTCTAGTTCTTCTAAAAACGGTGCAATCATCTTACAAGGTCCACACCAAGTAGCAAAGAAATCTACTAAAAGAACACCTTGATTCTTTAATTCATCAAATTCTGCTTTATTAATTACTTTCATCTTTTTCTCTCCTTCTTAATCAATCACTTTATATTTTTTTAAAGCTTTCGCAATTCCATCTTCATTATTACTTGCACATATATCATACGCAATTTCTTTTACGCTATCCATGGCATTATCCATCGCAATTCCATATGTTACTGCATTTAACATATCAATGTCATTTTCGCCATCACCAAAACATAATACTTCATCTGGTTGAATCGCTAACTTAAGACATAATTTATGAAGTGCAGTTCCTTTGTTAATACCTTGAGGCATACATTCTAACCAACGTGGTGCTGTACATCCAAACCAGAAACGATCTTTGAAATGATCACATAAATCTAAATAAATCTGATTGATTCGATCTGCATCTTGATCCACAACACAAATTTTATTTATTGCACAATCAATTTCATTGATATCTTTAATATATCGCAAATCTGGATAGCCACCTCTTGTATCTACCATCTCTTTAAACGTACCACCAGTCCAAGGAAAATCATCTGGAATATGATTCTTTTTACGATATGCTTCCTTTAATAGACGAACTCGATGAGGAATATAATCAAAAATACCACGGTCAACTACATATTGGCATTCGACTTCTTTTGGTTCTAGAAATTCAGATAGATCTTTTAAGTCTTGTCTTTCTAATCGTTTAAATACAGTTCTTTGCTTTTTATTTAAATCATAAATAGCCATTCCATTTACTTCAATTAAAAAGCCATTATATTCGCTAAGTTTTAATAAGTCCGCATAATCCATTAATCGCCCGTAACTACGGCCACTAGCAAGGGCAAGAATTACCCCTTTTTCTTGAGCTTTCATTAAGGCATCTAAGGTATCTTTAGTGATATGTTCTTCATGGTTCAATAAAGTACCATCCATATCCATTGCGACTAGTTTAATTGTCATTCGATTACCTCCATTTTAAAATTATACACTATGTTGAATTTTAGCGCAAAAATATTTACTAAAACGATCATTTTTATATCCGTTTTTCAATATTTGTTTTATAATCATTTAAAAAGGAAGATAAACATATGAATAAAACAAATGCAATGCGTATTCTAGATAAAGCTCACATGACCTATACTACCCATACTTATCCCCATCCAAATGGAGTCGTTGATGGAATGAGTGTTGCTAGTCTAACCAATCAAAATCCAAGCCAAGTATTCAAAACATTGATTACAAGTGCTAGTCATCAATATTATGTATTTATGTTACCAGTTAATTCAGAATTAAATTTAAAAGCTGGCGCTAAGGCTGTTCAAGAAAAAAGCTTATCGATGATTCCAGTTAAAGATATTCAAAAAATCAGTGGTTATATTCGTGGCGGTTGTTCCCCCATTGGTATGAAAAAGCAATTTAAAACTATCATCGATCAAAGTGCTTTTAACTTTGAAACAATTCTTTTCAGTGGTGGTCAAATTGGCACACAAATTGAAATGAATCCAAAGGATCTTATCAACTTAATTCAAGGACAAGCTGCGACCATTATTGAATAAGCTTAATCCTCTTGATGAAGAACATAGGAATTAATTGTTTTACCGATTCCTTCATGATCATGATCATCGCAAACTTTCCATGCGATATCTTTAACACATTTCATCGCATTTCCCATTGCTACACCATAGCCACATACTTCAAACATCGATAGATCATTTTCAGCATCACCAAAGCACATAACATCGCTCATATCGATGTTATTTTCTTTCGCAATACGTTTAAGTGCTGATCCTTTATTTACCCCTTTTGGCATAACTTCAATCCAA
>JAVXTH010000001.1:132243-134975 GCA_036642795.1 Erysipelotrichaceae bacterium
CCAATTGAATGTGCACTATTTAATAAAGTACCATCCAAATCACATGCAATCATTTTTACGCTCATTCTATCTTTCTCCATTCTTTTGTTAATTATATCAGATTTAGCCACATGAAAAGGTAGAAAATATCATTCCCTACCCCTCAAATCATTTATTTCAATTTAGAAGCTGCTGCTTTATCAAGAATTACGGTAACATTCTTATGATTTTGAAGAACGCTTGCAGGGCAATCTGTTGAAGGTTTACCTTCGATCATCGCTTTCACTGCATCGGCTTTGTTTGCTCCATTGGCAACAAGTAAAATTGATTTAGCTTTCATAATTGTTGCGATTCCCATTGTAATTGCATGAGTTGGAACTTTATTAACATCATCTTCAAAGAAACGAGCGTTATCAAGACGAGTACCTTGAGTTAAGGTAACGATATGTGTTTCTTCTTCGAATGGTGTACCTGGTTCATTAAAACCAATATGACCATTACCACCAATACCTAATACTTGAACATCAACGGCAACGTTTTCCATTGCTTTTTCATAAGCTGCACAATCTTCTTTTGTATTACCATAAGGTAAATGAATGTTTTCTTCTTTGATATCAATTCCTTTAAATAAGTTCTGGTGCATAAAAGTATAATAAGATTGTTCATGATCACGAGGAATTCCTACATATTCATCTAAGTTAAAAGATTGGCAATCTTTATAAGAAGTATGATTTTCTTTATGATCTTTAATCATGTTTTCATAAAGTCCAATAGGTGATGAACCAGTTGCAAGTCCTAGTACTGCATTTGGTTTACTCGTAACGATTTCTTTCATAACTTCAAAAGCTTTTTTACTAATTTCTTCATAGTTTTCAACAACAATAACTTTCATTTTATAATTCCTCCTATTTTCCTTTTTAATTATACTACTCAAAGCCTTCTTTTACAATGTTGTCCCGCTACTTTTACGCTTAGTAAATCGTAATCGTATAAGCGGTTGTATACATTTTATTGGGAGATAGAATCATCGTTCCTTCGCGATGATAAAAATCTTCTGGTGTATCATAGAAATCACCATGAGAATGCCATGGTTCCATACATAAGAAAGGTGAACCTTTGTGAGCCGTCCAGAATGCTAAGAAACGATACCCACCAATACTAATCTTAACTCCATGATCCTTTCCTACTAAACTTACAAACGGTGATTTCATACCGGTATAAATTAAAGTAGCATATTTTTCAAACATTTCATAATTCAAAGGTAGTTCCTTAATGGTTACCAATTCTTTACGAATTCCTTTTTCACATGTCTTATCCATAACCCATTGTGTAAGCTGTTCTTCCCCACTGAATACTAATTTATAGTCTTCAAAGTTTTCACCTTTCACAAGTGGGCAATTAAAGCCTGGATGCAAACCAAAACCAAATGGCATATCTTCATGATCTAAATTAAAGATTTCATAACGAATCGTTAATGTTTTTCCATTTAATTCATAAATGGTATGAAACTTAAAGTTAAATGGATATACTTTTAAAGTTTCTTCATTTGCATTACATTCAAAGATGATTTGATCTTCGCTTTCCTTAATACAAGTAAACATACTTTTACGAATAAAGCCATGATTCTTTAACGTATAAGTTTTACCATTAATTTCATAAGATCCACCTTTATAGGTACCACTTACAACTGGGAATAAAGTTGGATTCTTACCACTCCAATTTTCTTCATCACCTTGCCACATATACTGAATATTCGTTTTTTTATCTGTAAAACTTTGAATCTCAGCTCCTAACAAATTAAAGGTAACAACAACTTCTTGATTTTCTAATTTCATATAATACCTTCTTCCTATTATTTTATTTTACCATGTTTTAAGCTGAAAGCCTATGTTAAAAGATGGATTTTTATGCTTTTCTTAAAGAAGATTCAATTTCACAATTCAATCAAACAAAGCTTATAAAAACACCTACCATAATATATTTGGTAAGTGTTTGGTTGAATTGATTACATTTGAAATGGATATTTATCTTGATAAACTTTTTGCCAATCTTCACGAAAGCCTTTAACCGCCTGTGTTGTTAAGGGGTGCTCAATCATTTCATAATAGTCCGCTAATTTGGCTGTAACACAATCTGCTCCCATTGCGATGCAACAACTCATTTGTTCACTGTTTTGAAACGATGCAGCTAATATTTTAGTTGAACAAGCATTCTCTTTAAAGGTGGTTGCCATTGATTCAACTTCGCCATATGCATCGATTCCATTGCGCATCATTCTTGATATATAAGGAGCAACATAATCAACGCCGATACCACTCGCTATTAAGCTTTGTTTATAATTAAAGACAGCCGTAGCAGTTACTTTATACCCTTGTTTCTTTAAGCTTTTCATTGCCTTTAAGCCTTCTTTGGTTAATGGCACTTTAATATAAACATCTCGATCAATTTCTTTCACAATAGCTTCCGCATCGAGTAACATTAAATCACAACGTTCCCCTAATACTTGTACATGAAGCATGGCATCTTTGCCAATGATGGCACGAATCGCTCTTAATTGTTCAAACATTTCTTTTTTACTCTTTGCGATAATCGTTGGATTGGTTGTAACTCCAGCTAAAGGGAATACCTCAAAGGCTTCTTTTATTTCATCTAAATCTGCACTATCAAGTAGAAATTCCATATAATCTCCTTTCAAATCACTCACGTGTTAAGTTTGTTATTTCTATTATCGTCCATTTTTAATGAATCTACAA
>JAVXTH010000002.1:0-132636 GCA_036642795.1 Erysipelotrichaceae bacterium
GTTCAGTTTTCAAAGATCGATTTTTACTTTCGCGCTTCCTTTTTCAATTGGCGCTCGTTTATAATACCCCATTCTACTATCCCTTGTCAATCATTTTATCTTCTTTTTTTCGCTTCTTTTCTACTCTTTCTTTCTTTCTTCTCGTTTTACCTCTTTCACTTCATTTTTTGTATCAAAAAAGGCATAAAACCGGTTCTTTTATGCCTTAGCCTTTAAAACTATATTTCAATACATGCTTCTTTTCTTGTTTTTCCACAAATAGAATAGTTTGGACAACTTTCATTGCATGCTTTTGATGCCAACGCTCTTAATTCACTTGGAACAAAACTTGTAATTTCATCATCATCGTAACCGACCACAAAATTGTTTTCATTCACAATGATTGGTCGTTTCAATATAGATGGGTTTTGTTGGATTAAATCCACCAACTCCCTTAACGACAAATCATCGATATTCTTACCTAGTTCTTGAAACACCTTAGAACGAGTTGAAATTAAATCCGCAGTACCATTTTCCGAACGTTGTAACAAATACTTAATCTCTTCTTCTTTTAATAAAGCCGTAAATATATTTTTTTCAACAAAGTTAAGTTCATTATCTTTCAGCCATTGTTTTGCTTTACGACAACTAGCGCACCCTGGAGATGTATAAAGTATAATCATAACAATTACCTCCTGTTCCTATTATATCGTAGATAGGTGTTATTTGAAAAGATGTATTTTATTTTTTTGTCGCTTAACTTTAAAATAGTTGAAAAATAAATCATCTAAGCGTATGATAAAGATAGAATTATGTTGCGTTTGAAAAAGTTGTAGTAATATTTTAATCCCCTATTACAGAAATCACACGATTGTTGAGAGTGTGAATATGGTTAGAATATGAATTGGGACTTTGGAGCATGATAGCTTATCTATCCGGGGTATTACCCGTTATCCTAAAAGTGGTTGTTTAAAAACAACAAGTCGGGTGGCACCACGCATTCAATTGCGTCCCTTCAATAATGGATGCTTTTTTTATATCAAAATAGGAGGATATGAAATGAAAAGAATGTTAAGTGGTATTAAACCAACCGGAAAATTAACCTTAGGAAATTACATTGGAGCGATTCGCCATTTTGTCGAATACCAAGATGATTATGAAATGTTTATCTTTATCGCCAATATGCATGCGATTACCAGTGGTCATGATCCTAAAGAATTAAAACAAAACACCAAAGACTTGATTGCTTTATATCTTGCAAGTGGTTTAGATCCAAAGAAAGTAAATTTATTTCTTCAAAGTGATGTGAGTGAACATAATCAACTTGGTTGGATTATGACATGTCACTCTTATATGGGAGAATTAAATCGAATGACTCAATATAAAGATAAATGCGCCAAAGGTGAAACCAACATCACCGCTGGCTTATTCACTTATCCATCTTTAATGGCCGCCGATATTTTATTATACGATGCCGATTTTGTACCCGTTGGCGAAGATCAAAAACAACACGTAGAATTAACTCGTGATTTAGCCGAACGTTTTAACCATCGTTATGGCGATACCTTTGTCATTCCCCAACCACTCGTATCAAAAGTTGGAGCCCGCATTATGTCGCTTCAAGATCCAACTAAGAAGATGTCAAAATCAGATAGTGATCCAAAAGGAACGATTAATTTATTAGATGAACCAGCTGTAGCTCGTAAAAAGATTATGTCAGCGGTAACTGATTCTTTCGCAAACATTGCTTTTGATCCACAAAAGCAACCAGGGCTTGCCAATCTCTTTGAAATATTATCTTCTTTAAATGGTGAATCCATTGATTCCATCGTAAATCGATTCAAAGGTCAAGGTTATGGTGAAGTTAAAAAAGAATGTGGTCAAGCCGTCTTTGATTTCTTAACTGAATTACAAAATAAGTATCATCAAATCATGGATAGTGGCATGATTGAAACCGTCTTAAAAGAAGGCAGTGAAAAAGCTGGATCAATTGCTCATAAGAAAATGCTTAAAGTTAATAAAAAAATCGGTTTTCAATTATTTAATCATTAAGAAAAAAAGAATTATCAATTGTGATAATTCTTTTATTTTATATAATCCTTAACATATTCCTTAAAGATTTCTCCTCTTTGTTCATAATTATCAAATTGATCATAACTAGAACATGCTGGTGATAATAAGATAACATCACCTTTTTCGGCAATTAAGTTCGCATAATCAAATGCTTCTTTCATATCTTCACATATATGTGAACGCGAGAAGATAGTTTGAAACTTTTCTTTTGTCTCACCAAAAGCTACACAACATTTAACTCTTTGATCAAATGCTTTTAATGGTTCAAAAGAAATTCCTTTATCATGTCCCCCGGCAAGCAAGATAATATTCTTATCAAAGGCCTTTAATGCGGTTACCACCGCATCTGTATTCGTAGCCTTTGAATCATTATAGTAAGTAACCCCATTTATGTTTCCACAAAACTCCAAACGATGTTCAATGGCTTCAAATTCAGCAATCCCCTCTTGAATGTTTTGAATCGATACGCCAAGTTTATAAGCCATACAAGCAGCGATCATGGCATTTGATAGATTATGAGATCCAACAATTTTCAAGCTAGCAACTTCAAATAATCTAAGTCCACGTAGCGTTGCCCAGCCATCTTGAATACATAAATCAACATCCTCTTTAATTAATGAGTAATCAATCATGGTTGCCTTAATATCTTTGGTATATTGCATCACGATTTCATCATCAACATTACGTAAGAACCAATCATCTTTGGTTTGGTTTTGCGCAATTTTTACTTTTGATTGATAATAAGCTTCTACATTTCCCATATAATCTAAATGATCCGGAGCAAGATTACAGATGACCGCAATTTCTGGATGAAAGGTATCAATCCCTAATAATTGGAAATTACTCAATTCTAATGCCACATCTTTTTCTTCATCTCCATATTGAGAAGCAAGTTCACTTAGTGGACAACCGATGTTGCCAGCAACGAGTGCACGATGATTTTTTTGTAGCAAAGCATATAAAATGGATGTAATGGTTGTTTTCCCATTGGTTCCGGTAATCGCACCATAATGAAATCTAGGTGCACAGCAATAAGCAATCTCAATTTCCGTATAAATCTTTATAGAATGATCTTCAAACCATTTTACGAAAGGAACATGATAAGGAATTCCTGGATTCTTTACGACAAAATCCCATTCTGTATTTTTTAAAAAGTCTGGATGGCCTGCCTCCAATACTTCAATTCCTAAGTGAAGCAATTCTTCTTTGTTCTCAATCGTTGAAGCATCGTTTAAGCAAACCGTTGCACCTTCATTTTTTAATAATTTACTAACGGCAACACCGCTTCGCGCTCCACCAATCACCAATACTTTTTTATCTTTGAATTTCATTTTACATCACCCCTAAGATCAAACCAACGATGGCCAATATAACAGCAGCTGAATAAAACATCATAACCACTTGTGTTTCTTTATATCCACTTAATTCAAAATGATGGTGAAGTGGTGCCATTTTAAAGATTCTTTTTCGTGTCTTCTTAAAATAAGTTACTTGAATTACAACCGATAACATTTCCGCAAGGAAAACACCACCAATTACTAATAATAACAATTCCTGTTTCAATACCATCGCACTACTAGCTAGCAATGCTCCTAAAGCAAGCGAACCGGTATCACCCATAAAGATCTTCGCTGGATGAATATTAAAGCGCAAATACCCAAGTAAGGCTCCACTTACCGCTAATAGTAACATGGCAACATCTTGATTCTTTTGAAGCAAAGCAAATATGATATAAGGAGCAATCGCAATAAACGATGTACCAGCACATAAACCATCTAAACCATCCGTAAAATTTACCGCATTACTCTCTGCTGTGAACATAATAAAGACTAAAACAAAATATAAATGACCAATATCAATTGTGACATTAAACAATGGAATTAATACACTTGTACTTGCCATACTTTGATAGAACAAATAGAATACAACCGCAAGAATCGATTGAAGTAAGAATTTAATGCTTGGTTTTAATCCTTCATTATTTTTCTTTACCACAATAATATAATCATCGATAAAACCGATGCAAGCATAACCTAAATAAGCTAGTACAATTAACAACAATTGTTTCGAAGCAAACGCCTTAAAATCTAACACCAATAAAACGAGCACGGGAATTAAAACAAATACAATTCCGCCCATGGTAGGTGTTCCGTTTTTAGCCTTATGAGAAGCAGGTCCTTCATCACGAACACTTTGGCCAAATTTAATTCTATGTAGAAAGGGAATCAGCAATGGCATTACGACAAGCGTAAGCAATAAACTGATACCGAAAGCTAATGCATATTTTAAATACATGGATGAATCCTCCCCATTATTAAATGTTTAATAACGTCACGATCGGAAAAGGAAATATTTTGAGTGCCGATTTTTTGTATCGTTTCATTTCCTCTACCGGCGATAATTATTATATCACTATTCCTAGCAATTGCGATAGCATGTTTTATCGCATAATAGCGATTTTCAAATATTTCATGATGTGGAATTGTTTGAACCTCCATGTCTTTTAAAATACTTGTAAGCAATTCATCGCGCGAATTATCCGCAGTAAAGATTGATACATCGCTATATGCACCTACTACATGAGCCATCGCATAGCGTTTCCCAACGTCTCGATTTCCGCCACAACCGATTACACAAATGATGCGATTCATCTTTACTTTTTCGCCAAATTGTAAGATTTTCTTCAACGCATCTTCACTATGTGCATAATCAAGCCAGATGGCAAAACGTCCTTGATAGACAACTTCCATTCTTCCTAAAACATGATTTAACTTGAGCGCAATGCTTTGAAGTTGTTGATAGCTTAAATTCAAGATACGACCAACCGCAATCATGATCGTAACATTATAAACATTTACCATTCCTAATAATGGAATCTTAAATAGAAAATCATTACAAAGAAAGACACTTCCTTTGTTTGTAATAACAACCTCATCTAATTTAAAATGAGAACTCTTTAAACCATAAGTAATACATTTATGATTGGTTAATTCATATAATTGATGAAGAACTAAATCATCACTATTAATTATTAGTTTACCCTTTGTTTTTAAATATTTTTCTAATTTAAACTTTGTTTGTTGGTAATTTAATAACGTTCGATGATAATCTAAATGATCACGAGTAATATTTGTATAAACAATTAGATCAAAACGTAACGCTGCGATACGTTTTTGATCAATCGCATGCGAAGATACTTCCATTACGATATATTTAACCTTATTTGCTTTTGCTTCTTTAAAACAATGCGCTAATTGATAAGAAGAAGGAGTTGTATTTCTGGTTGGTGTTATTTGTTGCTTATAATAAATACCATCGGTTCCAATCCGGATGACTTGTTTGCCATTTATTTCTAATAATTGCGTAATAATATTAACGACACTACTTTTCCCATTGGTTCCGGTTACCCCAATCACAAACAGCTCTTCACTTAAATTCCCGTAATAAAAATCCTGAAGTAATCCTAGTTGACTAAAATCAGCATTTCCATAATGATGGTGATGTTGCCCTTGTTTTTCACTTACAACATAGCCACCCTTAGCTAGTGCTTGTGTACAATAATCATCTTGCTGTTCACAAGCTTCACTAATCAATAACCACTGTTTTTTTATATCACGACTATCATTACTGATTCCTAAAATTTCAATTGTTTCATCGCTTTCAATCTTTACTATTCTTAATAATTCATTTAACTTTATCTTCGCCAAGATATATCCACACCTTCCCACCCGCTTGCATGAACGTGCCTTCGCTTGGTAATTGTGCTAAAACATGCGTTCCTTCTCCGATAAATTCAAAAGTGAATGCTTCGTCTTTTACCTTTTCTTTTTCTAAACCGACATAATTAGCTAATTTATATTCAATTGGATCAAGCCAAGTCGTTTTTTTCGCTATTTGGCTCTTTACTTTCTTCACCTTTAAATAGGGCAAAATATCCTCATAACATGCTTTCACAACCGGTGCTACAACCGTTCCTCCATATTGAACATCATTTTGTGGTGAATCTACCGCAATATATAAAACAATTTGTGGATCGTTGATCGGTGCTGCGGATAGGAAAGATAAAATATATTCATTTGCCAAATAAGCTCCATCCACTGCCTTTTGGGCTGTCCCAGTTTTTCCACCAATTTGATAACCTTTCATGTAGGCATTTTTACCACCTCCATGAGCAACCACACATTCTAATGCATATTTCATCTTATCACTTGTTTCTTTAGAGATTACTTGCCTAATTTTAGTTGGCAAATACTCAACAATAGGATCCTTGTTGATTGGATTTACAATCTTGTTTGTAATATAAGGCTTAAATAATGTCCCTCCATTAACAACCGCTGAAAAGGCTGTTACTAATTGAATTGGCGTTACCGACAAGCCTTGACCAAAAGCCACCGTTGCCTGTTCTACCTCACCCATCGCTTTTTTCTTAAATACAATTCCACTACTTTCCCCTGGCATATCAACTCCTGTTTTTGTGCCAAAGCCAAAATTCTTAACGTAATTATATAAATGATCTAAGCCTAGTCTTCGCGAAATTTCCACAAAGCCTGGATTACTTGAGTTTTCAAGAACCTCAAGAAAAGTTTGTAAGCCATGACCGCCAGCTTTCCAACTTTTAATTCTACGTCCACCTACCATTTCATACCCTTTGTCAAAGTATGTATCTTTCAACATATCAAATGATTTGGTTTGTAAACCTGCCGCAAAGGTAATTGATTTAAAAGTTGAGCCAGGTTCAAAGCTCATCCAAATTGGTAAATTGCGATTATAAATAGCAGAAGGATACTCTTGGTAATGATTGGGATCAAAATCGGGTTTTGATACAATGCTTAATATTTCTCCGGTTTGTGGATTCATCGCTAACGCCAATGCTTGTTTTGGTTTATAGCGTTTCATTAGATTGTTCATTTCTCGCTCAATCACATCTTGCATATAAGCATCAATGGTCAGCTCAATATCCATTCCTTTTCCACCGGCAACATAGCGTTCATGGTATAAGTTTACATGGTGTCCTTTCGCATCAAAAGGAATCCCTAATGCGCCATTTTTAGCGGCTAATATCTTATCATATTGTAACTCTAAACCCGCTAAGCCTTGATTATCGATCCCAGTAAAGCCTAAGACTTGAGCTAAATAAGCATGATTCGGATAATTTCTTAAAGAATCTTTAACTAAGTAAATACCTGGTTGCCTCATTGCTTCAATCGCTTTGATTTTATCTTCACTTAATAAGCGACCCATCGGTTGAAGCTTTTGGGTGGATGCTTTTTTACTAATAATTTCATAAATACGATTTTCATCGCTCTTTAGAATGTTTGCTAATCGCTTTGCCATCGCTTTCGGGTTTTTAATTTGTGAGGGAACAACCATTAAAGAAGTAGAAGGAATATCTTGAGCTAACACAACGCCATTTTTATCTAAAATGCGACCTCTGTTTGCGGTAATCGTAAAATCACGTTCCCATAACGCTTTTGCTTTTTCTAAAATATTATTATGATTGATTGTTTGTTCATAAACAAGTTTTCCTAGAATAAAAGTAAAGATGATAATACAAGCTAGAAACATTTGATCAATTCGCTTTTTAATCTTCCCTCGTATCGTAAAAATCACCTCAACAAAGTATATGATGAATGGATGCATTTAATGAAAAAAGTATAAATGAAGAAACTCATCTATACTTTTGCTTTACTTGAGAATTACTTTAATATCGGTATCTTTATTAATTAAGGTACCAGGTGGTACATTTTGTTCACTTACTCTTCCAGAACCTGAAATATTAATGGATATTCCACTCATATCCCAGAACGTTGCTACATCTTTTCTAGTCCAATCAGTCATTTCTGGCATCTTAATAATGTTTCCATCACTCATAATAAAGATTTTTTGTTTACTTATAATCGAAGTTTCTGGATTTGGGTATTGCTTCACAACACTACTTCCATCACCGATAATGATTGGCGTTATATTCATCGTTGATAATTTATTATGAACATAATCAAGACTATGATTTAAGAAAGAAGGCATAACAAATTCCTTCCAATCATTTTGATTTGGTGTTACATTTTCCGGTTTCTTGGTAGGTGTTCCACTAATTCCTTGCGCAGCGAGGGCTTCTCTAAATACATCTTTAAAGTAATCGCCGGTATAAGTCATGATTTCACCACTTTCAAACGCGTAGTACATCATTACTTTAGGATCGCCTTGCGGTGCTGCTGCCATTACTGAGTTAACATAAGTATCCCATTGATAACCATTACCTTGGGCGATTTGTCCGGTACCAGTTTTCGCAATCAAGCGCACATCATCCATATGGTATCTTCGACCACTTCCACCATCGGAATTAACAACTTGATCCATTAAGTCTTGTAGCTGTTTCGCTACTTTTGCTGATATGGGATTTCCCACCACTTCTTTTTTACCTTGGTAAATTGTTTTATTTGTATCTGAACCATTACTGATTCGATCAATGTAATATGGTTTCATCATTTTCCCATCATTGAATATAGCGGAATAAGCTTGTACCATTTGTAACGCGGTTACCGAAGAACCTTGACCAAAGCCTGCTGATAATTGATCCACTGGATACGTGAAGTTCTTCTTTCCATTTACCTCATTGATGCCATAAACATTAACTGGTTTAAAGAAACCAAATTTATCTAAATAGCGTTCAAATACTTTCGGATTCAAATGATTCGCAATTAAATCACAAATTCCCGTATTAGCCGAAACCACAAAACCTTTATCATAGGAAATATTTCCCCAGCTTTTACCTAAAGCATCATTGATGGGAAGATAATCATCACTTGTTTGCGTAGGCGTACGCGTGATACCTTTTTGAGTATCATAAAACCAATTAAAGGTTCCTGATTCAAAGGTTTGATTTCCATCATAAACACCACTATCCATTGCCGCACCATAGGTAAATGCCTTCATCGTCGAGCCTGGTTCATAAGCATATTCACTCGGTACATTTCGCCAATCTTCAATGTCTTTATCATTCAAATCAAAAGATGGATAACCTGACCAAGCTAATATTTTACCGGTTTCTACTTCACTCACAATACCCCAAGCACGGGTACTATTAAATTGCGTCATTGTTTTATCCAAAGCACTTTCAAGTGCAAGCTGGACATTTTTATCTAACGTTAATGTTACTTCTCCACCATTAACAGCTTGTTTCTCTACAAATTTAGAACCAAAAACATTACCGTTTACATCTTTTTTATAACGAACCGAACCATCACTTCCCTTTAATTGTTTATCAAGGAATTTTTCAAGTCCCATTTCACCTTCAATGCGACCTAATTCATCATTATAACGTGCATAACCAATTAATTGAGAAGCAAACTTACCATCCGTATAATAACGTTGACTCGATTTTTCAAAACCTAAGCCAGGTAATTCTAAAGCATCGATTTTTTCTTTTTCATTAATCGTAAGATTACTACCATAAACACCAAGAGCTGTTTGATAAAGCCCTTTGCTTTTCGCTTCATCTAACATCTTTTTGATGACAGATGGATCACTCATTAAAATTGGTGATAAAAGATCTGCCGTTTTTTGTGTATCCTTTACATAAGCTTCCTTATTTCCATCGGTACGTGTTTTTGACATATAAGCAATTAACGTATATGAATCAAGATCTGATGCGATTACATTCCCATTACGATCCTTAATCGTACCTCGCTTTGCCACCAAAACATCAGCTTTCGTATTACTAAGCGCATCTTTAATATTGATACCACTACGTAAATGAACTCCAGTAGCCATAGTAAAAAGGACATTTGCCGCAACAAGTGTCCCGATGATTACAATTACCAATATTAAATATGTCATAGTGCGATTCGCTCTTTTGGTATTCATTTAAAAACCTCGTTTGTTCACTTATTCATTTTGTCCTTCAACAAAGACAACATTATTTTGATTGATTTCCATTCCTGCTTCTTTCGCAACACTTAATACACGGTCGCGATTTTCCAATGTTTTAACTGCTAAGCGTAAGCTTTCCACATCGTCTTTCTTTTTTGCCACAACATTTTCCATTTCAGAAACTTCTTTAGAAAGTGAAACATTATATGACTTTAAGAATAAAGAGCTACTTAAAAAAAGTAAAATTGATATTACGAAAAACAAAACTGCGATTGCTTCTACTCTAACTTTTCTTTTATTCTTAATTACTTTAGCCATTTTATTTTCTCCTTTCAATCACTCTTAATTTAGCTGAATGTGATCGATTATTTTCTTCTAATTCTTCACTTCCAGGAAGAATTACTTTTCGATTAACTAATGTAAATGGTGGTTCTTCAATTTGATCTGGCATTAATAGAATTCTTTTATCAACTTTTGGTGCAATTGCATACTTTTGAAAGCATTCTTTCACGATTCGATCTTCCAATGAATGAAAGGAAATAACTGCTAATCTTCCATCCACTGCTAACATGGATAATGCTTCTTCCAAAACTTCACTAAGTTCTTGTAGTTCATCGTTTACCGCAATGCGAATTGCTTGGAATGTTTTCTTTGCTGGATGACCTTTTGAATTTAATACTTTCGAAGGTAATGCACTTCGTATTACATCTACTAAATCAAAGGTTGTTTCAATTGGTTTTTCAATTCGTTTCGCTTCGATTTTACGAGCAATTTGCTTTGCGAACTTTTCTTCGCCATATTGAAATAAAATCGTAACGAGTCTTTGATACTCCCATGTGTTAACAATCGTTGCTGCGCTTAATTCTTGACTTTGATCCATTCGCATATCAAGTGGTGCATCAAAGCGATATGAGAATCCACGTTGTGCTTCATCGAATTGAGGTGAGGATACTCCTAAGTCAAGTACCATTCCATCAATTTGTTCAATCCCATATTTTCCTAATTCACTTTTTAATTGTGAGAAATTCGCATGAATTAAAGTGAAGTTAGAATTAATCTTTAATAATCTTGGTTTCGTTTCTTCAATTGCTTTTTGATCTCGATCGAATGCGTATAAATGACCACTATGTATTTGTTTTAATATCTCACTGCTATGGCCCCCTCTTCCAAGGGTTCCATCTACATAAATACCGTTTTCTTTAATTCTCAATGCTTCAATTGATTCATTTAATAACACACTGTAATGCTCCATTAGAAGAACTCCGTTAGGCTTTCAGCCATTTCTTCAAAGGATTCACCATTCTCTTCATTTAATGCATCCCAGCGCTCGCTGCTCCATATTTCAACACGATTACCAGCGCCTGATATAATACAAGCTTTTTTTAAATCAGCTATTTGAATCAAAGTAGAAGGTAACAAGATTCTACCTTGATTATCAATTTCACATTCAGCAGCTTTACTTGTAAGCATTCGAACATACATTCGTGCTTCTTTTTTAGTAGAAGGCAACTTCATCATCTGCTCATAAATGATTTCCCATTGCTTTGCCGTATAGATACATAAACAACCATCCAGACCTCTTGTGACAATAATCGTTCCGTCAAGTTCTTCACGAAAGCGAGAAGGGACAATCAAACGTCCTTTAGCATCAATATTATGAGCATATTCACCAATGAACATGATACCGTCCTCCACTTTCTACCACAATCTACTACTCTGTACCACTATTATATACTTTTCTATGCTATTTGTATATATATATTTACCTTTTTTTATATCTTTTTTCGTACAAATGTATGCCTTTACATTAAATTGCGACAAAAGCTAAGAATTACCCTAGAATTTCGTTATAAATTCGCTTTAAAAGACTAAATTCTTGATATTTACCTACTTCTTTTTATTTTTTTAAAATAAAACATAAAAATAGACAGATAATATCTGTCTATCTTTTTACCTTGTTTCAAGGTTATTTAATTTTTACAATCGCTTATTTTAATTCATAAAATAGCTTGAATGTTTTATCCTTCATAAACAAGTGATTCTTCCCTTGTTTATCTATCGATACGGATAAACAAGATGGGGATAACGACCATATTCTTCCATTGAATTGATTCTTTCATTTTTAAAGCTTACATAAGAAACTCCTTGAAAGGTGGAACGTTGTTTTTGATAGGAATAATCAATGTTCCACTTTACAATGGTCAAATCTTGAGTTGATTGAAAACTTAGAATTTGCCATGTTTCAATTGAACCATTATTTTGACTATCTTTAAACCAGTCAATGATTTGATTTAAATCTTCATATGCGGCCCCATTGCTTTGAGTAATCGAGGCATGGAGATCAAATATTTCATATATAATCGTTATATTATTATCTAACCAAGCTAATATATAAGCACGAAACAGAGCTTCTTGTTCTTGATTGCTCATTGATTTGCCTCCTTTGATTTAGCCAAACAATGACATTTGATTTTCTTCTTGTAGACTACTTAGAACGCCTAATGCTTCAAGCTTTTTAATTGAAGTGCCATTTAATGAAGTGCGATCTTGGAGATCTTGTTTCGATAGAAATAAACCATTGCTTCTTGCTTCAACCACACTATCCGCAACATTGCTACCTAAACCATCAATGCTTGCGAAAGGTGGAATAATAACATTTTTATCTTCTGGATCAACAATGAATTCTTTTGCTTCTGATTTCATTAAATCAATGTTACCAAAACGATAACCTCGTAAGACCATTTCTAAAGCTAATTCTAAGGTAACATAAATATCTTTATCTTTCTTTGTCACATCTTTCTTCAATTCATTATTATTCAATCTTTCATTGATATCTTTCATTCGACTACGAATGGCTTGTTCCCCTTTGATCATCGCATCAATATCATAAGCATCACAACGTATCGAAAAGAACATACAATAATAATATTGAGGATAATGGACTTTAAAGTAAGCGATTCGAATTGCCATCATAACATAAGCAACCGCATGGGCTTTAGGGAACATATATTTAATCTTTAAACAAGATTCAATATACCAATTCTCAACCCCTTTTTCCTTCATATCATTAATCCACTCCGGTTTAAGTCCTCTTCCTTTACGAACACTTTCCATGATCATAAAAGCCGTTTTAGGTTTTAATCCTTTGTGAAGTAAATAAACCATAATATCATCACGACACCCAATAACATTTTTTAAAGTACAAATGCCACCATCAACTAAATCTCTAGCATTGTTTAGCCAAACATCCGTTCCGTGGGACAAACCAGAAATACGAACTAATTCATCAAAGGTTGTCGGTTTTGTCATTTCTAGAATACCTCGAACAAATGGGGTACCAAATTCAGGTAAGCCGGCTGCTCCGGTTTTTTCGGTACTTTTTGCGGTATCGATATGCAAAGCTTCGACCCCTGAAAATATGCTCATCGTCTGTGGATCATTCATCGGTATCTTTCTTACATCAATGCCACTAATGCGTTCTAACATTTTCATTGCGGTAGGATCTACATGTCCTAAGATATCGAACTTTAAGACATTATCATGGATCTGATGGAAATCAAAATGAGTTGTCTTCCAATCCGAAAATGGATTGTTGGCAGGATATTGCACTGGTGTAAAATCATGGACATCTAAATCCAAAGGAATCACAATGATGCCTCCTGGATGTTGTCCCGTTGTTCGTTTAACCCCTTCGCAGCCTTTCGCAAGACGCAGTTCTTGAGCACGACGTAATGAGCCTTCTAAGCCCATTTCTTCTTCATAGCCCTTTACATATCCATACGCTGTTTGTTCTGCTACGGTACCAATTGTGCCAGCCCGAAAGACATGGTCATCGCCAAATACTTCTTTGGTATACGCATGGGCAATTGGTTGATAATCACTTGAGAAATTCAAATCAATATCGGGTACTTTATCGCCTTCAAAACCTAAGAAAGTTTCAAATGGAATATCTTGGCCATCGCCACGAATCGTCTTACCACAATTCGGGCATTGCTTGTCAGGTAAATCAAAGCCAGATGCAACACTGCCATCTTCAAAGAATTCAACGTAATGACAATCTTCACAAACATAGTGAGGCGCCAAAGGATTTACTTCAGTAATGCCAGCCATCGTAGCGACAAAACTCGATCCAACCGATCCTCGTGATCCAACTAGATAACCATCATCATTTGATTTTTTAACTAACAAATGTGAAATATAATAAACAACATAAAAGCCATGACCGATAATACTCTTCAATTCTCTTTTTAATCGTTCATCCACAATCTCGGGTAGAACCTCCCCATATATTTTATGAGCACGTTCATAACAAATCTGTTCTAACAAAACATCTGAACCTTCAATATCCGGTGGATATAATCGATCTTTTACCGGATAAACCGCTTCAATTTGTTCCGCAACTTTATTTGTATTGGTAACAACCATTTCATAAGCCAATGCTTCTGGTAACCAAGCAAAAGCATCTAACATTTCTTTAGTTGTAAGGAAATGCTGATCCGGATTCTTTATTTTTAAACGCTGCTCATTATCATAAACATATAATGGATGATGAACTCCACCAATCGCTTGTGAAGATATATAAATATCACGAATTAATTTCTGTTGAGGATCTACATAATGGGCATCACCACTCGCAACTACTAACTTACCCATTGCTTGTGCCGTATCAATGATATCGGTTAAGATTTGTTTTAATCGTTGTTCATCACAAATTGCCCCTTTATCAATTAATGGGCGATAATTCTCTAATGGTTGTATTTCCACATAATCATAAAAAGCTAAAGCTGCTTTTAATTGTTCTTGATTGCGCGTTTGGGCAATATCAAATACTTCCCCATTAAAACAACTCGTTCCAATTAATAAATTGCCTTTTATTCTTCGCTTACTAATTTCATCTCTAAGAATTCTAGGCTCAGCTACAATATTTGAAGCATTTTTATTGCTATAAGCTAAATATTTACAATGTGATAATGTAATTAATTCAAATAATTCTTTTAATCCGGCCGCATTTTTAACTAAAACGGTAACATGTTTTTTAAATACTTTTCTAAAACAAGTTTCATCTTGCATCGCTTGTAAATCATTTAAGGTATGAATATGTTTTAAATCATTCAACATATTCATATAAACATTGGCAAGAATTTCCGCATCGTAATCGGCACGATGGGCACCTTCTTCATCATATCGAATTCCATAAGAACGAGCAATCATACCTAATTTATAAGATTTTCGCTCACTTTGTAAGCTTCTTGATAAATCAAGGGTATCAATCACTGGGTTCTTTAATGGTTCACGATTGATACGAATCAAGGAATCATTTAAGAAGTTCACATCGAAATCCGCATTATGGGCAACTAAAATATGATCACCAATAAAGTCTAATATTTCATCAATGCACTCTTCAAATGATTTGGCTCCTACTAAATCATTTTCAGTAATTTTTGTTAGTTGTGTTGTATAAGCAGAAATCGGAACTGGTGATTTAATAAACATCTGGAGTTTTTTTACGCAAGCTCGGTTTTTAACGATTTGACCACCAAATTCAATAATATGATCATAACGAGAACTTAATCCGGTTGTTTCTAAGTCAAAAACACAATAGGTGCTATCTTCTAAATTACGATTGTCACTATTTCTAACAATATGGAGGATTGGATCTACCATATTCATTTCTACTCCATAAATCATTTTAAAAGGCGTCTCACGCGTTTTATTGATTGCTTCTACCGCATGTTGGGCTTTTGGGAAAGATTGAACTCCAACATGATCGCTAATTGCGATCGCATTGTGACCCCAAGCATTCGCCTGTTCAATAAATTCTTCAATATTACAAACTCCATCCATTTCCGATGTCTTTGTATGAACATGCAATTCCACTCGTTTTTCACTTGCTTCATCCACTCGTTTTACTTCCGGTATTTTTTGAATCACATCCGGCATCATAACTAATTCACGCGAATAAGCATCATAATCAACCCGGCCATAAACACTAACATAGTCTCCAATATCAATTTCATCTAAGACTGCTTTTGTCGTCGAACCACGTTCAAAGCGTTTAATCACAATCGCATCTTCATCGTCACAAATCCATAAGGTTTGAATGTCTTTACCCGTTCGTAAGGTACGATTTTCTTTATCAAATATTTTACCTTTAATGTTAATTCCTTGCATTTCTTCTTTGATTTCATGAATACCAAGCTTTGTATATTGGTCCAAACCTTTTTTTGTTTTAGGTTTAAAATTATATTTCTTATCTTCATATTTTATTTCATTTGAATTATTCTCAATTGGTTTATCAACAGTTTCCATTGCTTTATCAAGAATTAAATCATCGATGATGACACTACGTTTAAAGCCACAATTATTTAAGAACGCTTCTAATAAATGTTTACATTGAATGGCTTTATCTTTTTGTTCTTCACTTGCATAACGAAAAATAATATACTCCTTTTCAATCGATGGAAGAGCATCTTGAAAGATGGTATATTGTGGATGAGAAGAAGTATAATAAGCAACATATTTACGTAATTCAAAAATATCTTCTTTGTCTTCTTTGCACTTAACCACAAGTTCCACATGGCATCTTGTCATTTTAGTTAAACGCGAAATAAAAGTTTCCCATATTTGAAATGGTAACACGCCACTCAATAATAATTCTAATTCAAGACTATGTGATTTTTTCGCATAGACTGGTGTCATACTAAATTCACCGTCGTTAAAATAAACGGCATTTTTTTCTTCAAACTTCATTTTTTTAATAAGATTCGTTAAGGACAAACTCATGCGATCACTCTTTCCTGATTGTTATAATCATAACATTTTTTTAAGTTGAAACCAACTAGAAAAGCAGTAAGAGTAAAAAAAACATTCACTGCGAAGTGAATGCTAAAGTGAAAAGGCAATACTAGCTACATAAGATAATAAAATGAGCACGCTGGCACTTAAAACCAGACCTTTGTTTTCTTTCTTATATAAAACAAGTAACATTAGGATTGAAGAAATAGCACCGAAGATAATCAAGTTAAACACTTGGCCATCTTGTAAATAAATACCACCTTTGGTATATAAGAAATCCGCAAAACATAAAATCGTAAAGTTAAATAAATTACTACCGACAACATTTCCAAACGATGCATTGAAATTACCCATTTTAACTAAGGATATCGATGCAGATAATTCAGGAAGTGAGGTTGCGATACCTAAGAATACAGCACCTGCTACGGTAGCACCTAAGCCTAAATCAGCAGCAATTTTACTTGTAACCTGTGTTAATAAAATAGAAACACCTACTAGTAATAAACTAAATAAAAGAAATCGAAAAGCAATTTGTGGAACACTTAAGTTTAAATCACTTTCTTCTTCGTTTGCTGCAGAATCATCGTTCTTCATCATTTTCACATTAATACCATAAACGATTAGAATTAAAATCGTCATTAAATTCACATGAATGGCTCCCAAAGGAACATCAATTGGTTTTAAAATGGCAAAAGCAACAAGGACATACATTGCAATTCCATAATATAATGTACTCTTATGAGAATTACTTACTTTTGATTTTTTATATCCTTTATAAGTAAATAACATTAAACCTGCAATAATACATAGATTAAATACATTACTACCTAGCACATCACCTTGAACCAGTTGTGGTTCATCTAAAACTAAGACGGCAGTAAGTGAGGTAAACAGCTCTGGTAAAGATGTTACAGCGGCTAGTAATACCCCGCCTAAAAAAGCTCCTGATAAACTTGTTTTTTTATCTAAAGCATCCACATAAGTTGATAAACGTACGGAGAATAATACCACCAATACGGCTAATACTAAATATTCTAAATAGATCATACTTGCTCCTTTTTCAATAGTTTCTGCTGATTCATGCAGGTTTCCTATTTATATATGATAGTCAAAGTATAGAAGCGTGTCAAATTAATTCGATAAAACCACACAAATTCTTTCAAGAGCCTGTTTTAAGATAGCTCTTGGACAAGCAAAATTAATTCGTTCAAAACAACTTCCCGCTTCACCAAATAAAATTCCTTCATCAAATACCAAATGCGCTTTTTTAACCATTAACGTTTCTAATTCCTCTTGATTCTTAACATAATTACTAAAATCAATCCAAGCTAAATACGTACCCTCACATGGTGATACAATTGCTTTTGGACATTCTTTTTCAAGATATTGTTTTAAATAAAGATAATTCTCATCTAGATAAGCATTGCATTGATTGAGCCAATCTTCACTCTTATTATATGCCGCAATCGTCGCAACACGAGCAAACGAATTACAACTTGATAAAGATGCTTGCTCAATTACAATTTTCTTCCACGCTGCTTGAACTTCTTTATTAAAAATAATAATATTACTATTTTGAAGCCCTGCAAGATTAAAAGATTTACTAGGTGCCGTGCATGTGATAATTTGATCTTGATATTCTGGGCAACATTTTGCTAGTGGCACATGATGATTTCCTTTACGAATTAAATCACCATGAATCTCATCTGAAATAATCCATTTATGATATTTAGAAGCAATGCGAACTACTTCTTTTAGTTCACTTTCATGCCACACTCTTCCTACTGGATTATGGGGAGAACATAAAATCATACCTTTAACCTTTGGTTGTTTCATTTTGTTTTCTAAGTCAATAAAATCCATCGTATAAACACCATTGGTATTGATCAATGAATTATCTACAACGATTCGATTGTTATTTATAATTTTCTTTGCGAACGGATAATAAACAGGACTTTGAATTATAATGCCATCCCCTACCTGGCTAATTGCTTGAATTAAAAAAGCAAGTGCTGGTACAACTCCTGGGGAAAAGAAAATATTCTCAGCTTTTATTTGCCAATCAAAGCGGCGTTTAAACCATTGGATAAGAGCATCATCATATTCAGAGTCATCCTCATCTCCATAACCAAAAATCGGATGCGTTAATCTTTGACTCATCGCTTCAATAATTGCCTCACTACAAGGAAAGTCCATATCAGCTACCCAAAGAGCTAACCCATCCTCTCCTTCAAAATTAAAATTCTGATTTAAATGATCCCATTTAATACAATGGGTGTCGTGGCGATCAATCACTTGATCAAACTTAATATTTTTCATTCAATCAACTCCTTATTTTAAATATTTTTTATTCTTTTTATACCATAATACCCCAATAAAGGAAGCAATCATGATTGTTAAAGCAGCTAACGTAACCCCGCGATACTCATGAAAGAAATCCCCAATTCGATCACAATAATATAAAATTGGATTCTTATCAACGCTATCAAGGGCTAGAATTTCTACGCTTTTTACTAATTTATCGTTTGCTTTAATTTCAACATTACCTAACAATGCACCTTTTTTAACCGGTGTTTTTACTTCTTTGTTGCCAATATATTCTAGCTTAATATCTTCTTTGCGTATTCCTTTTTCTAATAAAGCATCGATATCTTTTTCACAATTATAAACAAATTCTTTGGTTCCAAAGTTCCATAATACTTTAACCCTAGTAAGCTCTTCACCTTTTCTTACCAGAACCGCTCTTTCATAATGATTAAAAAAGTATTCATACATATGAACGGCATCGATTACATTATAAGGTTTTAAATTATCATGACCATTTTCTGTGGTAATTGCCAAATACTTTGTTCCATCTTTCTCACTAATTGATGCCAAACACATTCCTGCCTCTGGCGTAAAACCGGTTTTACCACCTTTAATATAATCTGCACGATAATTTAAAGATGCGATTTGTCTCGCTAATGTGCTTTTAAAGGTAAGCCCATTTATGTTTTTTGAAGTTGGTGTCGTGTGATATGATTTTGAACAAAAAGCAGTATATAAATCTTTATTTTTAATTGCTGCTTTTAATAATTTCACTAAATCATTACAAGTTGTATAGTGTTGATCATCATGTAAGCCAATTGGGTTTGTGAAATGCGTTTGACTCATTCCTAATTGTTTTGCTTTTTGATTCATTCGATCAACAAAAGCTGGAATGCTTCCTGCTGCGCTGATTGCCAAAGCATTGGTTGCTTCCCCACCACTTGCCAAAAGTGAACCATAGAGTAAATCTTTTAGACTTAGCGTTTCACCTATTTTAAAGCCGGCTTGAGATGCGTCTGCTTCTAATAAACCAGCAAACATTTGATCGCTCATCACAACTTTTTGATTTATATTTTTAATTTGTTCCAAAGCTACCAAGGCACTCATAATTTTAGTGATGGAGGCTGGATACGTTTTTTCATCTGCATTTTTTTCATATAAAACGCGATTATCATTTAAATCAATTAAGATCCCATGTTTACTATCAATCGTTAAAGCTGTTTCTGCTTTTAAAGGTTGAATAAAAGCAACACAGCTTAATAAAAAACAAATTAGAACGATTCCTATCTTTTTCAATTGACTTCCCTTCTTCCCTTATTCATTTATCCAAAAGATGGTAAAGCTTATAACTACTTTACCATCTTCTCAAAAGCATCTTTCGCAGCCATTTGTTCTGCTCTTTTCTTAGAATAACCTTCCCCTTTTCCTAAGGTGATATCTTCTAAAATAACCGCAACTTCAAATCTTGGTTTATTACTAGGTCCAACCATGGATAACAATTCATAATGAACGGTTTTACGTGAATCCGATTGAACATATTCTTGTAGTTTTGTTTTATAGTCAATAATACGCTCACTTTTAGGTGAAGTAATCATCGGTGTAACAACTTGTTCAAGTAAGACATTAATCGCATGAATTCCTTGATCTAAATAAATAGCACCTAAAACAGCTTCAAACATATCCGCTAAAATAGAATCACGATTTCTGCCACCCATTTTTTCTTCACCAATTCCTAATAAAAGAAATTGGCCCCAATTAAATTGACGATTATAAGCAGCAAGCGTTTCTTCACATACCAGTTGTGCTCTTAAGGTTGTCATTTCACCTTCGCTTAATTCAGGCTCAATTAAAAATAATTTTTGAGCTGACCACACTTGTAGTACCGCATCACCCATAAATTCCAAACGTTCATTATCATGAACAATCGATTTATGTTCATTAACATAAGATGAATGAACAAGTGCTTGGTTCAATAAAGCATGTTGCTTTATATTAATATCATGTTCTTTAAGCCAATCAAAAATTGTATACATTATTATTTATCTTCCTTTTCTTAATAAAAGTATTATAACATTAATCTAAGTATGTTGTAGATGAAATTTGTTCATCTGCATATTTCTTCAAATAAGCATATTCTTTATCACCTAGATGTTTTAATACGTTTTTCACATCATCCCGTGCTACTTCTAAAATGTTGGCATCGGCTATCACATCACCAAGAATAAAGCCTGGAACACCACTTTGCCGTTTTCCTAAAACATCGCCTGGGCCTCTAATTGCCAAATCACTACGCGCTATTTCAAAGCCATCGCTGCTGTTTTCAATAATCGATAAGCGCTTTAATGCATCGGCATCTTTACTCGCTGTTAGTAAGTAACAAAAGCCGCAACGATTGCCTCTGCCAATCCGACCACGCAGTTGATGAATCTGTGATAAGCCAAAGCGGTCTGCATCATAGATCACCATTATATTAGCATCCTTCACATCAACCCCAACTTCAATTACGGTTGTCGCAACTAGAATATCTAGTTTGTGATCTACAAAGCATGTCATAACGGCATCCTTATCTTGCGTACTCATTTTCCCATGTAACAAACCAATCCGATATTTATTTCCAATCGCTTGATTTAAAGCCTCGTAAATATCATTTACATTACGAACCGGATAATCTTCATTCTTTTCAATTGCTGGACAAACGATAAAACATTGGTCCCCTTCATCTAGTTTAGCTAATAAAGGAGTTAAAAAAGAATTCATACTATTTTCTTTCACTAATTTTGTTACGGTTTGTTTGCGCCCATTTGGTGAATGCATAATGGTTGATACATCCATATCTCCATATAAAGATAGTGCTAACGTACGTGGAATTGGCGTTGCACTCATCAATAAGAAATCGACTTTGTCACCCTTTGCGATTAATTTACGTCGTTGTTCTACACCAAAGCGTTGCTGTTCATCGGTCACAACTAAACCTAAATCGGCAAATTTCACATCTTCTGCGAATAAGGCATGCGTACCGATGATTAAATCAATTTCATGATCTGCCAATCGCTTTAAAATACTTTTCTTTTCGGATGCTTTTAACGAAGCATATAAAAGTTCAATCTTCACATCATAATTCTTTAATAATGCTTGTAGATTGGCCATATGTTGCTTTGCCAATATTTCTGTTGGTGCCATAAAAGCGCCTTGCTTATGAGCTAACACGCAGGCATAAAGCGCATAAGTAGCCACTAATGTTTTACCACAGCCAACATCTCCTTGCAGCATCCGATACATAATTTTATCACTTTTCATATCGTTTAATATTTCATCAATGCTTTCTTTTTGATCCTTCGTTAAAGGAAAATCATGAGCAGCTTTCAACTGCATAACCGCCTTTACATCAAAGGCTTTTCCTGCATTTTGAATCACTTCACTTTGTGTATGCTTTAAAATTTGCATGGTGAATTGAAACTTAAAGAATTCTTCATATTTTAAATAACGTAAGCTTTGTTTTAAATCTTCATAATTACTTGGAAAATGAATATGATAAATCGCTTCTTGTCGTGATATTAAGCGATACTTTTTAATCAATGGTTCTGGTATAAAAGTTTGTAAATCATTTTTTAATGCTTGATAAGCTTTTTCAATATAACGCTTTAGATCTTTTTGATTGATTCCTTCTTTAACATTATAAATCGGTTCAATTCCTAATTGATCTTGTAACGCTTTAAAATTATATTGAATGGCACAAATACGATCGCCGCCTTCATATTTCCCGATTATCGTTATTTTACTGCCTAATTTAAAACTACTAACCCAAGGTCGATTAAATAAAGATATACTCCAAACATGTTCTTCATCCTCAATTTGAAACTTCGTTACACTGCGATGATAACCAAAACGAATCACACGTGCCGGTGTAATAATAATACCTTCTAGAGCAACCTTACCATCTTTTACCCATTGATCACTTGGTAGCTTTTCAATCTGCTCATAACGAAAAGGATAGTGTGTTAATAGTTCTTCAACACTACCAATTCCCAGCTGGTTTAAGACCATGATTTTCTTTTCTGAGATTTTTAATTTAGCTAGTTCCATATTATTTATTATAAGCGTTATCTAAGGCAATAAGCAACCTTAATTATTAATTTAAGCACTTGCTACTTCTGCTTTTGGTTTTTTAAGAAATACGGCTAGGATAATAGCGGCAAGCAGTGATAAGCACGCACCAAAGACAAAAGGTGCATAAGCTCCAACATGATCCCATAACAAGCCAGCTATAAAACTTGCTGGTAATAGTGCAACCCCAACTAGCATCGATTGAAAGCCTAACATCGTTCCTTTTAACTCAGGCGGTGCAATTTCCGCGATAAATGCACGTTCAACGCCTGTACTCATTGCTGTATAAACACCATAAAGGACAAAGATCAAAACCATCATTGCTTTACTATTGGCAAAACCAAAGCCAAAATAAACAATTGAGAATACCAAATAGCCACAGACTAATAATGATTTACGACCAATTTTATCGGATAATTTACCTAAAGGATAAGCTAATAAAGAGGCACTTAGATTATAAATAAAATATAAAAGAATAACATCTGAATTAGAAAAGCCAACATTTCCAGCTCTTAGTAATAAAAATGTATTAGAAGAATTTCCTAAAGTGAATAAAAAACATACAAATAAATATAGTTTTAATTGCGTATTTAAACCCTTTGCTTTTTCCCAAGATGGTTGTTCTTCTTTCACCTTTTTATGAACGGGTTTTTCTTTAACGAAATGAAAGAAAACTAAACCAAGCAAAGCGGGTATAATTGAAATAATAAAGATTTGTTTGTAGCCAACTTCTCCACTTACTGATTTTAATAAAATAAAGGAAAGAAAGATACCAATCGCAGATCCTGCCATATCGAGTGCTTTATGAATACCAAAAGCACTGCCCCCATGTCCTTGACTTGCACTTTCCGCAACCATAACATCACGAGGGGCACTACGAATCCCCTTACCAATGCGATCAATGACTCTGGCAAACAATATACCAAACCATGAAGTAGCAAACAACAGAGCTAGTTTATACACCATCCCTAAGGCATAGCCAGTAAAGGCAATCGGTTTCTTATGTTTGTATTTATCTGCAATGTAGCCACTAAAGACTTTTAATAAACTTGCTACACTTTCCGCAATTCCTTCAATAAAACCAACTAAGGTTGGTGTTGCGCCAAAAGCCGAAGTTAAATATAACGGGATTAATGGATAAACCATTTCACTCGATATATCTGAAAAGAAACTTATTAAGCCAAGAAATATGACATTTCTCATAAAATGCCCCCTCAATAAAAAAAAGCATACAATACAAATGGTATTGTAGCACTTTTCTTTATAAGTTTCATCAACGTAAAATTAACAAAAATTAATCTTCGTAAAAAGCAAAGATGCCAATTACATCACCGGCAGCATCAATTAAACAAGATGCTCTAACCATAAATGTAATAATTTTGCTATCTTTTCGTACAACGCGACAATGAAAAGCAAGTGGTTCACAATTCTTTGCCAAATGTTTTAATTGATTACGAAACATATCTTCATCTTCAGGGTAAATAATTGCTTTAATTCGATTATTAAAATGATTACTAAATTCTTTTCTTGAATAACCAAAATAAGATAAAGCTCGATCGTTTATATATTGAATCTTTTCATCTTTTTCAATATAAGCTTTAATCAATCCGATATCAACATGTTTTCCTAATGTATATAATTCCCAATTCTCTTCTCTTAACGTATCCATGTTAAGCTCTTCTTTTTCAATTGGTAAATGATTCTCGACACGTTCAATGGCTGATCCATTCTTAACAAATTCAACAAATGCTTTTATCGGAATCGCTTCAGAATACAAAAATCCTTGGGCAATATCGCAATTCGTTTTAGAAAGAAAATCAATTTGTTCTTGCGTTTCTACACCCTCCATGACACAGACCATTTTTAAAGATTTGACTAAATCGATTACTTTCGAAATAATCATTCTTCCTCGTTCTCCATTCCCTGTAGTATTTAAGAATTCCTTATCAATTTTAATCACATCAATTGGTAATTCTTTTAAATAATTCAAGGAAGAATAAGCACTTCCAAAATCATCTAAAGCTACTTTAAATCCTAAATGCTTTAAATTGCTTATAATTTCAACTAATTCATGTATATCTTCTAAATATACATTTTCAGTAAATTCAATTTCAATCAACGAAGGAGAAACATGATGTTGATTCACAATCCTATATACATGCTCAACAAAATCTTTTGCTCTCAAATGCAATTTTGAAAAGTTAACCGAAATTGGTAATGGCATAATTCCATATTCTTTGGCTTTCTCAATAAAAATACATGCCTGTTCCAACATATAAAAATCCAACTGTTTAATGAATCCATTCTGTTCAAATATATGTATAAAACGTTTCGGATAAATAAGCCCAAAACGACGATTATTCCAACGAACTAATGCTTCACTCCCAACAATTTTATTACTTTGAATCTCAATCTTTGGTTGTAAATACATTTCAAATTCATGCTTAGCAAAGGATGCTTCCATCATTAACGTAACCGTTTTACGCCACTCAAGCGTTTCTTCCATCGTGTGATCATAAAACAAGCATTGATTTACCAAACACTTTTTCGCTTGCTTTCGTGCGTAGTTTGCTTTATCCATGTAAGTCGCAATGCTTTCATCCTTTTCATCAATATAAACAACTCCTGCACTGCAGATTAAACTATAATTAATCGGTAGAATCTTATTCATGATATGTTTAAAATCACTTACTCTTGCAAAGCGTTCTAATAAAATATTTTTTTCTTGTGCTTTCAAAAGAAAAGCAAAATGATCGGCATGAATTCTTGTGAATATTTCATTTTCTTCTAGTTCCTTAGAAAAATTATTCATCATTAGTTCTAATGTTTTATTACCTAATTCATAGCTGAATAAATCATTTATAAAATTAAAATTATCAAAGTCAAAGGAAACTAAAACATATTTATCTTTATTTAGTTTGCTTTCACTTATTATTTTTCTAACTTTAGCGTGAAACTCAAGCGGTTTAAAATAATGCTGCAGTGTTTCCGTTTCATGCTCCATAAAGTCCTCCACAAAATTTAATTTTAATTGACATATATAAATAATAATATATCAGCTTTTATTATTCAACACTTTTTTTATTAAAGAATCATAATTATACTTTAGTAATATAATCCGAGGATCCATACAGTAAAACCATTTCTTGAGAATTGGTCCAACGTATTGATAATGCTTTAACTTTTAATTTAGTTTTATGGTCTTCACTCATGATTTCAAGGTTATCAACATTTCCTTGTTTAATCTTTTCAATCAGACAAGTTTCACAAGGACCACATTGTCCCCCTCTTAAATCCGTAAAACAATATTTTCCTGGTTTTACCGAAGGTAACAATTCTTGCATTCTCTTATTTGCATATTCAATGGTATGAAGTTGTGGATTCACAACACAAATATAATCTGGCAAAATATCTAATACTTTAAGTCGGGTGTGTAGATTTTCAATTAACGTTGCTTCTGCTTCTTTTTTAAATAAGAAAACACTGACTATTTTCGCAAGATACGTTAATTTCGCAATTTCTTCACTTGTCCAAACTCGATACTCATCACAAGCTTCAAAACCGATAAAGCCATATGTTTTATCATCATTTACAATCGTAACTTGTAACGTTGACATAATCCCTTGACTTTCCATAATACTTCTTAAATAGTTAGGTAATTGTTTAACATCATTACAATACAATAAACCTTTTTCATCAAAACTATCCATGATACTTTCATCGTCTACTTTTATTTCTATATCTTGAAGTTGATTCATTACCGATGGAATACCATCGTTGACCCATTCAAAAATATTTCTGAATTTCTTATGCTCCTCACGACATTCAAAGATTGAAACACGACTAACATGGAACTGTTCACCAATGGCAGCTAATGCCATATTAATGCTCGTTGAAAAGTCTTTGCTGGCATATAATAAATCAAATATATGCTCTTCAAGATTATAACTATTCTTTAAGTTTTGAATTTCTTCGTGTTTTACAAAATGACTCTTAATTGAATAATCATCTGCATCTTTTTCTTGGTATAAAACAAACTGATCTTTTCCGTTTTGTTTTGAATGATATAAAGCAGCATCTGCTTTACGATAATAAGATTCAAATGATTCATCGCTATTTTCAATCATAATAATACCAATGCTACAAGTAATCTTATATTCTTCTTTATTTCCTAAATAGGTTTGTCTTAAATCATTGGATAATTCACTGACTTTCTTTAATACCATACTTGTATCTGTTACATTTTTCATTAAGACAGCAAATTCATCGCCACCCATTCTCGCTAAAATATCATCATTTCTAAACGATGCTTTTAATTTTGAACTGATTTCAATTAAAATAACATCACCAAAAGCATGCCCATACGTATCATTGATATCTTTGAAGTTATCAATATCCAATACAATCAAAGCACATAGTTCATTTGGATTATCACTCAATGCCTTATCGACTAAGGTATTCATTGCGACTTTATTATATAAGCCACTCATTGCATCCGTTTGTGCTTTTGTTTCTAATAACGCTTCTTGTTTCTTCATTCCATCAATATCATTCATATAACCAACAAGGCGGGAGGCAATGCCATGTTCATCACGTATAATACTTAAGTTTACTCTCGCCCAAATATAGGTTTGATCGTAACGACGTAGTCTTGCATCAAAACTTACGACACCTTTTTCTAACAAGTTTTTCATTTCTTTGCCAACCATGATTAAATCATCTGGATGAAAGAAATAAGTTGGAATTGCTTTGGCAAACTCTGGATAAGGTAAATGTGAAAACTTCTTCGTTTCATTTAATAAGACTTCACCATCAATACCAAAGATAACTTTAGCATTTTCAAAATGCGTATATACTTGTTTTTTCAAATCAACTTCAAATAAAGTTCCACTGGAAGCATTCATTGCGATCGCAAAACGATTTTCACCTAGTTTTAATTCTTCTTCTTGTTTTTTCATAACTGAAATATCGGATATAATACTATGATTATATAAACCATCAGCATCCTTTACAATATAACCATTATCCATAATCCAAAGTGTACTACCATCTTTTTTATGCACTCGATAAGATATATGATATTCATTGGCATTTTCTGTTTGTTTAAAATATTCACTAAAAGCTTCTTTTAAATCTTCTTCAAAAATAATCCCAATAAATCGACCATCAAAGTCCTTAATAATATCTTCTTTGGTATAACCCGTCATGGTTGTAAAACCATTGCTGACATAATCAATCAAAATCTCATTCATCTTCTTCGCATGTTTGGTTACAATAACACCACCATTGATATGATCTAATAACGATTGATATTGTTGATTTGCTTTATCTACTTCTTTACGTCTTCTTCGATTAAGATAGATGATCCAAGTTGTTATAATGCTTGCTAAAAAGATAAGCTTTATGACTAATATAATAACAACATGATTGGTAGCATTCTCTTGTTTTAACATTAAGGTATCGGATGCAACACTAAAAGTATACCAATCATTCACGGTGGATGGCATTAAACTGACAAAGCGTATTTCATCTTTATATTCAAATTCAAAGTTTAAAGTCTCACCCTTTTTCATCGTATTTTTAATATCTTTTAAAGAGCAATCCATTAACCTTGTTTTATTAAAAAATTCAAACAAATTACTTTCCTTTGATAAACGATCTTTATGTTCACTAGAAAAAATAATTGAACCATTTGGCGATACAATAAAACCATAACCATCGCTATAATAACTTGAATCTAATAATTGGCTTCCTGCCATAGAAATAGGAAATACGCCAAATAAAATACCCTTACTTTGATTTTCCCTCATAATGGGAACCGAAATTACAATTGCTTTTTCACCATATCTTTTTGAATCGATTGGTTGAGTTACAATACTATTACCTTTTAAGGTTGCTTCAAAGTAATCACGATCATTAATATCAACTATTTCATTTGTACTAGAATAACTGATTCCATCCAGACCACTAATAATAATTTTTGAAAAGCCTCCATCAAGTACCGCTTGATTTAAAAAATCGCCAAGCTCCTTTGGTTGCCAATTTGTTTTCGTTACAAACGTATTTGAGAGCACCTTTAAGGTCGTTTTATTATGCTCAATACGTTCAACAAATGTTTTATTATAATGATCGGATACTTCATCAAGAGTTCGATAGGTTTCTCTTTTCAATGCACTTTGTAATTGAAATGAAAAATCCCATAAGATCGTAATCGACATTATGATAATTGTTATAAGAAAAATTAAATTAATGGAAGTTCTTTTTATTTTCATGAAATATCCCCTAAATGTTATCTACGTCCATTGTATATTGAAAATTGGTTTAATTCAATCATTTTATCGATATTTACTGCTTATAGCTCAAAAATATAAAATTATATGAATATTGTATAATTTTAAACAAAATATATCTTAATTACTTATAAGTACATTCTATCTAACATGCATTCCTATTTAAGCCTTATTTTTCTTACTTAAGAATTTTTGTAAAGTTTGATAAAGCAACAATGGTTCAATCGGTTTCGCAAGATGTGCATTCATTCCTGCATCTTTTGTTTTTTTAATATCTTCATCAAACGCATTTGCTGTCATAGCGATAATCGGAATCTTTTTCGCATCCTTTTTACGCATTTGACGAATCGATTGTGCCGCTGTGATTCCATCCATAATTGGCATTCTAATATCCATCAAGATGGCATCATAATAACCATCCTCTTTTTGAGCGAAGGTTTCAATCGCTTGTAATCCATTTTCCGCAACTTCTACCATTAAATTCTTAATCGTTAATAACTTCTTCGCAACTTCAATGTTAAGTGGATGATCTTCAACTAATAGAACGCGTTTATTAGAGAAATCAAATACTTGATCAACTGGTGTCTTTTGAATTTTTTCTTTCCCATGATAATGCTTTTCAATTGCACTTTCCAAAGAAGACTTAAAAATCGGTTTAGAAATCAATAAATCAACCCCTGCGTTATAAGCTTCTTCTTCAATCATCGCCCAATCATAGGCCGTCATAATAATAATCGTTACTTCTGGCCCCACCATTTTTCTTAATTCCTTAGTTATTTGAATTCCATTCATTTCAGGCATTTTCCAATCAACTAAAATAATATCATAGGTTTTATTCTTCGCTAGTTTACTACGTGTCATCTCAATTGCGTTTGCTCCATTTATTACATATTCGGCTTTAATATGCATCTCTTTAAATATTTCAAGGGTATGTTTACAAACAAAAATATCATCATCAACAATTAAAGCATGAAGATTATTTAATTGTAATTGTGCTTTATTCATACTGTTTTTATTTTGCTTAACAACACCTAATTGTAGTTCCACAATAAATTCACTACCAACCCCTTCAATACTATTTACATTAATTGATCCACCCATTAGCTCAACTAAGTTCTTACAAATCGCAAGACCGAGTCCAGTTCCTACATAAGGCGTTGTTGAACCAGATTGTTGTTGTTCAAAAGGTTCAAATAAGTGAGATAAAAATTCAGGACTAATACCAATACCAGAATCATTAATCGTGAAGGTAAGGGTTGCTTTATCGCCTTTTTTAGCGGTTTGAGCAATCATGAATTGAACTCTACCACCCTCTGGTGTAAATTTAATTGCATTCGCAATTATATTAACCAAAATTTGTTGTAACTTCATCGCATCGCCAATATATTCATCCTCTATCATACTAGTAAGGATCGTTTCATATTCAATCCCTTTCGCATTAGCTTGTGCATAAAAGATATCATTGATATCATGGATGAATTCTTCAAAAGGGATGGTTTCATTACGAATAAAAACCTTGCCACTCTCAATTCGTGACATATCTAAAATATCATTTATCAGCGTTAACAAGAAACGAGCAGAAATACCAACTTTTGAAATATACTGGGTTACTTGTTTTGGATCATCAACACAATCAGCAGCAAGCGTTGACATACCGATAATCGCATTCATCGGGGTTCTTATCTCATGTGACATATGCGATAAAAATTCAGATTTCGCATTACTAGCTTGTTGAGCAGATAAAAGGGCAGCTCCTAATATTTCATTTTTCTTTTGTTCTTCATTATAAATATCCGTAATATCACTACGTGTTAATACCATTTTTTGGTGGGGACGATCCAGATAAGAAAACTGTAATTTCTTTCTGGAAATAGAACCATTATCTTCTTTTACACGACAATAGGTCGTGTAAACATCATGGTGTTTTAATTCCTTTACGACATTCTTTAAAGTCATTTCATGCACATTGCGTTCAATATCCTCATCAACTAAATACTTTCGTGCGTAAAGTTCCATTTCATGTTCATAGTTGTCTGCATGCATAGGAGGAAGTGAAGTTTCTCTACTTACCTGGGCAAATAAATTATAGGAGCCATTTACTAGATCAAGCAAAGCTAGGTAATCATAATCTAAAGCTGAGACCGCATCAACCATTTCTCTTGATATCTTTTTCTGATCAATATCAATCGCATAGATATATGCTTCCGCATCCCCACTACTAGGATTTAGAAACATTTCAATTTCAACCTTAGTCCAAATAATTCTACCATCACCAAAGTCCATGTAACTTTCTTTTGAAAGTCTAGTTTTTCCTTTGTGAAAGTTTTCAAGTAAATTTTCTCGATTAAATATTCGTTTATAATCCTTTAGTTCTTCTGGATATACATGAATTTCATATTCACGTTCAAAGAAATCATCAATCGTTCCATCTCCTTGAAAACTTAAAACTTTCGCACTATTACTTTGTCCATCTTCGCAAATATTCTTAGTAAGATTTAGCTTATAAGAACCAACTACATTCTTATTTTGAAGATTTCGCCATTTCGATTCATCTTTATAACGAGCTTCCAAACGAACCCGTTTCGATATATCCTGAGCAGTTCCAATTGCCTTGATTGGTTTTTCATCATCATCAAATACCGTCGTATAAGCAATTTCATACCATAAAGGTACTTCATCCTTTTCATTACGCCATCTACCAACACTCGTTGCACTTTTTTCTCCCGCATAAATCTTCTTATACATTTCAAGCATTGCCCCAACATCTTCTTTTAAAAGAGCACTATTTGCTTCACAAAATACCTCTGGTACATTATGAAGCTCAATTACATTTTTAAACATATTGATTCCCGTTGCATTCTTAAAATCATACATAGTATGAGTTTCAAGATCAAACATCCAAACACTAACCCCACATTGATTTGCTGCCGTGGCATAGTTTTCTGATATTGCTTTATAGCTACTAATATTTTCAGCTGTTCCCACGGCATACAGTACCTTACCAAATTCATCAAAGTTCATATGATATTGAATTTTCTTCCAAATATAATTAGCTTCTTCAAATACTAATATTTCACTTTCCACTACATCTTTTCCAGAACAAATTGCTTGATGAAGTTGAAGCCAATCCGTAATCGAGTTTTTATGAATCAACCCTTCTAACACCATATTTTGGGGATAATCTTTCCATAGCTTTTCATTATGAAGTTCCACCATTACATTATTTCCTGGCACAATGTGTTGATCTTGGGGATAATAGCTCCAGTATTGAATTCCACAATATTTTAAAATAGAAAAAACATCAACATCATAATTCAATTGATTACTCATCTGCATAAACGTTCTCCTCATTCTCTTTAACGAGCCAAGATTGCTATCTATTGTTTCTTATTTTCATCCACATAAAAAGCTTGTTCCCCTCTGCGCTTTGATAAGGTGAATCCATTTTCTATCTTTCTTAATTCTTCATAAACAAAACTTCATTATATATAAAGCAATAAAAGGCTTAATTAACAATCTTTTGCTTCTTCTAGTTTATATCATATAGGTTCATTGTATTCTTTCATCCCTTTTATGTCAATGAAGGATGATATATTGTCATTACATATTTATGAGTAGTTAACCTAATAAAAAGGATCAACTTCTGTTCAATACAGAAATCAATCCTTGTTTTTATGTTTCGTTAACATACTTTACGTGTAACTAAGTTGGTTCATTAATACAACTATTCTACACCAATAATGAAGGAATAAACTGGTTGTTTACCATAATTTAGTTCTACTTCAGCTTCAAAGTTTTCTTCAATAAAGGAAACAATACTTTCAGCATCTTCATCACTTACATCTTCACCTGCGATTAAGGTAACAATTTCACTATCTTCATCGATCATTAATTTTAATAATTCTTTCGTTACATTTAATTTATCTTGATCACAAATGACAATATCTTTTTCATTTAAGCCCATGTAGTCACCAGCTTTAATGGATAAGCCTTCAAATGTCGTATCTTTAATTGCATACGTTACTTGACCTGTTTTTACGAGTGTAATCGCATCACTCATCTCATTTAAATTCATATCAAATTCAACATCTGGATTATAATTAATACAAGCACATAATCCTTGAGGAATTGATTTTGTTGGTATTACATGAACATTTAAATCCTCACATACCGTAGCGGCTTGTTGAGCTGCTAGTATAATATTAGAGTTATTTGGTAAGATGAAAATATTCTCCGCATGGACTTTATTAATTGCTTCCACAAAGTCTTCTGTCGAAGGATTCATGGTTTGACCACCACTGATAACATAATCAACTCTTAAAGCTTCAAACATTTCTTTTAAGCCATCACCTGCAGCAACCGCAATGATTGCATATTTTGATTTTGGTTTAGATTTTAATTCTTCTTCTGCACTCATCATAACATTTTCATGTTGAAGTGACATATTTTCAATTTTCAATTTAGCGAATTCACCATAACGTTGCCCTAAATTAAGCGCATCACCAGGTGTTAATGTATGAATATGTACTTTAACAATATCTTCATCTTGAACACATACAATTGAATTACCTAAACGAGATAATGCATTACGCAAACTCTCTTCTTTAAATGTTTTAACTGCATGTGGACTAAGTTTAATAATAAACTCGGTACAATAACCAAATTCTTCGCTTTCAACATCAGCAGCAGCGCTAACACTTACTTCACTTGTTTCTAAGCGTTCAATGATCTTTCCATCCATTGCCGATTGGAAAGCTTCAAAAATAGTTACTAAACCATAACCACCACTATCTACAACCCCTACTTCCGCAAGGACCGGTAATAACTCTGGTGTACGTTTCAAGCTTTCTTGGGCTTCAATAACCATTTTATCAATGACTTGTTTACAAGTAACATTTTCTGTTTTAGTTGCCATATCAAAGGTATAATCCGCAGCTTCACGAATAACCGTAAGAATAGTTCCTTCGACTGGACGCATAACTGCTTTATAAGCAACCCGTGAACCCATCACAAGAGCATTTGCTAATTGAAAGCCATTTACTTCTTTCATACCTTCAACACCTTGTGATAAGCCTCTAAATATCTGTGATAAAATAACTCCTGAATTACCACGAGCTCCCATCAACAATCCTTTTGAAAGTACTTTTGCGATATCGCAAACATCGCCATGCGTTGTCTGCATCGTTTCTTTTACTCCCGAATTAAAAGTCAAAGACATATTGGTTCCCGTATCACCATCTGGTACAGGAAAAACATTTAATGCATCAATATCTGCCTGTCGATTCGCAATGTGATTTGCAGCACTTTGAAGCATTTCTTTAAATAAAATCCCATTTATATTTTCCATATTCTTACCTATTTGATTACCTTAACACCTTGCACAAAGACATTAATCACATTAAAGTCTAGTTCCAAGGATTTCTCTAATACATATTTAACTTTCTTTTGAACCTCATGTACTACTTCTGAAATCTTAATTCCATGAGATACAATAATATATAAATCAAGTTCTAAATTCCCTTCATTTTGACGTACGACAACGCCACGAGAATAATTGTCTTTCTTAAGTAACTCTGCGATTCCATCTTTTACCATTTTTTGAGAAGCCATTCCGACTACTCCATAACATTCAGTAACGACACCACCTGCTAAAGAAGCAATTGCATCGATGGAAATGTTGATATCTCCAAACTGTGTATTCTTTGTAATTGACATAAAATACCCTCCTTAATATCCATTCTATTATAACAAATTTATAATAAAAGAAACATACCTATCCTATGGAATTATAAAAACATTCCAAAGTTTTCAGTGAAACAAGTATATCATAATTTGCTTTGATAAACAAAGCAATTATTCAAACACCCTTTATTTAAGGACAATTTTGTTTAGAAGCAGTATAACTTGCATTCAATTCATCTGCCCATAAACAAACATTAGAACCTTTTAATGGTGTTGTTTCTATCTTCTCTAAGACTTTTTTATAAGTATTTAATAAAGGAATACCTTTTAACGATGAATAAATTCGATTCCCATCTTGCATCCAAATTTTAATCATATGTTGATCATAGGACGTTGTGAAAGGTTTTATATCTGAAATACTACTAATAATACTTTGATCTACTTCTTTGCCTTTACGATTAAAAGCATGGGCCAGTTCTTTTAATTCTTTTGTGGTAAATTCACTTAAATAAGGTAAATATATAATATTACTTAAATATTTAATATCTAAATCAAATGTTTTTCCATTTCCTAATAATATCGTAATATTTTTATTATCTTTTGCTAGATAACCAATGACTTTTTCCTCTTTGACTTTAATTGTTATATTGCCTTGAATATTTTTATTTACGTCCACTTCTTTAATTAAAGGATCTTCACCAAGAATATGCTCAATATAAAAGGTTGGAACCAATAAATGCCTTGTATTATAACTTAAATCAGCTTTTTTAAGTATGTCTTCTTGACTATAATATACATTGTTTTCGACCCTTAGTGATTTAACTTTTGAATAATCCGAGATAAAATATAGAATGCCTAATAATAACAATAAAGAAATAAAACATCTTTTGAAAAGCTTGAATCTTCGTTTTCGTCTACTGATACGATTTTGAATTTCATTTAGCTTTTCTTCTTTATCATCATATAAAAAATCTTTTATTGAGGCCAATTGAATTTCTCAACTTCCAATTTTAATTCAATATGATATTTATCTCGAACTTCTTTTTGAATTAATTCAATTAAATCCATAACATCCTTTGCGCTAGCTCCCCCCATATTCACAATAAAGTTTGCATGTTTGTCGGATACCATCGCTCCACCAATCCGTTTTCCTCTTAAGCCAATATCTTCAATTAACTTCCATGCTGGAACATCATCTGGATTGCGAAAGACACTACCTGCACAAGGATAATTTAAAGGTTGAGAATCCATTCTTCTTTTTCTTCTTGAATCAACTAATTCTTTAATTTCAATTTGATCACCATGGACTAATTGAAACTTAGCTCCTAAGATAATCCAATTCGTAGCTTCTTGAAAGATGCTATGACGATAACCTAATTTTAAATCAGTTGCTTGAAGCCAGCAACATTCATCTTCTTTAAAAACATATACAGCTTTTAATATAGCTGAAACATCACTACGATAAGCTCCTGCATTCATAAACACAGCTCCACCAATTGTTCCAGGTATTCCAGAAGCAAACTCTAAGCCACTAAAAGAACGCTTTGCTGCTTCATGAGCTAATAAGATAATGCTTGTTCCTGCTTGAGCTACACAAGTTCCATCTTCTTCAAAATAAAAATCTGTAAAGAAACGATCCAAACAAATAACAGCTCCATGATAAACATCATCACTGGCTAGTACATTGCTTCCCTTTCCTAAGACTTTATAAGGGATTTCATATTCTTTACATGTTTTTAAAATACTTGTTAAACAAATTTCATTCTTTGGATAGATCATATAATCACAACTACCACCAATGCGAAAAGTTGTATGCTTACTTAATAAAGCATCACATTCGACATCACCGTATTGTTTGAATTTATCTACAATCATTTCATCTTTCATTCTTCTTCACCTTTTCATCAATCCAATCTAATATATCGCTTGCTGCACTAGGAAAACCTAATTCTTTTGAAGCAGCTTTCATGGTTTCTAGTTTACATTCATCATCCATAATTTCATGGATGCTTTTTTCTAATTGTTCTGCATTACAATCTTTTTCTTCTACTAATAAAGCTGCGTGATGATTTTTTAAAACACTAGCATTAAAAAATTGATGATTATGCGCTACATAAGGACTTGGAATTAAAATTGCCGCAATTCCCAGTGACGTTATTTCCGCTAAAGTCGTAGCTCCCGCTCGACAGATAATCAAATCGATATGCGATAAGATTTCCAATTGATTAACATAATCAACTACCACAATATTTTCATTAAATTGATTTTTTAAATCCGCTTTATTATTCTTACCACAAACATACAATACTTGATATTCACTTGGAATCTTCTTACATGCTTCTACCATGATTTTATTCATACTGGAAGAACCTAAAGATCCCATCACAATTAAAATTGTTTTTTTATCGAGTGATAAATTTAAAGAAGTAAAATAAGTTTCATTAAAAGGCATCAATCTAGCTAAACTAGCTCTTGGATTACCTAATAAACGCGTTTTGTTTTTAGGCATTTCATCCATTGCTTTTTCATAACAAACAACAATCTTATCAACCCGTTTTGCGAGAAGATGATTGGCTGCACCAACCATTGAATTCTGTTCATGAATCATTGTTTGAATTCCTAAGGCATGCGCCGCTAAAATAACTGGTGCACTTACATAGCCACCAAAGCCAATCACAATATCCGGTTGTTCCTTTTTTAAGATTATTTTTGCTTGGTGATAACATACAACCAAGTTTTTTAGTGCTTTTAATTTATTGACCACATTACCCGTTAAACCCGATGCATGAATGCCATAAAAACGATAACCATGACTAGGTACTTCCGTGGTTTCCATACGATCATCATTACCGACAAATAATACATCAAAATCAGCATAGCGTTTTTTTGCTGCATCTGCTAAAGCAATGGCAGGATAGATGTGTCCACCGGTTCCGCCTGTAGCTATTACCATCTTCATGGAAATCACTCCCTAAGATTTATTATAACATGACATGTTAATAAAAAGCTAAATTTTTTATCACAAAAATGTTAACCCAACCAAACTAATTATATTTTAACGATTCTTTTGATTCGCAATGCTAATTAAAAGACCAATACTGGCCATCATCATGATAAGGGAGCTACCTCCATAGGAAACAAAAGGCAAGGTAATACCGGTTATCGGGAACAAACCGACGACGACGCCAAGGTTGATCATAACTTGAATGGCAAAGAGTGAAATAAGCCCAATTGCTACATAACTTAAATAGACATCGGAAGCGTTCTTCGCTATTTTTATTCCTTCATAAATAATCGCAAGTAATAATAGGATTAATAGAAAACATCCTAATAAACCAAACTCTTCTCCAAAGATAGCAAATATAAAATCAGTTTGAGGTTCAGGTAAATAGAAATGTTTCTGCATACTTTGATTATAACCAACACCAAATATACCTCCTGGTGCAATCGCAAACAACGATTGAATCATTTGAAATCCTGCTCCTAATGGATCCGAGAAAGGATTAATAAACGAGGTAATCCGTGCTAATCGATAAGGAGCCGATAGGATTAAACCACCCAGTGCTATAAAGCCTAAAAAAGCCACGCGAACAAAATAAGTGATCGGTGCATCGGCACACAAAACCATTACCACAATACTACAGACCATGACGATTCCACTACCAAAATCCGGTTGTAGAAGAATCAAACCAAATCCAAACATTGTCGCAAGCGCTGGTAGCATTAAATCTTTTATAAAGGTTTTGATGCGATATCGCTTCGCTAAAAAATCAGCAATATAAAGAAGGATGGCAAGTTTAAAAAATTCCACCGGTTGAATTAAAAAAGAACCAATGCCAAACCAACTAGAAGAGCCATTACGAACAACTCCAATACCTGGAATTAAAACTAAAACTAAGGAAAGAATGGAAAGAATAAATAAAAGCAATGCATATTTTCTGATTTTCTTTAAATTGACATGTGCGAAACACTGCATAATGATTAAGCCTAAACAAGCGAAGATGATTTGACGAGTGACAAAATAATAAGGATCATGAAATTTATAATTAGCCCAGACTCGACTAGCTGATGCAATCATAAAAATACCAATGATGATTAAACTTAAGACTTCTATTACAAGCATTCTTGATTTAGCTTTCCACATGTTTTCACCCTCTTCTTAGCTTATGGTTAAAAGCACTAAAAAAGAAGTTGCTTATAAGCAACTTCTAACGAACACGAATTTATTTTTTTGTTTTATCCCATTCAACTAATTTCGCATGTAACAGGTAACGAGCATCACTTGCAACACCACCTCGCTCATAGGAACAAGTTGATAAAGTAATCATCCGATCCCCTTCTTGAAAAGGTACTTCGCGAGGATACATTGCTTTACTCTTAATCAAATCGACATAATGAGAAAAGCCATCCCATGATGTATAACCATTGATATAAGAATCACTGGAAGCATCGGTACTATACATTGACATAATATCGCATCTATATTTCTTTTCTGGGGTGAATAAGTATAAGTAAGGATGGGCTTCAAAAAATGCCTTATCCTTAAACTTTTGAATATCTGAAAACATCGTTCCATGTTTTATATTATGACCATACATAAACGTATTCAAATCACTGTAATTTGGACTAGCTGCATAATCATTAAAGATCGCACCCGCATAATTTTCTCTTTTTTCAAAGGTATGGTTTAAATAAAAATCATTATCAGCCCCTTGAACAACCGGATAAGATATATCTGTATCTGGTATAACAATCCATGCGACAATATCGTTATTGATTGCTTTTAATTTCTTAAAATTAACTTTGAATTTGGTATCTTTTTTAATATTCTTTGGAATATCTGAAATACTTGTAATCCGTTCTTTTTCACTATTTTCTTCCCAATTAGCCTTATAAATAGTGAAGAGTTTATATCCACTAAAAACAAATACGATGAAAGCAATTATAAAAATAATTCGATAAATAATTTTCTTTGAAATCTTATAGTTTTTCATAATCGTATGTACCCTCCCAAGCCTTACTAATGATAGCATAAATTGATTTTTTTTGCCATGTAATCTCTTACATTTCGATATTCGTCGAAATGTATTGACAAGCATTTCATTCAGAATATAATATTATTTAGACAGATATCTAAATGTCATGAAAGTGAGTTGATTCTATGTCAGTAACTAGGACTTGGAAGGCTTTATCCGACCCCACTCGACGAGCTATTATCGAATTGTTGAAAAGTGGCAGAATGAGTGCAGGCGATATCAGTGCTCATTTCAATCGTAGCAATGCTACGATTTCTCATCACCTGTCGATATTAAAACAAGCTGATTTAATACGTGATGAAAAAGATGGGAAATATATCTACTATGATTTAAATGCAAGTGTCATTGATGAAATGATTGGGTGGTTTACATCACTTTCAAAGGGAGAAGAAAATGAAGAATAGAAATTTACAAGTTTCAATTGCAATTAGTATTATATCAACAATCTTAATCTTATTATGCTTTTCAAGTCTTCCTGAGATGATTCCTCTCCATTGGAATGCACAAGGAATCATTGATGAATATACAAACAAATACGTCATCTTTATCTTTCCAATTATTAGTTTCGTATTTGGTTTATCGTTTGTATTTCTACCAAAGATTGATCCTCAAAAAAAGAATTATGATAAATTTAAGAAATCTTATAACCAAGTCGTTTTAGTTATCAATGTATTCTTATTTGCGGTTTTCTTAATGACCCTATATTCCGCATATTATCCCAACAATTTAAATATCACAATGTTAGTAAATCTTGGCATGGGTGCTATGTTTTGTGTGATTGGTAATCAAATGCCAAGATTCAAGCATAACTATTTTATTGGTATACGCTCACCCTGGACACTTGCAAGTGAAGCTGTATGGTTTAAAACGCATCGTTTTGCTGGTAAGTTATGGTTTATTGGAGGAATGATCATGATGTTATGTGCTTTTTTAGATAGTAAAATAGTATCTAGCATCACAATTGGAATTGTTTTATTTATTGGCATGATTCCAGTTATCTATTCTTATTTATGTTTCAAAAAACTTGAAGGAGAAAAACAATGATCACATTAAAAAATGTAACAAAGACTTATGGGGGAACAACAAAAGCGGTTGATAATATTTCATTAACGATTGAAACCGGTGAAATTGTTGGTTTTATCGGACCCAATGGTGCAGGTAAAACAACCACGATTAAAATGATTACCGGTGTTTTAAATCCGGATGAAGGTAGCATTACAATTAATGGTAAAGATATTGTAAGCAATCCGATTGAAGCAAAAAAAGAGTTTGGTTTAGTACCAGATAATGCTGATATCTTCTTACGTTTAAAAGGAATTGAATATTTGAACTTTATTGGTGATATTTACCAAGTAGAAAGCAGTGAACGTACGCAAAGAATTGAAGAATTATCAAAGACCTTTGAAATGGAAACTGCTTTAAATGATAAGATATTATCTTATTCTCATGGTATGCGGCAAAAGATTGTCGTTATGGGAGCTTTATTAACCAACCCGAATGTCTGGATTCTTGATGAACCAATGACCGGTCTTGATCCTCAAAGTGCCTTTAACTTAAAAGAAATGATGCGAGCGCATGCCAATAAAGGTAATACCATCTTCTTTTCTACCCATGTCTTAGAAGTAGCAGAAAAACTATGCGATAAAGTTGCGATTATCAACCATGGCCATATTGTTTATTATGGAACATTAGATGATCTAAAGAAACAATATCAACAATTTAATAGCTTGGAAGATATCTTCTTGGAGGTAATTAAAAATGCGTAATTACCTATCGCTTAGTAAAGTTCTATTTATTTGTTCTTTAGGAAGTGTAAGTGATGGAAAAAGTAAGAAAAGTTTATGGAAAACCATTCTTTATGGATTATTAGCAATCTGTTTTATTCCTTATCTTTGTTTAATTTATGTATTCTTTGATTCTGCTTTTGTTTTATTCCAACAATTAAATCAGGCAGCATCTTTAATTGCGGTTGGTTTTTATCTTAGTAATTCCATCACTTTTATGTTTGCTTTATTTTTAATTCCTTCGATCTTTTATTTTTCTAAAGACGTACAAACCTTATTAAGTTATCCTTTAAAAGCCGAGACGATTATTGCCGCTAAGTTTAGTGTTACCCTTTTATATGAATATGCCTTTACTTTACTTGTATTAGTACCAATGTATATCGCCTATATCAATCATTTTGGTTTTAGTTTTAGTTTCTTAATCATTGCCATTTTATCTCTTATTACAGTTCCCATTTTACCTTTAATCTATGCTTCCTTACTTACCATGATTATTATGCGCTTTGTACCATTTGCGAAGAATCGTGATTTATTTAATATGGTAGCAGGTTTGATCGGACTATTTGTTGGTATTGGCTCTGCTTATTATTTTCAAAATTTAATGTTAGAAGATCCTACTGCACTGTTAAGGATGATTGCCGAAGGCAGTAATTCTTTTATCGCCGTATTCTCTAATTTCTTTGTCAACATTCCTTATATGACAAAGGCTATCTTTGAATCATCTTTTTATAACTTATTCATCAGTTTAGCTATTCTATTCATTGCCTTTATGTTATTTTTAGGTGCTTCTAAGTATCTTTACTTTAAAGGGGCGATTGGTGTAAATGAGGCAAAGAGCAATCATAAAAAGATGAAAAGCAAAGCTTTAAGTAATTCCACAAAATCGAAACATATAATATGGGCATATGCCCTAAAAGAATTAAAATTATTATTTAGAACCCCTGTATATTTCTTAAATTGTATTTCGATTGTGGTAATAATGCCAGTTGTACTCATCATTCCTTTCTTACTTGAAGGAGGAGGCATCGATGCGCTTATGCCTTATATCGCAAAGATTGATTGGTCTTCAACCAAATCGATCACCTTCCTTATTCCCTGTGCCTTTGCCTATGGTTTATTATCAAGCAACTTAAATATGATCTGTGCCTCAGCAATTTCAAGGGAAGGTACGAATATTAGTTTCATGAAATATATTCCCGTTCCTTATATGCAACAAATCAATGCGAAAGTATTAAGTGGCTTTATCCTTGGGGAATTGGGTGTGTTAATCTTATTAATACCGATTGCGATTTTCATTAAAATGCCTTTCATTCTAATGATGTTGTGTTTAATCATTTCCACCCTTACCCTAATCTTTGGTTGTTACCTAGGAATCTTGGTGGATTTAATTCATCCAAAACTTGTTTGGGAACAAGAAGCAAGCGCCGTCAAACAGAACTTCACCAGTGGGGCAGTTATGATGGGATGTATGGCATTAGCCTTTGCCTGTATTGGTGTCTTATTTGTGATAAACGATTCGATGTTTGTCGCTTATTCTATTTTCCTAAGCATCCTATGTATTGCCATGGTACCTATATCGTATATCTTAGTTGCGAAAGTTGCTAACGTACGAATGCCTCAATTATAAAGGAAAGCGAAGAATTAATTTTCTTCGCTTTTTATATATCCTTAAATTTTAATTCCGATTTCTACCCCATCTCGCACGGCTTCAAGTGCTTGGGCTGGTGCATGAGCATCCCCAATCAGATAGATTTCTTTTGTTGAATCTTTTAAAGTTTCATATAATGCATTCTCTGATTTTGAGCCACAAGCATAAATAATATGCGTTAAATTACTTAATGTAATTGCTTGGCCACGACTTTCAATATAAGCGCTGTTTCCTTCCACCTTACAGAGTTTAGTAGAAGGCATCATTTTAATGTTAGCTGCACTTAAGCGTTTCATCATTACTCCATAATTACTTGGTACCATATCACCTGCGATTTTATCTAACATATCAATCATCGTAATATGAAGTTCGCCAAGTTTTTGATGAACTAATGTTTCACACACTTCACAACCAACAATACCTCCACCAACAATTAGAATATTACCACCAAGAATACTTACATCTTTGTTTAATACTTGTTGGGCAAGGATTGCTTTAGAAGCATCTACCCCTTCAATTGGTGGAATAATTTCCTTGGCACCGGTTGCGATAACAATTGTATCGGGATGATATGGATCAATTATTTCTTGATTTGCTTCAACACCCAATTCAATCTTTACTTGATGTTTCGCAAGTTGTTTACTTAAATAAATAACCCATTTACTAATATCTTGTTTATAAGGAGGCACACAAGCTACTTTTAGTTGTCCACCTAGTGAATCACTCTTTTCAAGTAGAATAACTTCATGACCACGCTTTGCAAGGGTATCGGCACAAGCCATACCACCAATGCCACCACCAACAACAACGACTTTCTTTTTATGGTCGGTTGCTTTTAATTCAAGTTCTTCTTCTCTTCCAAGGGCTGGATTAATAACACAAGAAGCTGGTTTACGTTTGGTTTGTTCACCAACACAACCTACCCCACAACTTGCACATGGAGCAATATCGTCATATTCTTGACGTTCACACTTCTTAATATAATCACTATCAGCTAACAAAGCACGACCAAAGACAATTCCATCCACCTGTTTGCTATCTAATAAATACTCAGCATACTTTGGATCCATAATCTTTCCTACCACGATAACCGGTACACTTGATACTGCCTTAATTGCTTTGGCTTGAGGAACATTTAATCCTTCAACTTCCCCATCACATGGAATAATTTTATTAGGTTGTTCATATTGAGTACCACCACTTACTTCAAAGGCATCGATGCCATGTTGAATTAATTGTGGAATTAAATATAACATATCTTCTACTGTATTACCTTGCGAATTTTTTTCACTTCCACTCATTCTTAATACAATTGGGAAGTCTTTACCACATTTCTCTTTGATCGCATCGATAACTTCAAATAATAAACGAGCGCGATGATCAAGAGATCCACCATATTCATCACAACGCTTATTGCGCATTGGGGATAAGAAACTACCTAATAACATATAAGCATGAGCACAGTGTAATTCAATTCCATCAAAGCCAGCAAGTTTTGCTAGGTAAGATGTATTTGCATACATTGCGATAATGCCAGGAATTTCTTCTACTGTTAAGGCTCTTGTTTTTTGTCCCATCGAATTGATGTAACAACTACTAGCAAGTGGTGCAATACCATGAAATGCAATCACACTTTCTGGTCCTGGATGAGTAATTTGAGGAATGATTTTAGCTCCACTTTGATGTACCTTTTCAATAAAGCTTTGATAAGATCCTAAATTATTCTCACTTAGATATAAGGTATTACCTAAATATGGCATCCGTGGATCAACTGATAAAGCATCGGTAATAATACAGCCAACGCCACCTTTTGCCCTTTTTAACCAATATCCTTGTAGCTTAGGGCTAATACTTCCATCATCACTTTCATAACCAAGTGACATCGGTGCCATAAAGCTACGATTCATTACATTCATACTACCAATTTTTAATGGTGTAAATAATGCACTTTTATTCATATCTTACCTCACTAAATTTCTAATGCTGTTTTAAATCCTTCTTCAACAGCATTAAGTGCTCTTCTTGCTTTTAATGCATCTCCAATTACATAATAAGGAATGTTATGTTGCTTACAAGCTTTGATTAATTCACTTGAATCATTGCTACGAGAACCAACTGCCATAACAACACTATCACAGGCAACTAATTCTTCTTTTCCATCTCTTTCACAAACAACTCCATTTTTATTTAATGCTTTTGATTTTGTATTTGTAAGGATGTTCACTTTTAACTGTGCCATTTTACTCATTACGGCAATTTTTCTTAAGCTTCCTAAATCTTTACCGGCCGCATCAAGCATTTCAATTACGCTTACTTGATGTCCTTTTGAAGCTAAATAATCGGCAACTTCTAGTCCAACAAGACCTCCACCAATTACTCCAACGCTTCCTTTCGCTTCAACCTTACCATCTAAAACATCATGAGCTAATAAAACATTCATCAAATCACTATGTTCCAAATGTAAATCAATGGGACTTGCACCAATCGCAAATACTACTGTATCGGGTTTTTCTTCTTCAATCATTTTCGGATTAATCTTTACCCCAAAGCGTACTTGAACCCCTGAATTCATAACTTGTTCACCAAAGGATATCGCAGCTTGTTTCATTTCTGCTTTACCAGGAGCTTCTCCGGCCGTTAAGAATTGACCGCCAAGTTCTGCTTTCTCTTCAAAAATAATTGGATTATGATGTTTCTGTTTTAAAATTTTAGCGCATTCAAGTCCTGCCATTCCACCACCAACAATCCAAACATTCTTTGGCGTCGTAGTTGGTTCAATTTTTATTTCACCTTCATGCCCTAACATTGGATTTCTTAAACATGTGATAAATGGACGATTTACTACATCACAAAAGCCATCATAACAGCCTTGGTTACAGCCAATACAATGAACGATTTCATTATCTTTATCGTTTTGTGCTTTGTTACAGAACTCAGGATCTGCAAGTTGTGCACGTCCCATAACAATTAAATCGGCTTTATCTTCTTCTAATATTTCTTCTGCTTGTTTTGGCGTATTAATTCTTCCGACTGCAATTGTTAACATACCAGTTTCTTTACGAATTCTTGCCGCATTTTCCACATTAAAGCCACGTTCTACATCAATCGGTGGTACTTCATATAAAGATGCTGCGGTAATGATATTACCTCTAGAAATATCTAATACATCGACTCCTGCCTGTCCTGCAAGTTTACAGAAAGCAATCACTTCTTCGATTGTTAATCCATTTGGTAGATAATCATCATGCGCATCAATTCGCATAAAGATTGGCATATCACTTGGTAAGTTTTCTTTAATCGCTTTAATACATTCCAATGGGAAACGAGCTCGATTCTCAAAGCTTCCTCCATATTCATCTTCACGATGATTAAATCCTGCACTTAAAAATGAATGGGGTAGATAATTATGAGCACAATGGAATTCAACACAATCATAACCAGCTAAAGCAGCGCGTTTTGCTGCTTTCCCAAAGCATCCTACGATTTCATCAATTTCTTCTTTGGTAATTGCTGGCACACTGAATGGTCCCATATTCATATCACTTACGACATACATCTTAGCTTTAGGATCCATTGAAACGGCAATGCTTCCCTGCCATAATTGTACGCCTGCTTTTCCACCATTTTGATGAATTGCATCAACCAATGCTTTATGACCTTCCACATATTCATCTTCACTAATGGATACGAAATGAGCTGGTGCGCTTAATGTTTGAACACTGCTTACTTCGACAATGTTTAGTCCACATCCACCTTTTGCTCTTGCTGCATGGTAATCAATTAAACGTTGGGTAATATGGCTTGTTTCATCTGCCATACGTGTACCCATAGCAGGCATAATAACACGATTTTTAAGTGTTAGCCCTTTGATTTTACATGGTGAAAATAATTTCTTGTACATAAAATATTACCTCCTTGTATGTTTATACGTATATTATAACGCTTACATTTTAAGAGATATATTCAAATATTGAAGTTTTATTATCATTTTCTAGAAAATTGATTTCGATAATCACTCGCTGTTTGATTTGTGTATTGCATCATCATTCGCTGAAAAGTAACTAAAGAATCAAATCCACATTTTGTTGATATACTTGTGATGCTTTCTTTGCTTGCTCTTAAAAAGCTTTGCGCATAAGTAATTCTTGTTTCATCAATGATATCATTGATGCTTTGATTAAATAATTGTTGGACCATTGTTTTTAATGAATATTCTTTTAATTGAAACTCATCCGCTATGATCTTACTATTTAATTTTTCATTATAATGAAGATGAATAAACTGTAAAATCTGTAAGAGTAAACTCGATTGATTGATAACTAGTTCCTTCTTTTCAATCATTGCGTATTGATATTCTCTCGGTGTCATATTTGTAAATCGTTTAAATACACGATAAAAATGTGTCATAGAACTATAATTTAATAAATCACATATATAAGGAATGGTTAATTCTGAATAATGAAGTAAGGCACAAGCATTGACGACCTTTCCAAATTGTTGAAGTTGAAAGAAAGTATAACCACAAGCTTCTTTGATCTTTCGATTGATATAAGCACTACTTAAATGAAAATCGGTTGCCATATCATCCAAAGAAAAGTCTTCACCGGTAGCTAAAATTATTTTTAAAATGATAGTCCAAATAGTATTACTATCTTCATTCTTCACAATTCCTTCAAAGGCAAAACGACAATAGTAACTATGTAAAGATAAAGTTTCATAAGCTATAATGTTCGTACCATTAAAGCGTTGTTCTTTCTTTTCTTCCATCATATCAAACATAATGGCTTCAATTTTCTCAAGATTCTTCCCTTCTAATTGAACCATCGCTTTGGTATCGTACATAAGGGATGCATTCGCATGTTGAGGGTGCTTCTCCCAACACATATACATAAATAAACCAATATAAAATTCGATACAAACAAGATCTAAAGGTATTTTAATATCGTGAAAATGATAAAAATGATGCATATATAAACATAAAAAGGAACCTTTTTTAATTGGAAAATCAACCCCATTAATACAAATCGTCGCTTCACCTGAAAAAACATAAACAAGAATCACTCGTTCATGAATAAATTGTTTTGTGTCTTGATCAATTTTCATTCTTGTTATGATAATATCCTGTTCACGAAGATTTTGATGATGATCAATACCGGTATACCAATCGTCTTGTTGTTTCATCTTTATCACCACTTACATTATAATCAAATAATGAAATGATTACTAGATAAGATTGAGCAATTAAATAGTATATAGTAAAGTAAATATGTTATTATATGGAAATTAAGTGAGGTATATTATGTTTGAAATTAATAATTTAAAATTTAAAAATATCCTAAAGATTGATCATTTAATTATGGATCGTCCCATCACATGTATGGTTGGAACAAGTGGTAGTGGTAAAACAACCCTACTTAAAATGTTGAATCGTTTATATGATGCGCAAGAAGGAGAAATATTTTATAATCATAAAAACATTAAAGAAATAAATCCGATTCAATTACGTCGACAAGTCATTATGTTAGGGCAAACACCAATTATTTATCCAGGTACAATTGAAGATAATTTACAAATTGGTTTAGTTTTTAGTGAGAAAAAATTAGCGGATCAAGCAACCTTAAAAAGTTATTTAAAGAAAGTGAATTTAGATAAAGAACTAGATGATTCCTGTAACAAACTATCTGGTGGAGAAAAACAACGTTTATGTCTTGCAAGAGTTATGTTAATGAATGGTGATGTTTATTTATTAGATGAACCAAGTTCTGCCTTAGATAAAGAAACAGAACTCTTTATGATTCATAATCTAATTGAATTTGTATTAGAAAAACAAAAGACATTGATTATGGTAACCCATTCAAGTGAAATTGCAAGCGCCTATCCCCACAGCATTATGAAACTAGTACAAGGAACTTGTGGAGGGTATGAACATGAATAATGCCGTGATGGACTTATCCATTTTTAATTTAATGATTGCCTATATCTTTGTTTTATTATTACTCGTAATCTTTAAGACAAGAGGAATACATCGAGAACGCATGATTTTAATTGCGACGATGCGGATGAGTATTCAATTAACGATTATGGGATATATCCTAATGTATGTCTTTAAACATCCCAGTTGGTGGTTAACTTTAATCATGTTGATTGTCATGCTTTCTTTTGCCATGTATAACGCCATCAAAAGAGTGAAAATCCCATTGCCGAAAGAATTAAAGAAAATCGTTGTTCTTTCCATGAGCATTGGCTTCATCTGTACCGTTGCTATTTTTATGATTGCCGTATTAAAAGTAACCCCCTTTTATAATCCTCAATATGTCATTCCCATCTCTGGAATGATCATTGGAAATGCAATGACTGGAATCGCCCTTGGGGCAAATCGACTCAGCAGTAATATGCAAGATCATCGAGAAGCGATTGAGAATTCTTTGATGTTAGGTGCTTCTATAAAAGCAGCTTGTCATCGTGATGTAAACGATGCGTTTGATAGCGCGATTCTACCTACGATGAACAATATGTTAACGATGGGCATCGTTTCCTTACCAGGGATGATGACGGGTCAAATACTATCTGGGACTTTTCCCCTTACGGCGATTAAATATCAAATTGGAATCATGCTAGCTATCCTTGGTTGTACTTCAATCACAGTAGTTATCTTTGTTGTTTTGGGGTATAAAACTTATTTCAATGCAAGTAGTGCCTTAAAATAAAGATGAATTTTAATGATGTGAAAAGATAACCATAATCCAACACAATTATACGTCATTTCTATGTTATACTGTGCTGTAAACAAAACGGAGGTATTCATATGACATGGCAAGAAATGCTTAAAAATAACGTGACAAAAGCAGAAGAAGTAAAAGACTTACTTCATTTAAGTGAGGATGAAGTTAATAAATTAGATTGTATTCTAGAAAAGTTTCCAATGTCGGTTACTCAATATTATCTATCTTTAATTGATCCAAGTGATCCAAACGATCCAATTCGTAAATTATGTATTCCCTCAATTTCTGAAACTGATTTAAGTGGAAATTTTGATACCAGTGGAGAAGCAAGTAATACCATTATTGCGGGGATGCAACATAAATACAAACAAACCGCTTTAATTCTATCAACCAATCGTTGTGCAAGTTACTGTCGACACTGTTTTCGTAAGCGTTTGGTTGGTTTAAGTGATAATGAAATCATGAAGCATTTTGATGAAATGAATGATTATATTAGACAACATAAAGAAATTACCAATGTATTAATATCCGGTGGTGATTCTTTTGTGAATAGCAATCAAGTAATCGAACAATACTTAAAGACTTTCTGTGAGATTGATCACCTTGATCTTATTCGCTTTGGTACTAGAACCCCAGTATTTCTTCCCCAAAGAATTAGTGAAGATCAAGAGTTACTCGATCTTCTTGAATTCTATAATAAAAAGAAACAGATTTATATTGTAACTCACTTTAATCATGAAAAAGAGATTACGCCAGAAGCAATAAAAGCGGTTCAAGCTTTAATGAAAATTGGTATTCCAGTTAAGAATCAAACCGTCTTATTAAAAGGTATCAACGATGATCCGATTGTATTAAGTAATTTATTAAAAGGCTTAACTAAAATAGGTGTTATTCCCTACTATATATTTCAATGTCGACCTGTAAGCGGTGTTAAAGCACAGTTTCAAGTACCGATTGAGAAAGCTTATGCGATAATTGAAAAATGCAAAGCGCTTCAAAATGGTCAAGGGAAATGTTTTAAATATTGTATGTCACATGAGAGCGGTAAAATTGAAATTATCGGAAAACTTGAAAATGGTGAAATGATATTTAAATACAATCAAGCTAAGTACGAAAAAGATGAAGGACGAATCTTCACAAAAAAACTTACAAAAGATCAAGCTTGGTTAGACTAAGAAAAAGAAATGGATATTATTCCATTTCTTTTTAATAGGCTTCTGGTACTACAATTTGTCCATTTTCAATTAATTCAACAAATAAATTTGCTAGTTTAGGATCAAATTGCGTATTAGCTCCTTGTTTTATTTCTTCGATTACAATTGGTAAAGGGATTGGATCACGATAACTTCGTTTGGTTGTCATGGCATCAAATGTATCGGCAACTCCAATGCATCTTGCGGCAATCGGATTTTCTTCCCTCTTCAATCCTCGTGGATAGCCTAAACCATCCCAACGTTCATGATGACCTAAAACAGCTGGAATTAAATAATCTAGACTAGGCAAATGACGAATGATTGAAATTGAATTCTCTACATGTGATTTCACCACTGCATATTCTTTTTCCGTTAACTTACCAGGTTTATTCAATATGTCTTCGGGTATTCCTATCTTACCAATATCATGTAACAAAGCAGCTTCTTTGATTAACTCAACATGTTCATGATTCAAACCAAGCGCTTTCGCTAAGATAGAGGCATACTGAGCAACGTTAGTAGAATGGTGGAAGGTATAATGATCCTTTACATCAATCGCTGCGGTAAGCGCTGATATCGTCGGTTCATATTGTGCATAAACATCATTATTGAATTCATTCGGTTGATTATCTTGAAGAATAATTTCTTCCATCGTATAAACATTGATACGATTCTTACCATGTTGTTTCGCATTAAATACTGCCATCTCTGTATTACTGACAAGTTCTTGCATTGAACTTGCTGCGTAGGGATAAATGCATAAACCGATGCTCATTGTAATATCTTTCTTCCAATCTGAACTATCCAATTGATTTTGTGTATGTATTTGATTCAAAATTAAATTCATCTTTCGTTTAACACTCATAATATCACTATCGACAAATACAATAGAAAACTCTTTTCCTCCATAACGAGCAATCAATGTTTCTTGATCAACTAAAGAAGACTTTATAATCTTCGCAATATTTCTTAATGCGATATCACCTTGATTTCTTCCATATAATTCATTATATAAAGAAAAATCATCAATATTCATAATGGCCAGTATCAGTGATTCTGGTTTTTTATTAAATACTTTTTCCATTTCCGTAAAGAAAAATTCACGATTCAATAATTCCGTTAAATGATCGGTACTTGCTTTTTCATATATCTTTTTATATAAATTCGCATTCTTAATCGCAAGTGCACTAATACTTGCGATGCTATCTAAAAAGGTCAATTCATATAATGAATAATTTTTATTTCTACCACTTAACATTATAATACCAATTAAATTATTTTCAGATAATAAAGGAACAAAACAATCTACTTTCATTTGATCAAATACATCTTTTTCTTTTTTCCACATCGATTTGTATAAGATATTACGTTCAAAGTCTTTCATTGTAATGGTTTTCTTATTTTGAATTAAATAAGCAATACAAGGATTATCAACCGCAATTGAAAAATTTTGATCCTGTAAGGCAAAAGATGAATAAATAGATTGAAAGCAATTATTTGCTTCATTCTTTAAACAAATGGTAATGGATTGAACTTGTACATCCTCACTTACCACACCAATTAACTCTTTACATACTTGTTCTAAGTCTAAATAACTAGCAATATGAGCACTGTAGTTTCTTAATATAATCGCCTTTCTTTGCTCATCCTTGGCAAAGATTAAATCGATTAAATGTTTTAAAGTAAAGAAGACTAAACAAATAAAGAAAGAGAATACAACCACTACTATGGTAATGATATAGTTTGATAAAGTAGGAAAGAGATTTTTAAATAACTGTTCGATTGGATTAATAAAATTAATCGAAAAGAACATAATAATAAGACCGGTTAATATATAAGTAGAACCTCTTGAAAGTACCATTGTCATCTTTATTAAACGACGCTTATATAGAGTATAAAACAAACATATCGCATTGAAAATTCCACACATGGTATCGATTGGATACTTTCCAATCGCAGGAATCGTTGATAATAAAGTACCTAAGGTAAGAATTAAAATACCGGCTATAATCGGATAATAATCCTCTGCATTCCTCTCTTTTGCTTTGATACTTTGAAATATTTTCTTAAGGATACTGACCGCCACTAAAATAACATAAATGATTGGAATAATCATCCAAAAATTTGTACTATATACAAATTTCGCATAACCATTTGCATTTATAATTTGTGGGTTACTTAATAAGTTATCATTAAATAATAAGAAACTACTTAAAATAAATAAGCCAAGAAAGATGTTTAATTGAAGTTGTCCACGATTATTAAGAAATTCCCCAATAAAACTATAATACAATAAAGGAATTCCAAACATTCCAAAGATACTTGCCTTACACCAAAAGATAACACCAGGATAAGCACTGGCTCTCATCATGGCAGAACCAACCGTCCAAATTAAGAAGAAAAAGATCATTGTCATAAAAATATGAAGCATTTTATTCTTTTTGGCGGCGGTTAACGCTAAAAATAGAATCGCATAGAAAAAGGAAGCAATAAGTGGTACGATAATTGATTGCATTATTTTTCCCTCCTTCTAAGCAACTGGATGTTTAATAGATTTGCGACATTATGAGCTGGTGGATTCATCCGTTGTAACTTGTTTAAATAACGTACTTCATATTCTTTAAAAGTTCCACAACGTAAAATGGTTATTTTTAAAGGATCAACCCCTAACATATTTTGTAAGTCCATATAATCATTATCAAAGAAAGTGAAGTATATCTGTAAATGTTCTTTTAATATTTTAATACTGATTGCTTCATCACATAAACTCTTCTCACTCAGTTCCACAATTAAATGAAGATAAGGACGAAAGTCATCGTATTCTTTTAAAGCTACCCAATCGATAATATCTAATTTACTTAACGTAATAACATCTTGAATCGTTCCTTCACTAATTCTTGTGAAGCCGGCTATATCAATGATATCAAGTGAGCGATCTAGATAAGCAAAGCGTGGTAAGCTTATCTTATCTTCCTTACTGCTCGTTGCTAAACAACGATAGCGATCTCCACTTAAATAACGAACAAAGGCACCACCATGTAGTACGGTTACAATTAACTCGTATTCTTCATTACAAATGACTTCATCCATTAAAAAAGTACTTGGTTTATAATCCGGATTTTCTTTAAATTTAATTGCTTCCTGTGCTGGTAAGAATTCATAAAAACATGCATCCGGGAAAAAATACAAGCCATTTCTACGCCAGTTTTCACTCGCAATGCAAGTCGGTTCTGTACCTGCGAATATTTCATGAGGACGTTTTCCCCATAGTTTTTCTAACACTGGCTTATACATGACACTATCGGTTCCAGCGCATAAAAAGCACTTCATATCAAAGATATCTTTTGGAAGAATTTCACGATTCTCACTTTTCGCATGATACTTTGCTTTCATTAACCGATAAGCCATCTTTGGGGTAATACTCCCACTGCTAATCTTTTTAGCTGATGATGTCTTCATCGAATCAACTTGTGAAAATGCCATACTTACATAATAGGCTACCGAACTCAAAGCAAAGAATACGTCAATTCCTTGTTTCAATCCCATTTTAAAGCCTAAAATATTTCGGTCTTTAAAATTTAATTGCTCGGCCTTTTCTACTGGCGGTAAAATATCAATGGTTAATTCCTCTTGAACGAGTATCGGTAATAACCCAGTTGCATAAGGAAGTGAAGCAACTCCATATAAGGTTTTATCATGAGGGCGAAGTCTTACATCATAGCGCTCATTACTACCTGCTAGAACCAAACAAGATAACATATTATTTTTAAATGTATTCAACATTTCTTGACTATAAGGAGCACACTTTACCGGATGTCTACCAGCTTCCCATGTTGTTTCAATCCAGGTAACTGGCTTACTAGGTAAATCTTCACTCCGTCTTGAAAGTAAAACATCGGCATAGTCATTATAGTTTGTAATTGGTACGAATTCTTTAAACTCCGTAAAACTTGAAATTGATTTACCTTTCATTATCTTGTTTCCAAGATTAGAAGAAAGCCATAATTCCATCTGTTCTTTTAATAATCGATGTTGAATCTTCATATATTCATCGATTGATAATTCTAGAAAGCCACAGTATTCATCCCATAACTCTCGATATTCTTTTTTCCTTAACATTTCCTCAAAGTGCATATTGGTCTCCTTATTGTTTATGGCAAAACGCTAAAATACTTTTTTTACTTGGAATCAAAAAGGGAACCCGATTTTGATAACTTTGATATCCATCTAGCATAATCGGAAAGATTACTTTATCTTGGATATATGCATAGATTAAATTTAAGAATGAAAAGACAATCGCAACATATAAAACTTGTTGCGATGCCATACTAAACGCTAAAAATAAATAACTGATGAAAAACCAAAGTACTCCAGGATGACGACATAAACTATATACTCCTTGATCTTGTACTTTTCCTTTATTTTGTTCGATGTAAGTATCATCAAATGGTAAAGCAAAAAACAAGGTATATAGTAACAACATAAAAAAAATAAAACTGATAAATAAAAATAGGTACTGATAGATAGTTCCATGTAACAATCGTTCAACGTTGCTTACCATGATAAAGATTGTTATTCCCATTAACAATAAACTACCAGCAGCAAATGCAAATTTACCTATTTTAAAATGAAATTTAATTTGATTGAAGTCATAAAAAATCATTAGAATAAAAGCAAAACATCCTAAAAACATAATCATTTCTTCATCACTCATTTCAATTACTTTTATTATACACAGAAAAAATATGAATTCCTAGTTACCTTTTTAAACTTTTTTTATTTTCTTTTTTATCTTACATTTTATAACCAAAATTGCTTGTTTAAATGAGTTTTTATGAGTTATTTATGTTTTTAAAATAATAAAAATCAAAGGTGTTAACGAAATATTTAGATCCATAAACAATTATATTTATTATTTTACATTCTCTGGTATAATATACTACATTGAAAAGAAGTGATTCGATGCCTAAAAACATAAAGAAAAATATTGCTAGAACAATCCTATTATTAAGTTTAATTATCTTTGCATTTTGGTTTGCCTTAAAAGATGATGTTCAAAGTGTTTTGAATCAAATCAGCCATATGAGTCTCAATTGGCTTTTAATGGTTGGTTTTTTAGGTATTCTTTATTATTTAATTCAAGGTTTTATTTTATTCTTAATTGCTCGTAAATATAATGAAAACATACAATTTAAAGATGGCATTAAAAATGCTTATATTGCCGCTTTTTTTAATGGGGTAACACCAATGGGTGGAGGGCAAGTAGCCCAAACTTATGCCTTTCGTAAAGCGAAGCTTAAATATCGTGATATCGCTAGTATTCTTTGGACTGATTTTTTTATGTATCAATGCGTTATGTTAACTTATGTGTTCTTAATCATATTATTTCGCTTTACCTATATCGTAGATACTTTCCCTGAATATTTTATTCTTGTGATACTTGGCATATTAGTGAATAGTTTTGTGATCATCGTATTATGGACGTTTCTAAAATTTCCTAAATTTTATTTAAAAGTGAGTAATATGGTAGTTCGCTTTTTATATAAAATTAGAGTTATAAAAGACATTGAATCAACTCAAAATAGTTGGCGAATTCAAATTGGACATTTCTTAAATGAAATTACAAAGCTTCAAAAAGATAAGAAATTAGTTCTTCAAGGATTTATTTTAAATATGATTCGTCTTACTGTTTTTTATTCAATTCCCTATTTTGTCGCTTTAGGTTTAGGTATCAAACTTAATTTAATGGACCTTATGAATATTATTTTAATGTCTTGTTTTATTCAAATGTTAAATGCATTAACGCCTCTTCCAGGAGATACTGGATGGACTGAGAGTGCCTTCATTTTAATCTTTTGTACTCTGTTTTCACGTGTGGAAGCAAGCAGCATCATGATTCTATGGCGCTTTGCGACCTATTATCTTAACTTATTGATTGGTGGCATTACATTTCTTACCATCAAGCATTAAAAAAAGCACCGATTAAGTGCTTAGAATACTTGAATCTTTCCACGATATTCGTGTGCTTTATCTAATAATGGTCCACGAACACCCATTGTAAAGGCAATATCACTACTGCGAATTGAGAGTAGTTTTAGGCCTTTTTTTAGTTCCAGTGTGTCCATCATCTCTTGGCTTAAGCGAAGCGTTCCATCTTTACTAATGGCACACCAACAATAACCTCTACCTTTGTACTGAATGAACTTTCCTTCTTCGATTTCGTAATCATTTAAGGCAGGATTTTCAATTAGAATATCGCCAATCTTAGATCCGCTTAACAAACCTTTTCGAGTGACAACAAAACCACCTGTTGTTTTACTTCCTGTAACAATAATTACTTTACCTTCTTTGGCAATTCGATATTCATTTACTGCCATTGGTGGCAGGTGAATCACTGAATTTACATTAACGGTGGAGAATCCGAATATAAATTTACCGCCTTTATTCATTTGTGGCATTTTATCACCCTGATTTCTCCCACTGCTTGGGTTATCATCGTACCACAGAAATCACTATTCCACAAGGACGCTAAATTTCGCATTTTACTTAATCAATGAATAAATGTACCCTATTCATCAATTTTCGCACTTGTTTTTTGCTTTGGTCGAATAAAGATACCCGCAAGAATTCCAAGGATACAGATAAAGAAGTAAACATTAAACTTCGGTTGAATTACACCACCGTAGATAACTAAGCCTGCTCCAACTAGTGCTAGAATCGGGAATACGTAACGTTGAACCACATTCAATTTTCTTCCTTCGACCCCTTTAATAATAACGGCAAGATATAATAAGCCATTAAAGATATAGGTTGAAACAATTGGTAAGTTATCAACTTCAAGACCTGCGAATATACTCATTCCATAAACATTAGCACCATCAATCGATAACCAGTGTAAAGCCAACCAAATAAGCGACATCACCAGTGTAAAGATAGCGGATGCAAACGGAATATCATATTTCTTATTTACTTTTGATAAGGTTTCACTCATTTGAATTTCACCACGAAGGGCTAAGGCATAAGGCAAACGAATATAACCTAGGATAATTCCATTTAAGGTCCCAAGTACCGAAATGATAACAAATACCATAACAATCTTCATTCCCATTGGACCAAATAAAGTCGTTGCGACGAATTGTAAAGGATCGTGTCCTTGTAAAATCATATCCGGACCTGCAAGCGCGGTTACGCCGATAAAATATGCTAAGTAAATACCGGTAACAATCAAAGGTGCCATCGTTAAGGCAAGTGGCAAATTTCGTTTCGGGTTTTTAATTTCATGAGCAATACTTGGGGCAATCATCCAACCATCAAAGGCAAAGACAACAATAACCAGTGCTGAAAGAAACCCACTACTATTTGTATGGTAGGCAGCAGCTCCTTCAATAACCTTAACGGGATCACCGAATAAGATACCTCCACCTGCTAACACTATTAACGCTCCCATTTTGATAAACATCGCTGCATTTTGAAACTTACCAGCGTTTACGGTCGCAAAAGCATTTAATAAATAACCGCCAAATAAGTAAACAATTGCCAAAATCCATACTTCAGGACCAAATTGTCCATTGACTAATAAATTAGGTAAGCCAAATAAAGCACAAGTATAATTAGCTGCAACCCATGCAATTACTGCACATATTGCAGGGAAATAGAAAACTGTTTGAAACCAGCCAGCTATATAGCCAACGGTTTTTCCCCATGCCATTTCACAATAGGAAATAATTCCACCAACATTTTCATCTTTATGGGCATATTGTGATATGGTTAATCCACCAAAGATAATACCGATTGCCGCTACCAAGAAAACTGCGATACCGACGCTAACATTACCATTGACCCGCATTAATATCTGCGGTGTTTTAAAGAAGATACCAGAACCGACAACGATTCCCACAATCATTGCTACGGTTGTTAATAAACCAAATTTCCTTTTTTGGGTATTGCTACCATTTCCCTTTTCATTCATTCTACATTTCTCCTTATCTTATATAATCTTAGTTGTCCACTCTTCTAAATTCCACACTTCATCAACAATATCTTGATAGAAAAGTGGATCATGTGAGACAAGTAATACGGTTCCCTTAAACTTAATCAATGCTTCTTTTAATGAATCAAGTGCATCCACATCTAAGTGGTTGGTTGGTTCATCTAATACTAATAAATTACATTCGCGATTCATAATCTTACACAAGCGTAATTTTGCTTGCTCACCACCAGATAATACACAGACAGCGGATTCAATATGATCGCTGGTTAATCCACACTTTGCCAAAGCACTTCTTACTTCACCATTGGTTAAAGCTGGAAACAATTTCCAATAATCTTCCAATGCCGTTTGATTTGAACTACTTTCTTCTTGTTGAAAGAAACCACAGGCAACAAAGGGATCAACATCGACGCTACCTTCATAAGCAGGAATATAAGATAAAAGGGTTTTTAATAACGTTGTTTTACCTAAACCATTCACACCTTTAATCGCTACTTTTTTATTTCTCTCTAAAATCAAATTCAATGGTGAACTTAAAGCTTCATCATAACCAATTACTAAATCATGGGTTTCAAAGATAACTCTTCCCGGTGTTCTTCCACTTAGAAATGAAAATACCGGTTTCACCTTTTCTTTTGTTCTTGTAATCATGTCCATTTTATCAAGCTTCTTCTGTCGAGAATGTGCCATATTACGAGTTGCGACGCGTGCTTTATTACGAGCGATAAAGTCTTCTAAGTTATCAATCTCTTTTTGTTGTTTTTGATAAGCTAGTTCATGCTGTTTAACTTTTAAGGCATGCTGCGATAGAAAATATTCATAATCGCCAACATAACGTGATAAGCGACAATTCTCTACATGATAGATAATATTTACTACACTGTTTAAAAAAGCAATGTCATGACTTACTAAGATAAAGGCATTCTCATAATTCATTAAGAAATTCTTTAACCATGCGATATGTTCTTCATCTAGATAATTGGTTGGTTCATCCATAATTAGAATCATTGGATTCTCTAATAATAACTTCGTTAATAAGACTTTAGAGCGTTGACCACCCGATAACTGTGTTACATCTTTATCCAAGCCTAGATCAACTAAACCAAGGCCACTTGCTACTTCATTAATTTTCGCATCAATCATATAAAAGCCATTATGATCTAAAATATCTTGAATGATTCCAACATCCTCTAAATACTTATTCATTTCAGTTTCACTACAATCGCACATTTTATCATATATTTCTAGCATCTCTTTTTCTAAATCAAAGAGATGTTGAAAAGCATCTTCTAATACCATTTTAATCGTTTTACCTTTTTCAAGTTTTGTATGTTGATCTAAATAACCAGTTGTAATTCGATTACACCAATCTACCTTACCTTCTTCGGGTGTTAAAGAGCCAGTGATAATATTTAAAAACGTAGATTTGCCTTCCCCATTTGCTCCCACTAAACCAACATGTTCCCCATTTAATAAACGAAAAGAAACATCTTCTAAGATCTGTCTTCCACCAAAACTATGGGAGACATTTTGCACATTTAAGATACTCATAGAACCTCCAAATTCAAAGGTTCTTCACCTTATATAATGCCAATATTAGCATAAATAAGTATCAATGTAAAGAAATGAAACAATGAAAATAAATTAATTTGTTTTCATAAATAAGTTAATATTCAACCTAAGCAACTACCTTCCCCCACCTCACAAGCCGAAACATTGCTGCTACGTGTTTCAATGATTCATTTGAAGTATTTATGCATAATATAAGTTATTGTCGCTTAGAATGGCTCTAATTCAAGCTTGTTGCCATTTGCTTAAAAAGAAAAGATGCTTTCAGCATCTTACTTACAAATATTTAGAATTGTGTTTTTAATTTCCATAACAGCTTCATCAATATCTTTATTAGATACAACATGTGTAAAGAGTGGTTGTAATTCTAATTCAACTTTAGCTTTGTTTAAACGTTGTTGAACATTATCTTCATCACGATAACGTTTACGGATTTGTTTTTCAAGTTCTTCAAGACTTTCCGGAACAACAAAGAATGCAATCGCATCGGGACGATTTAATTTAATCTGACCAACGCCTTGTGCTTCTACTTCAACCAGTACATTCTTACCTTGGTTAACTAGAAAATCAACTTGTTGTGCAGGAGTACCATAATAATAACCACCAAATTCAGTATACTCAAGTAGTTCTTGATTCTTTAATGCACGAGCAAACGCATGATGATCAACAAAGTAATAGTCAACTCCATCTTCCTCATTTTCTTTGGCAGGACGAGTTGTTACTGAAATAGAATAAAATAGATGAAGGTCTTTATCTTTCATTAAGGCATCACGAATGACTCCCTTACCTACTGAACTAGCACCGGTTAAGACAATAATTTTACCTTTATTCATAAGTTATCCTCCTATTTTATGAAATATATTTGATCTCTTCCTTTAGTTAGAAATTCAACTTTACCATTTGTAAATAAAACCGTTTCTTCACTAAAGAGATAAATTTCTTGATTCCAAGGTAAATAATCAATTCGATTATTTAATTCTAATGCATAAGCGGTATCATCGTTTAACAATACATCCCCTTGAATTGGTATTTCTTCCTGTTGGTTGAATAAACCAATCGTAGGTCCTGCTGCATGGCCATGAGTACCACAAGGATGACTATAAAGTAATGGCTTGATTCCATTTGCTTTGGCTTCCTTAATTGACTTCGTAAATATTTCATTGCCACTACGTCCCTTAACAAAGTTACTGCGAACAATATCTTGAAACTTATTGTTAACTTTAAATGCTTCCATTAAAGCTTGCGGAACCATAATTTCTCCATCTTGTGCTACATAGGCATTACGTTGGGTATCGCTACATAAACCTAAATACGTAATACCAAAATCACAATGCAACAAATCGCCTGGCTTTATGACATCCGTCTTTTGTGGATCTTTTTCACCTTTGCGTTGTAAGTTGACATCTGGTGGAAACCAATAAGTTAAACCTAATTTGTTTACTTTATTCTTCATCCACCATTCAACCTCTGTTGTGGTCGTAACATTTGGTGTAATTACTTTATTTGAAAAGGCTTCACCAACAATACTTAACGCTAAGTCTAATATTTTAGGATACCATGCTTTTTCAGATTTCGTTCTTGTTTCAAGAAAACGAACGCCTAAATATTCAGCACTTACAAAACGTTTAACGCTGGCTTCACTTAAATGTTTTTCCATCTCATCGTACATGCTTTTACTTAAACCATCACAATAAGCAAAATCTTTTGAAATGTTTAAACCAATCGTCTTTGGCTTACTTTGTTGAATGAGTTTTTCTACTGCTTGCCATTGTGTAGATTGTGATTCATCCCATACATTATCATAATATTCTTCTAATTCTGGATAATGACGATTAACACAATAACGTTTAACTTTACCATTTTCTAATACTAATACCAAAATAGTTAATCGACGTGCGGTAGGAAAACTTGTTGGTGTTAGAAATTCTAAAATTGGATCTTCATTATATTCTAAAGAAGGAACAATCCACATATCGATACCACATTCTTTCATAAAAGATGGTAACAGATCATTTAAACGTTCTTTTAGAAAAAGATCTTTTAATTCATTTTGTTTTTTTAAATCTAAAAGTTCCATTATTTCACCTCATAATCTTTCTTATTTCGCATTAAGTTATGCCAAATCATTAATAAAGCCGCAATTCCAAAGAAGATAAATGCATATAGGAAAGATAATTTAGCGCCAAAAGCATAAATAAAGCCTGCAAATAGAGCTCCTACAATCATTCCTAATGATTTAATGGCATTAAAGAATCCCATTAATATTCCTGAATTCTCACTTGTTGCACTTTTCGCAACAACATCTTGAAGCAAAGGAATATAGATTGCATTAAAAGCAAAGAAAACGATATTAATTAATATAAAAGGTACAATATCATCTAATAAGACAATCCCTAGCATCGTGATAGAACAACCCATTAAAACATAAACTAAGGCATGCTTTACATCATACTGACGCATAATTCGCATACAAATTGTTCCATTTGCGATTAAAGATATGAAACCTACAATTGCCTTTAACGCACCATTATAGGCAGATGTGAATTGAAATTGATCTTTGATATAGAAATTAAAGCATTGTTCATATGCCGTCGTTGCGACACTTGTTAATAAGACAACAATAAATAAAACAATTAATATTTTATTTAAGAAAGTTCTCGCATCAATAAAAGCACTGAATGGATTTGCTTCTTTTAAAATGGCCGTTACCTTTTTCATAATAACAAGTTCACTTTTATCTTTAATCATAAAGAAATAAAATAAAATACCACTTAAGCATAACGTAAAGGTTTGTAAGAAGAATGTAAAAGGGATTGAAATATCACCAATTAAACCTCCAACCAAATAACCAAAAGCCGAAAAAACGGTTGATAAGGTAGCCATAATGGTTAAATTACGACCACGCTTGTCAAGTGGTGATGTGTTAATAACATAAGTTAAGTAACAAACCATAATCCCACCAACAAAGAAACCAGAGGTAAGTCGAGCTAACATAATCGTCGATTGACTGTTTGCAAGGCCAAACATTGCCTGACCTACACCATAACCAATACAACATATCAATAGAATAAAACGACTCCCTGTATAAGTAGATATCTTTCCCCAAAAAGGTGAAAACAAGAAATTAGTAAATGCCATCCCAGCAAATGCTAATCCAAACATATAATCAGGCAAATTTAAATTAACAATAATCGTTGGTGTAATCGGGTGAGCAAAATTAGCACCCAAGCTTTGTATCGCAACGACTAAAAAGAATAAATTCATCTGTTTACGAGTTACAACATGCATTCTAAAGTCCCTTTAAAAAAGCACATAATAAATCATACGTCCGATCAAAGCTTTCTAAATTCATCGCTTCTTGTGGTGTATGAATATCATTGGTAATTGGACCAATCGTCACAATATCCATCTTCTCATCCATCGCTTTGAATAGACCACATTCACACCCACCATGAACTGCTTCTAGCTTTAATTCTTGTTGATACATTTGTTTAAACACAGCTTTTAATTTTTCTCTTAAAGGACTATCTTCAACATAAGCCCAGCCAGGATAATAGGCTGAGAATTCAGCTTTCATATCAAATAAAGATGTAATCAATTGAATTTCTTCCATCATTTCATTTAATGCACCATCCATTGCCGAACGAAGTGCAATTGCTCCTGAAAGCTTACCATTTTTTAAAGTAACTACTCCAAGGTTTAAACTTGTCACTACTAAGTTAAGGGCAAGATTACGTTGTCTCATCCCATTTGGTAATAAGTAGAGTGCCTTAATAATTTTATCGCTATCTTCACTGCTTAAAGAGAAATCAACGGTTGGTACTTTTTCTAAATCAAACTTAATTCCAGCATCGCTACTTGCAAGTTCTACTTCAATATCTTTTTGATATTGATTGATATATTGTTCTAATTCAACTTGCGTTAAATTTGTCGTGAACTTAACACTTGCTTCACGAGGAATTGCATTATCTTTTAATCCACCGCTGAATTCAACTAATGAAACTTCTCCCTGTTTCATTAAATGATAAAGAATTCGTATCACACATTTATTCGCATTACCACGTTCCTTATCAATTTCACCACCAGAGTGTCCACCTAGTAAACCACGGACAAATAATTGCCAAACTGGTTGAGAATTCTTTACAAGCTTTCCTTCATAAGTCAAATGACATAAGTTACCACCGGATGAAGATACAAGGGTTTGTATCTCTCCTCCCCCATCTAAATTAATTAATTGACGAGCTTTTAGGATTGATTTATCTAAAGCGATTGCTCCAAACATACCGATTTCCTCTTGGGTAGTGAACACACATTCAAGAGCAGGACTTGCTACTTCTTGACTTGCTAGGATTGCCATCATATAAGCAACGCCAGCTCCATCGTCTGCACCAAGGGTTGTTCCTTTGGCCTTAAGAAAACCATGTTCAATATAAAGTGATAAAGCATCTTTCTCAAAATCAAAATCGACATCTTGATTCTTTTCACAAACCATATCAATATGTGCTTGTAACATAACCGGAAGATGATTCTCATAACCTTTGCTTGCTTCTTTAAAGATGACTACGTTATAAAGTTCATCTTGTACATAATCCAAATGATGTTGCTTCGCAAAGTTTACTAAATAATCACTTAATGCTTTTTCACTTGTTGAACCATGAGGAATTTTACTGATTGCTTCAAAATAAGCTTGATGAGCTTTTTCTATATTTAAAACACTCATAATTATACCCGAACCAAAATTAATTCTTTTTGAGGTTCATGAAGCCATTCACAACCATTTTCAGTAATAACACACATTTCTTCACAACAAATTCTACCTTGAGGAATATCAATCACCGGTTCAAGGGTAAAGACATTTCCAATTGAAAGCGGGCTATCAATTAGTTCTGGTCGATTATAACGCTCTCTACGATTTGCTAAAATGGATCCTCCATCATGACAAACATGGCCTACTTGATGACCTAAAGCACTATTCCATGATTCATAACCTTTACCCATTATATAATTACGAGCAATTTGATCCACTTGATAACCAGTAACACCAGGTTTCATAAAATCTTTTGCCATTTGAATTGCTTCAACATTAATATTAAAAGCATCTAATACTTCTTGTGGTGCATTATCTTCATCATCTTTTAAGATATAGTACATTCTTTGATTATCACTAACATAACCATCAAAACTAACGCCATAATCGATGCAAATTGTGCATCCTTTGACAATTGGTGTGTCAACAATGCCTCCATGTCCTGCAGGAACACGAGGATCAACAAATACACCTGGACATTGTGATGGTGTCCATGACATTCCAAAGCCTTCCTTATAAGCAATTTCATGTAGGAAATCATAGATTTCTTTACTTGTAGTGTTTGCTTTTAAAATGCTGGGAACCTGTTCTAAGAAAGATATTCCTTTATCACAAACATATTTTATTTTCGCTATTTGACTAGGTGTTTTACGTCCCCTTACTTCTGCGATAATTGGATAAGCTGATAGGATTTCTCCCTTAAAAGCAATTGAATCAAAAATACGATCCAACATCATCTTCATACCAACCCGTAACCCATCACTTGCGGCATCATTCTTACTGAAGTTCAAAGCGACATTTTTTGGATTGAGTTGTTTCATTGTTACTGCAATTTCATCTTCAAAACTGCCTTCATAACAACGTACATCATCAATTCCCTTCATTCGTTTATAACCTTCTACATCCAGTGGTGAAACCACTGCAATGCATTTTTCTTTCGTGAAAATAAGACATGTTGCTATGATAAAATCGAGATCACCTAATACTTCCAATATAGGTTCGCTTACCATTGCTGTTTCACTACCTAAAATCATCCATGCATCAACATCTTCTTTTTTCAATGTTTCATATATTATTGCTAGTTTTTCAGTATTAAGTTCCATTATGATTGTCCTTTCAATAAACGAAAAGGTGCTTGGAAGTCAAGTCCCGGGCACCTTTTGTTTGTTTCTTTAATTGTAAATTAGCCGGTATTACTTGTTTGTTACGAAAGAAAGGTTGTAGTGACCTGCTGGATTTGCTTGAATTCCTTTGATACCTTCTTTTAATAACATTGGATCGCTATATCCGAAGATAGGAATTACATAAGCTTGTTCTTCAACTAAATATTTTTCAGCTTGGTGAAGAATTGCCATACGTGCTGCAGGATCGCCTTCAGCTGCTGCTTGAGCAAGTAAACCGTCATAAGTTGCATCGTTTACAACTGCTGTTTTTTGAGATGTAGATTTGTACATATCAAGATAAGCAGTTGGATCCATGTAATCTGCTGTCATAGCATGACGAGCAATTTCAAAGTCTCCATCATCACGAGCATCAAAGAACGCTTGAACTTCCATTTGTGAAATTTCTACTTCAATACCAATTTTCTTCCAAGAAGCTTGTAATGTTTGAATAACATCACTATGCATTTGGTTTGCATTTGTTTTGTAAGTTAATTTTAATGGATTTTCTTTACTATAACCAGCATCTGCTAATAAAGCTTTCGCTTGTTCAATATCATAGCCAGCATATTTTGATTCTTTATCTGCATTTCCACGGAAGTCTCCTGTAGCATCAGGAATTCCCTTTGGAATAAAGCCATAAAGTTCATATTGTAATTTACCACCGTTTAATACTTTTAATACAGAAGCACGGTCCGTTGACATCATTAATGCTTTACGTACGCGAACATCTTGTAATGCTTTGTTTTCACCAGTTGCATTAATTGTAATATAGTAGTTAATTACAAATGGATCGATTGTATATAAAGTTTTCTTATAATCTTTATTTACTGAAACATCTGCTGGTACCGATGTTGCTAAATCAACTTCACCAGTTTTGAATGCTTGTAACTGAGCTTGTTGATCTGGCATAACTTTGAATGTAAGTTTCTTCATGAAAACCTTTTTAGCATTAACATATTTGTCATTTTTTACAAGTTCAATTTTGTCTTTTGCATTGTAAGATTTTACTGAGAAAGCTCCACTTGTTGGATAACCAGGTTTGTTGGCCCAAGTACTCTTTTTCTCTTTAGCAATATCAGGACGAGCAGGGTAATAAACACCACTTGTTAATAAGCTTAAGAAATATGGAGTAGGTGCTACTAAGTTAATCTGTAATGTTTTCTTATCGATTGCTTTGACACCTTCGTCACCAACTTCAGCAACTTTTAAGTTTTTGTCAAAAGCATCTTTTGTTCCAACTACGTTGTCATAAACAAAGTGTGCATAATAAGCACGTGGTCCATAAGTTGCACTACGTTTGATACCATAAACGAAATCATCGGCAGTAATTTCTTTGCCATCGCTCCATTTTGCATCTTTTAATTTAAATGTGTAAGTTAGTTTATCATCGCTTAATGTATAAGAATCACAAAGTTGAGGATTAAGATTACCAGTTTCATCATATTCAAATAAACCATCATACATGTCGACTAAAACGTTATTAGAAATAGAATCACTAGCAATTGCTGGATCAAGATCTTTAACGTCTCCACCAGCTGCAATAATCATTTCATCTTTAGGTCTTTCAGAACCGCCGCCACAGCCACTTAAAACAGTAGCTAACAGCAACGTAGACATTGCGATTTTTGTTAATTTTTTCATACTGTTCTCCTTTAATTTTATTTTTCGTATAAGAAGCATGCTACCTGGCGCTTTCCTACATTTATCATGCTAGGACGCTCTTTCGCACATCGTTCCGTCGCATTTGGACAACGTGTGCGGAATCGGCAACCGCTCGGTGGGTTGATTGGACTTGGTAATTCCCCTTCAAGTACAATCCTTTTTTTGCTTTTCGCAATTTTTGGATCCGGTACTGGTACTGCTGAAAGCAGTGCTTTTGTATACGGATGCAAAGGGGTATGATAGACTTCATCACTTGGGCCAATCTCTACCATATTCCCAAGGTACATGACACCGATACGATCTGAGATATGCTTGACCATACTCAAATCGTGGGCAATGAACAGATACGAGATTCCCATCTCTTTTTGAATTTTTTCAAGTAAATTAATTACTTGTGCTTGAATCGATACATCAAGTGCTGAAATCGGTTCATCACAAACAATAAATTTAGGATTCAAAGCGAGAGTACGAGCTATTCCGATACGTTGACGTTGTCCACCTGAGAATTCATGTGGATAGCGGCGAATGTGATCGGCTTTTAACCCAACAATCTGTAACAGTTCTCTAACGCGATCATCACGTTGAGCCCTGGTGTCGAAAATATGGTGTATATCCATTGGTTCCCTAATAATTTCACCAACTGTCATTCGTGAATTAAGGGATGCATAAGGATCTTGGAAAATCATTTGAACTTGTTCGCGGAACGAATTCAAATCCTTCCCTTTTATCTTAGTAATATCTTCACCGTTATATTCTATTGTTCCATGAGTTGGTTCATAAATCTTAACAATGGTACGTCCTAATGTCGATTTACCACAGCCTGATTCACCAACTAAACCAAATGTTTCATTTCGGTTAATTGAAAATGTAACACCATCAACTGCTTGTACTATTTGCTTTGGTGAGAAAATGCCTTTGGTAACATCGAAATAAGTTTTTAAATCGGTAACTTTTAAAATTTCATCACTCATTTTTTGTCCCTCACTTTCTTTGCCAAATCATTGTTTAACCAACAAGAACACACATGTGTATCAGAGAAAGTAGTTTCATCTGGCATAACATCTTTACAAATACGCATTGCTTTTTCACAACGATCCACAAATGGGCAACCCTTAGGTGGATCTAGTAAATCAGGAGGTGAACCTGGAATTGGTTTTAATTCCTTTTGTTCCTCTGCCTCAGGATTATGAATACAGCTTAACAATCCTAATGTATAAGGATGTTGCGCATTATAGAAGATTTCTTCATCGGTTCCGGTTTCAACAATCTTACCACCGTACATAATCGCAATTCGATCACAGATACTAGCTACAACACCTAAATCATGAGTAATCATGATAATAGATGAATCAATTTCATTCTTTAAATCACCAATTAATTCTAATACCTGCGCTTGAATGGTAACATCAAGAGCGGTTGTTGGTTCATCTGCAATGATTACTTGTGGATTACAAGCAAGCGCCATTGCGATGATAATACGTTGACGCATTCCTCCAGAAAATTGATGTGGATATTGATCAATACGTGATTCTGGTGAAGGAATACCAACTTTCCTCATTAAATCAATTGCTTGAAGCCTTGCTTCTTTTTTACTTAAATTCGTATGATTTAAAATTGGTTCAATTAATTGTGTTTCAATTTTTAATACAGGATTTAAGAAAGTCATTGGATCTTGGAAGATCATTGCCATATCATTTCCACGAATTTTCTGCATTACTGCTTCATATTCTTTATTCGTTGAATAATCAAGTGGAGAAATTGGTTTTTCATTCAATAGAATTTCACCATTTACAACACTACCATTGGCAGCAAGTAATCCCATAACGGAGAACATTGCTTGGCTCTTTCCAGAACCAGACTCACCAACAATTCCTAATACTTCTTTTTTATTTAAATATAATGAAATTCCACGAACCGCTTTTACAGCACCTTGTTCGGTTGAAAATTCAGTTGTTAAGTTCTTAATATCTAGTACTCTCATATGCACTTTACCCCACTACTTCTTTTTCGGGTCAAGGGCATCGCCTAGACCATCACCGATGAAATTCAGTGATAACATTGTTAAACAAATTGCGGCAACTGGCCACAATACTTGGATTGGATAACTCTCAATAAATTGACGTGCGTCATTTGCTAAGGTTCCCCAAGATGCTTGTGGAGCTGAAATACCAATACCGATGAAACCTAAGAAGGCTTCGGTAAAGATAGCCGATGGTACCATTAAAGTAACGGATACGATAATGGGGCCCATACAGTTAATTAATAAGTGTTTAAATAAGATACGTGATTTACTAGCACCTAAAACAAACGCTGCTAATGAAAATTCTTGTTCTTTTAATGTCATAACTTGCGTTCTAACTTGACGTGCCATTCCAAGCCATGCACCAATCGAAATACCTAGTAAAATTGAAAACATACTAGTTCCAAAGATAAGTGAAATTAGAATAATATATAGTAAATCAGGTATTGAATAAATAATATCAACAATACGCATCATAATCATATCTACTTTTCCACCAACATAACCAGCGATACTACCATAAGCAACACCGATAACTAAGTTAATGGCAGCAGCCACAAATCCGATTGTTAAGGAAATTCGGGCACCACATGCAATACGTACAAAGATGTCACGGCCAAACTTATCGGTACCAAACCAATGCGCAGCACTTGGCATCAAGTTTTGAGCATTTAAATCTTGTCCATGATACGTGTATTGTGATAACATTGGCGCAAGAATTGCATATAAAATCATAATTGTTAAGAAAATCAAACCAGCAAGTGCTAATTTGTTCTTTTTGAAACGAGCCCAGGCATCTGCTAGATACGTTTTGGCTTCAACGGCAATTTGTTCATTGTTTTTTTCACTTTCAGGAAGTGGTTCAAACATTTCCGCTGTTAATTTTAATTTTTCTTCCATTACGTTTCCTCCTATTCGCCTAGTTTAATTCTTGGATCAATAATTGCACTGATAACATCCGATGCTAGATTCAAAACAATAACCATTGAACCTAATAATATAGTAAGTGCCATAATCATTGGATAATCACGAGTACTAACTGAAGATACATATTCACTACCAATTCCTGGAATTGAGAAAATCGTTTCAACAATAAAGCTACCTGTTGTTAGGAAAGCAATCATTGGTCCAGCATAAGTAATAACTGGTAACATAGCATTTTTAAGTGCATGTTTAAAAATAACCGCTTTAGGTGAAGAACCTTTTGATTTTGCCAATATCATGTAATCTTGTTTCATGACTTCCAACATCGATGATCTCGTTAATCTTGAAATCATTGAAATTGGATATAAGGCAAGCGCGGTTGCTGGCATAATATAATGTAATGGAGTTGCTAAACCAACAATTGGTAGAACTCTTAACCATACACCTAGAGACAGCATCAATAATAATGCAATCAAGAAACTCGGCATACTTACACCAATCGTGGATACGAACATCACCACATTATTAACCCATTTTCGTTTGGATAAGGCAGCTGCAACACCAAGCCCAATCCCCACAACAATCGCAATTACGAATGCCGTAAGTCCTAATTTAATCGTTACGGGTGCACTAGCAGCAACAATGTCTGATACATTAGTACCGATACGGCGATAGGAAGTTCCAAAATCACCTTGAATCGCATTTCCCATATAATTTTTGTATTGTTCTAATACTGGTTTATCTAAACCATAACTTGCGACCATCGCCGCTTGTGCTTCTTTACTAATAAACTTACCTTCACTCGCAAATGGTGATCCTGGCATTAGCTTCATTAAAAAGAAGGTTGTCGTTGCTAACACAAATAATGTGATAACTCCGATTAATAATCGTTTTCCTATATACTTAAGCATAGTTTTCCTCCATTTTATTCTTTGATTAGAATTAGTTCTTGTTGCGGTGGTGTTAAAAATTTAGCTCCATCCTTGCATACAACAACATCTTCTTCTAACCCAACGTGACCGCCGCTACATGTAATGCCTGGTTCAATCGTAAATACATTTCCTTGCATCAAAGGAACACGAATTAAATCATCCCGGTTATAACGTGGCTTTGCAGGTCCTAATACACTTCCACCATCATGTGCCTCACGACCCATTTGATGACCTGTCGCAAATCCCCATTCATCATAGCCTAAACTCGTAATGTAGTTTCTTGCGAACGTATCAACTTCAATCCCAGTCACACCTGGTTTCATCATTGCTGCCGTTTTTAAGATTCCATCACGCACTGCATAGAATGCATCTTTGATATCTTGAGGAGCATCGCTCTCTCCATCTTTTAAGACATAGTACATCCGTTGTAAATCACAACTGTACTCATCTACTTTAACGCCAAAATCAATATTGACCAAATGGCCTTTCTTAATTACAACATCGGGTGCTCCCATATGCCCAACCGGACAATTTGGACCACTGAATACACCTGGATTACAAGATTTACTCCATGCATATCCCATGTTGGCATCATCTACCTGTTTTTGGAAAAAAGCAAACACCGCTTGCGCATTCACTCCATCTTTAATCACATGAGCTGCCGCTTGAAATATTTCTTCGGCTTTTTCACAAGCTTTTGTTATCTTCTTTAATTCCCAATCCGATTTACAACCACGAACAATATTAACAATTGGTTTCGCACTTACAATTTTACCTTGAAATCCTGCGATAGTAAACCCTTCTTTTAAATGATCGTAAGTTCCACAACTTAAACCATCACTACTAGGATCATTTTCACTGAAATCTAAAGCAATCGTTTTTGGCTGAACCGATTTAATTAATTCACCTATCGTTTCCGAAAAAGAAACAGGATAATCAATGACTTCCTTAAATATTCCTGTGTTTATATAACCGTTCTTATCAATCGGTGAACAAATTGCATAAGCACTTTTATCTTTCATAAATACAAGTGCTGTTTCACCTATAAATTCATGATCACTTATCACTGGCAAAATAGGTTCTGATATCGTTCCGGATTCTTGACCAGCAATAATCCACATATCAATATTTTGCTCATTTAGTGCTTGATAAGCAAGTTCTAATTTTTCTTTATAAAAAGCCATTATTTTAAGCACCCTTTCTCTATCGAAATTACTATAAGAATACAATAATTTTCACATTTTTACAAGCCTTTTTGAAACATTTTGCGATATTTTCTTGTAAAATTATGTAAACAATTGCTTTATTATTTCACAGATTCATTTTTTATCTTTTTAAAATATTTGTTAGCACAATTAAATTAAACGTTTCCTACCCTTACTTGCTTTCTTTCACCTTATCTTGATTCAATTTTGTTACGTTTATTTTTATACATTGCTTCATCTGCATGTTCCATTAATTCATTCGTGTTTTTAAAATCTGAGAACGTTGCCATACCATATGAAATACCTATTTCATATGGTAAATGATTAAACTCTATTTTTTTCTTAAATTCACATTCAATTTGTTCCATTTTAATCGCTACTTTATTTTCACCTGTATGCATAACAATCATAAACTCATCGCCACCTAGTCTAGCTACAAATTCATGAACATTAACACAATTCGTTAGCTTGATAGCTACTGCTTTCAATAACTCATCGCCTGCTTTATGACCATAGAGATCATTCACATGTTTAAAGTTATCTAAATCTAAAAAGATACAGGAAAAATCATTTCCATTTTTATGATAATCTTCTTCAAATAATTGTATCGCTTCAAAGAAACGACGACGGTTTGGTAAACCGGTAAGTAAATCATTATAAGATAATTTTTGATATTCATTTGCTAGGGCTTCAAACTTTTTCCGTTCAATGATTAATTCTTCTTGCATTTTCATTTGTTTGCTCACATCTTGGCAAGAAAGAATATAACATAAAAAACTATTATGAAGATCCGAAGCCATTGAAATAGAAACTAACATATTTCTTATTTCGCCATCTTTCGTCATCATATCTGTTTCTATATTAACGGTATCGTTGGTATTACTCATTTGATTTATTTCAAAGTTTTTACATAATAAATGTTTAAAATCACTTCCAATCAGCTCATTCATATTATAACCTAAAAGTGTTCCAACCGCTTTATTATATTTAAATATTTCGTAATTTTCATCAATGACAAAAATCAAGTTATTACTTGTTTGTAGAATATCATCCGAAGAAATAACCAAATTAATATTAAATATATCATAACGATAGATTAGTATAAAATAGCCAATTCCAAATATAACCGTGATTACATTTGCAATCGCTGGAATCATTTGATTGGTAAGTGGTATTACAATATCCGTTAACATGCCACATCCAATCGTAACAAAATCAAGAATAATAAACTTCAATGCCATTTCTATTTTCAATTTATGTTTTACTGATTTTGCCCAACCCCATAACAACCAAAAAGCAAAAGAAAAATAAGAAACAACGTAAATGAGATAGAGCCATAACGATAAAGAAGTAATAGAATTTTGATAAGTCCAACCCCATCCACTCGTGGAAGCAACAATGCTTTGAGCTAAGGAAGTCGTTGGTGTAAATAAGTTTATAGCAATTAATAAGATCATTGGTAAAAAGAATAAAAACTTTTTAAAGATCGTATTCAATTTCTGATCATATTTTGTCAAAGCTAAAAAATAATAAGTTGTGAAAGCAACAAAACCACACCAACCAAGGGAACCTAGCTTATGCCAGAACATTGCTTGAGATGCAGTAGCTGAAGCAAAGAAAAACGAATTACAAAAAGACCACCAACCTAAAGAGATTAAAACTGCGCCTCCCGATCGATTCATTATACTCTTTCGTTCTGCATTAATTACAAACCCAGCACCAATAAAAAAAGCGGTGTAAATGATAATGGATATGATGGATAATATATTCATAATTTGCACCTCTTTCTTTCATTTTATACATTGTTGTTTTAAAAAGTCGATGAAGCAATTCTACCATACTACCAGGCAATTGTCATATATAATTATTTATCACTCGAGGCAATTAATATTATCTTATAAGATCCAATCAATTCCCTGTTTTTTTAGTAAAGCGACAAATTCATCACGGCCTTCTAACATTTCATCGGCACAATAGTGTAACCCAAAACGATATTGTGCATAGTTCACTACATTTGTTCGTTCCATTTCAGCTAAGCACTCATTTGCATAAGCTTCACCGTTCACCTTTTGCGCTACTTTCACAATATTGTCTTTCATCCGTTGATTTAATGGTCGATCACAATTAGCATACTTTTTGTCGTACATTGCTTTTACTTCTTCATCACGATAATCATGATAATAAGATTCATGTAAAATATCCTTCACAGTTAATTTTGTACTAGGTGTTATTGCTTGATCTGGATAACCAACGCTTAATAACACAATCGGAAATACTCCATAAGGAAGCTTACAGTAATCAATTAGTTTTTCTGCACATTCAACTGTAGTTCCAATATAACATGAGCCTAGTTCATAAGCATCCGCTGCTAAAGCCATATTTTGTGCACAGATAATTACATCTTCAAAAATGACCCAAAAATGATTATAACTATGATTCGCACTAAATGGTGCTTTTGATAATTCGGCCCATTTCTTTAAACGATTAAAGTCCATACAGAATAAAAAGTTTTCTGCTGCATGAGCAACAAAACCTTGCATCGAAGCATCTTTCGTTAAAAATTCTTTATCTGAATCACTTGATAAACGAATAATTGAAAAAGGTTGTAAATTCCCAGCACTTGCCCCACGAACGCCACATTCTAATAAATCTTGAACGATTGCTTCTGGGATTGCTTTATCTTTAAATTTGCGAATACTAGAGCGTTTTTTTAATAAGTTTAAAGTTTCTTGTTTAACTGTCATAATTTGAATCCTCCTCTTTATCTTATTATATTATAATTTCAAATTAAAATAAGTAAAGATATAAGAAATTAAATTATAAATTCACAAGCATAATAAATTAAGTTATAATACTTCTATGAGACATATATTTATCGTGAATCCAACGGCTGGAAAATATGATCAAAGTAAAGATGTGCAAGCTCGTATTGAACTTGCTTTTTCTAGTTGTGAAATAGATGAGCCTTATGAGCTCTATATATCGAAGTATCCACAAGATGCAACGCATTATGTACGCAAACAAGCAATGAGTGGTGAAGCCATTCGCTTTTATGCATGTGGAGGCGATGGTACTTTAAATGAAGTTCTAAATGGAATTGGCAATGCTTCCAATTGTTCTTTAGCAATTATTCCCATTGGCACTGGGAATGATTTTATTAAAAACTTTCAAGAATATCAAGAAAGTGATTTTTTAAATATTGAGGCACAGATCAAAGGCAAGGAAAGTAAAATTGACGTCTTGGAAATTAATGGTATGTTAAGTATTAATTTAATCTCCAGTGGCCTTGATTCAGCGATTGCTACCAACGTATCCAAGTTTAAACGACTTCCTTTGATCAGTGGAAATAATGCTTATAATTTATCTTTGATTTATTGTTTCTTCACTTCATTATATCATCGCTTCGCCTTTAACATTGACGATGAACATTATGCGGAAGATAATTATATCTTTGCGGTAGCTGCCAATGGAACATGTTACGGCGGTGGCTATCATGCTGCTCCCCTTGCCGATATTCAAGATGGTTTTATTGATATTGTCTGTGTTAAAAAAGTAAATCGTTTCCGTGTTTTAAATCTAGTGAACACCTACAAAGCGGGTGAACATTTAGATTTAAAAGATATTGTCATTTATAAACAAGCTAAACAGTTTCAATTGTTTGGCGATAAACCTTTTTTAATGAATATTGATGGGGAAATAAAAAATATAAAAAATCCTACCATTAAGATATTACCTCAATATTTATCTTTATCTCTACCAAAAAAATGAATCATGAATAAAACCCAAACCAAAATCATGCCTTCCCATATAATAGAAAGGAAAGGATGATGAAGTATGTTTACTCGTTATGTTTTAAAAGTTGGCGATGTTGGCATTGCGGTAAATAAAATGCAAGCTTATTTAAATATTATGCAAGCTCGTGGTTATATTAAATTAAAAATAAATCCCGATGGTATTTACGGTTCTGCTACACAAAATGCCGTTAAAGAGTATCAACGTTTTGCCAAGATTGCGGTTGATGGCACAATTGGTGACTTAACATGGAGTGATATTGTCGACCGAATTAAATCATTTAATATGGTTACTAATATTCCCGTAGCTAGTTCTTCTTATTATTTAAAACAGGGAGATAGCGGTTTGGATGTTTTTAAACATCAAGAATATTTGAATCAAATAGCTGAATTCAATGCATGTTTACGACCTGTTCCAGTTGATGGTAGCTTTGGCTCAAGAACCAAAGCATGCGTTGCTCAATTTCAATATTTATACGACTTAACAAACGATGGAGAAATCGGTAAGAATACTTGGGATGCAATTATTAATACTAGAAACCATGCGACGAAGTAAAAAAGGGCGAAAGCCCTTTTCTGTTTCTATATCATATATGAGTATTTTAGGAATAATAAACAGGACGATCAAATTCAATTAATGCTTCATCTACAAATTCGATTAAAGCTTTTACTTGTTTCTTATAAAACTTTTTACGAACGCGATTATAAAAGATTAAATTAATTAAAATAATAATGATAATCGTAAAGATCAATACAAATAATAGATTAACTTTACTGATTATTAACAATATACCACTTAGAATACCTACTACAATCGATAAGATTAATAAACGTTTACGAATAAAAGCATACGTTTCATTTAAAAAATCACACCATTTACTAACATAATCTAATATGTCTTTATCTTGACTTTGATTAACTAGTTTTAAATGACGAGGTTTTTTCGCAAGTCCGGAGCATGCTTGAATTACCTGCATCATTCTTAAAGCACAAAAACGCGCTGCATTCGGATTCTTATTCGCTTCATAATCTTTACCCCATAAATATAGTAATTTTAAATAAGTATCACTATCTAAATCTTCTTTGGGATTGCTTGTAATAGTATCTAATGTTTGTTTATCTAAACTATTTGATGTCTTATAAGTATCAAATATAGAATTTATGCTTTGATTGAATTCATCTTGATTCATAACTTCACCTCATTATTTATCGATTATATCAAATTATTGTTTGAATTGACAGTACGTGTTTTTAGTTATTTGTTATATAATAAAAACAGGAGTGATCTTATGTTTACCAATCATGAAGAACTTGAACAAATGCTACTTTCTTATCAAGATTTACAGTACCAAGGATTTTTAAAAAGAAGCATTCCTAATTATCCTGATATTATAGGAATAAGAATGAAACAATTACATCTTTTAAGTAAACAAATTGTGAAAGATAATCAAGCAAATTTTTTTGATGTAGTTCAAGGAAAGAGCCATGAAGAACGTTTATTATATGGATTATGTATTTCACAAGCAAAACAAGATAAAGAAGTTTATTTAAAACAAATAAAGCGTTTTCTTCCTTATATAAATAATTGGGCAATTTGTGATAGTGCCATTGCTAGTTTTAAATTTATAAAAAAGGATTTGGATTATTATCATGACTTTGTGATTCAATGCAGTGAAAATGATAATCCTTGGATCATCCGTTTTGCTTTAATTATGTTATTAAATTATTATCATCAAAATAAATATCTTGATGAACAATTAGCTATCATTAATAAAATTACAGATAAAAGTTATTATGTTAGGATGGCAATTGCTTGGTTATTATCAATGTTATATGTATTAAATCAAGAGCAGCTAATTCTGTACTTAAAACAAGATAAGCTAGATGTTTTTACGCATAATAAAGCCATTCAAAAGATAATTGAAAGTCGACAAGTGAGCGACATTGAGAAAGAAAGGATTCGTACCCTTAAAAAATGATATTAGATGCTTTGTTCTTTTATAATATCCGCAATACTATCTTTTCTTCTTTGAATGATTTGGTAGCCTAATACCATGCAGGTAGCACTAAATCCAATCAGTAAGCAATATAGATAGTCCTTATATGGAATTGCCATATCATAGCCAATCCCTGCTTTTTGAAAGAAAAAGGATAGTATCGATGCAATCAATACATTAATAACAAAAGCAATAAGGAAAGCAATGATTGCTTCCATCAAGCTTTCTTTATAGAGCATTTTAAGTATATCTTTTTTACGCATTCCAATTGAATTTAGCATAGCAAATTCCTGACGTCGCATTTGGTATTCACCATGTGCCGTATTCAATATATTGACAAAACCAACAATGAAAACTAAAGTGATAAAACCAAAGAACAATAAATTAGTTAATAATTTAATCGACCTAACTTCCCCATTCATTCGATCGTAGTTATTGATATCATATGCGACGATGCGATTTAAACCAGGTAAGTTTTTTAATTCTGTTTCCAAAGCATTGCTGTTTAACGTATTGAAATATGCGATATAATTCTTATTAAATTGAGATTCATCTTTAACCTTAAATTCATTTTGAAAGAGTTGATCTAACTTGGAACTACGAACAAGCAAGGTTGGTCGGCTTTGTTGATTTAGAAAGCCTAAATCAATCGTGGTTGGAATGACTTCAAAATCCACCGTTTTCCCATGCGTAATCGCCATCTTTTTTGTTGCATCTATGTATTGACTAGGATGATTGTTAGCATATTGATATTCATTATATAAATATGCTTGATGCTTTGCATTTGTCTTATTTTCTTTAAATAACGCATCGAACTTATTATCTTCAATACCAATTATATCTACTAGGATTTGGTTTGAATTACCTTTTATAGTGTTTTGATATTTTTTATTGAATGCCTTTAAAGGAACTAATACACTATCTTCATAGGTAGTGATTATATTAGTATTCACTGTTTCTAATTGCGCAATTTCATTTGCGATATTCAAATTATTTCTTTCTTCGGTAAAGTTCATACTAACATCATATTTACTATCTAAAAAAGATTCATCGCGTACTTTTTGAACATTGCTCATCAATCCATGAAAAGATACAAATAGTACCATTAAGGTAACTAAAGAAATGAGGATGTTTCGTTCACTATGTTTTTGAAAACATAGATGTTTGATTGCTAATTTACTAGTAATCGAAGAATGTTTTTGATCCATTCGATATTTTTTTGCTTTCGCATTGCCTTTAATTTTCATTTCATCGATTAAAGATAATGCAATGGTTTTACTTGGCAACCAAATACAAAATTCAATTAATATGAATATTAATATGCTACATATCGATATAAGTGACCATGAAAGATGCATCTTCATCGCACTCATTTCTATCGATGAAGATAGAATCAATTGATTAAAGATACCTAGTGACGTTGAAACACTGAGCAAGCCAAGTCCAATCCCAAGGGGAATCGAGATTAAGGCAATGATAAACCCTTGGAAAAACAACATACTGCGGATTTGCGTCATCGTAGCACCAACGCTTTGAAGCATGGATAGATGTTGACGTTCTTTACGCATATTCATTGAAAAGCTGTTATAAAGGAGCGTAGCGCTTCCTAAAAGAACGACAATCATCGTGAATACCGATACAATATTAATTAAAAAAGAACTACGACTATTAGCAAGTGCATTGTCATAAGTTAATAAATTATAATTAAAATTATATTGACGATCATCAAATTTGATTACTTTCGCAATCGCTTTTGTGTTCTTTATGCTGTCGCTTGGATTATAATATTTCACATAGATGTCACTTGCAATCGGAAGTGTTTTATTATAGGCAGTAATTGCACTATAACTTGCGGAAGAAAAATTTTCAAAAGTAGGTCGTTCAAAAAAACCGACGACTTGATACGTATGTAATTTTGTAGCTTGAATTGTTTCAACACCTTCATAATAGGGATCAAAATTATTAATTTCAGCTAGACTATCTTTAAAGATTCGTTTCCCTAAATTAAGTTGAATTTGCTCACCAAGGTTAAGATTAACTTTTCCATTATAAAGAATATGTTTTGCTAATATAATTTCATGATCATTTTTAGGTAATCTACCACTGCTTATTTTTACTGGTAAATGATCAAGCGTTGTTTGTTGAAAGCCCATCACACTTATATAAGGCTTTAAATTATTCTTACTCCCGTTTAAATAATCAACTCCTAACGATTGAACTTGCATTGCTTCTGCTACTTTTTCATTATGGGTAACAAATATTTTTTTATCGTTGGGCACATTATAAAAAAGACTATGATAATCCCCAAATGTTTCTCTTTGCTTTGTTTGTAACGCATCTTTAGCACTTAGGGTGAGGGTCGCAATTGATATCATCATTGCCGTTGATAACGTAATGCCAATCATAATGGCAATCGTTCTTTTATAATTATGCCATAAGTTTTTTATTCCATAGCGATGAAGAATTTTCATACTGCTTCTCCATCGACTAATTTACCATCTTTCAAGTATAAAATACGATCACAGCTTCGTGCAATTTCCATATCATGCGTGATTAATATAACACTTTGAAAATATTTCTTATTACAATAACGCAATAGGTCAACAATTTCATTTGAATTATGGGAATCTAGATTTCCGGTTGGTTCATCCGCTAAAATCAAAGCAGGATGAGCAATCAAAGCTCTTCCAATCGAAACTCTTTGTTGTTGCCCTCCAGATAATTCCTGTGGAAGATGAGCTTTACGATCACTTAAACCTAATAAATGAATCATTTCTTCACAGTCTTTTTCATCTACTTTTTGATTATCTAATAATAAAGGTAATAAAATATTTTCTCGCACATCCAACATTGGTATAAGATTATAAAACTGATAAATTAAACCGATCTGTCGACGTCGAAAAATTGTTCTCGCTTCATCATTTAAAGCATACAGATCAACATCATCAATAATAACATGGCCTTCACTTACTTGATCTACACCACCAAGAGCATGAAGTAGGGTGCTTTTACCTGAACCACTCGGCCCTACAATTGCGATGAATTCACCTTTTTTCACAGTAAAACTCACGTCATCTAACGCTTTAATTGTTTGATCTCCACATTTATAAAAACGGGAAACATGTTCTACTTTTAAGATATTCATAGGCGTTCCTCCTTAAAGAAACGGATTGTGAAGGTTGTTCCTTGCTTAAGCTTTGATTCAACCCAAAGAGTTCCTTGTTGACTGGTAATAATTTCATAAGACATTGCTAGTCCGATTCCAACACTGTCACTGCTGCTATTCTTGCCTCGATAAAACCGTTCGAATATGTGCGGTAAATCTACTTGATCAATACCACTACCATTATCAAATATTTTAATTTGCGTGTACATCGCTGTATCCATGACTTGCGCATGAATCACTCCCCCATCTTGGGTATGTTCTACACAATTCTTAATGATGTTTAATAAAGCTTCGCTGCTCCAATTAATATCAACGTGAAGCAAGGCTTCATCTCCATCCATTATAAAAGATTGATTCTTTAAATCCATCACTAATAAAACCGATTCACTCGCTTTATGAAGCAAGTCCTTCGCTTGAATTGATTCCTTTAAAAAATGAACGGTACCAATTTGTAACTTTGACATTTTCAATAAAGAAGTAACAAGCCATTCAATTCTTTGTAGCTGGGAACGAATATTTTTTAAAAATTTAATTCGTTGCTCATCTGACAACGTCTCTTGCGATAACAAATCACACATCATTGACATACTTGTAAGTGGTGTTTTTAATTGATGCGAAATATCCGCTAAATCGTTCCCGAGTTTTTCTTTATCTTCTTGAAGAATTAAATTGTTCTCTTTCAACATAACCGTTACTTTATATATATCATTACTTAAAATGGATAAAACACCTTCACTATTTCCTAATAAATCTAAATCATAATCACAAGCTAATATTCTTCTTAAATATTGGTCCATATTTAATATCTTCTGATTCTGTTTTCTTTGGTAGAAATAAGTACATAATAAAACAAATGTAATAAACAATAAGGTAATCATTATATTTGTGATCATCATTTGTTGATATTGACTCTTTCTTTCCCTATTTAATGTTTCATCCATCCCATATTGTTTCAATATTTCTGAATTCTTACTCGTATCTTTACCTTGCATAATCGTAAGTACTTGAGCTTTGATTTCAGGATTTTCTTTTTCTAATAATTGAAGGAGTGAAGCATTCATTTGTTGATCTTGTTTTTGTATTTCTTTAAACTGTTGATAAGTAAAAAGACTACTTATTGTTAAGAAACAAGTAATCACAATGATAATTTTAAATAGAAAAGAATTCAATATCTTTTTCATATATCTTTTCCTATATAACCTAAGCCACGAATTGTTTGGATAATCCGAGGATTTTGGGGATCTTTTTCAATCTTTTCACGCAATCTTTTAATATATACCGTTAATGTATTATCATTTACTAAGTCATCACTGATGTCCCAAATATTACTCAATAATTGATCTCTTGTGAGAATTTGATTCTTATTTGCCGCAAAAGTTAATAACAAACGATACTCCATTGCCGATAAAAATATTTCTTGATGGTTTCGATACACTTTACCTTTTAAGGAATAAATAATTAGATCTTGAAGACTTAGTACTTTTTCTTGGCCGTTATTTCTTCTTAATACAGCTTTGATTCTAGATACTAATTCCGCAACTCGAAATGGTTTGGTAATATAATCATCGCCTCCCATATCTAAGCCTTTTACAATATCTTTTTCATCATCACGAGCCGTCAAAAAGATTACATTACTTCCATGTTTCTTTTTTAAGCGTTCGCATAAATCATAACCATTTCCATCTGGTAAGCCTAAATCAAGGATAGCTAAATCGTAATATTTTCGTTCAATTGCATTAATGGCATTAATAAAACTTTTAGCGGTATCAACATGATAACCTTCTTTTTCAAGAAGAAATGCGATGCCATCTAAGATTGTTTGATCATCTTCTACTACTAAAACTTCAATCATGTTAATCACCTCTTTTTTATTATAGCAAAATTATAATTGTTTTACTTACAAATGCGTCATAAAAGAAAAAAATCTAGGTTTCCCTAGACTTATTGATTTCCTTGTACTTGCATACTTTGTACATAATTAATATCTTTTTCTTTAACCATTGCTTCTAATACTGCTTTTTGACGGATGCGTGCTTGTTCTTCATGATTCGAAAGTTGAAAATTTGCAGGTGATTGAGGGATTCCTGCTAATAACGAACTTTGATTTAGATTTAAATCAATTGGTTCGCAGCGGAAATAACCATTTGAAGCTTCTTTGATACCAATGTGATTATCACCATAATTTATAATATTAACATATAACTCAAGAATTTCTTTTTTTGAATAATTCTTTTCTAAATCCTTCGCCATAAAGACTTCCGCAATTTTTCGAATGATAGATGGATGATAACCAAAATATAAATTCTTCGCTGTTTGTTGGGTAATCGTAGATCCCCCACCAACAATTTCACCAGCTAAAGCATTGGATAACAAAGTCCGTACCAGAGCGAAATAATCAACTCCATCATGTTCATAAAAGCGTCGATCTTCAATTGCTACCGTTGCCTTTAATAAATCAGAATTAATTTCATCAAACGTAATATAATTTTCTTGTCCTTTTATTGCTTCAACTTTATCTTCAAGACTACTTTTATTTATCGCAGTTCGATATTCATTATAACCAAGTCCTGTTAACGTAGCGCCAAGAAGGATTAATATGATAATTAACATGACACATATTTTCTTTAATAATTTCATTTCATCACCTCTAAAAACATTATAACACAATCAACTTTCAAACTGCTTTTATCTTACACATCTGTTAGAAAGAAAAAAGCATGTAAATTAACATGCTTATTTGTTTATATTCATAGATTTCATGATTTGTTTAATTTGTGCTTCCGAAGGTTTTCTTCCCATCTGTAAGAACATTGCACGGATCATTTTTTCGTTGATAGGGGGATTTTCTTTCAATTCTTTTTCAAATTTACGTTTTGTGAAAATAAATCCTAGTCCTCCTCCAATAATAAGTCCTACGATTGTACAGATGATTGATGTCCAAAAAATATTCATTATGCTTGTCCTCCTCACATACTGTTACATTTTACTATTTTTTGCCCACTTTTACAATAGTTTTGAACACATACTGAATCATTTTCATTAATAATGATGAATTCATTGAGAATTATTCAATATTAATGAATAAAAGAATCTTATTCTCACATACTGTAAAGTAAATATATTTGATTATGAGTCTTATCTTAATACTTTTCAACTTTCACAATTTTCCCAAGTTGATGTAATGTTTTAACCATCAAATCGACCGTTTCAATTTTTTTAGTTAGTGAAATTGGCGAGAATGCCATTCCTTGATGAGCTGGATTATCGGCAGTTCCAATTAAGAAACGGATTGCTTGGCTTTCTAATAAGATTTTACATAAGTGTTGAGCTCCATCACTCGCTTCATTTTCTAAAAAAGCATCCAAGTAATTATGATCCCGTTGACACATTTCTAAATATTGAATACATTTATTAATCGTTAATGCACCTTCACTTACTAAATCTAAGCCTTCAATCGTACCCATTGGTGGAACATCACTTCCCACATTTGGTTGTTTTATTATCATTTCTTTATTTAACTCACGGGCGACGATTTGTGAAGTAGTTCCACCACATACAACCTTGAAGCCTTTTGTGCTCATTAACTTGCTTACCACTTCTTTATCATCGTCTTTGTTTACGGGTGGACCAACCATAACAATTGTTTCAACATAGTCCATAAGATGAATGCAGGCAACGCTACTATCATCGCCACACTCTCCTTGATAAAGGGCATCCACAGCATCTAATAAATGATGAACTACATCATTTGCATGGTCATTTCCCTTCCATAAGCGCATCATATGTTCTTCCACTTCTTTTTGATCCCAATCCAGATTTAAAACCATACCACTTCCCGCATGAAGAATTCCATCTGAAAACATAATCAGATCATCATTAGCTTCCACTAAAAAATGACTTTCCCTTATTTCTTTTCCATTAAGAATACGCGTTGTTCGCTGGATTGGCATAATTGCTCCCTTGCGCATCCATATCACATTTGGAGAATCATATTCGGCTAAAAAGACTCGCCCATCATAAAATACTTGTAATACAATAAAAGTACTATAAGCAATGCCTCGTTCTTTACAAATTGGCAAAGTAGCCGATATTGTTTCAATTGCATCATCAATTTCCATCTTTTCACCAATCATTGTTGATAAGATTTCACTTGTTAAAGTGGCTAAAATATTTGCTTTTACTCCACTTCCTAACCCATCCGCTAAAACCGCAATACACGCTTCTTCATTGCGAACAAATTTAACTTTATCGCCACATAATTCTTCATTTTTTTTATTTAAAGAAGCGAAATAAGTCTCTGTTAATAGTTTCATTATTTATCTTCCTCTAACATTGTTTTATTTAACTTAGTTAAAACTACTTTTGTTTCCGCTGTTGTTTCACCTAATAAAGAAGCAATTTCTTGAACAACTCGCATTTGTTTGTTTATTACTTCTTGGGTTGAATTAATTGTATCTTGACGCAATTGACGTAAATGCTCTTTTTGTTGACTCTTTTCGGTTAAATCCATCAAGATGATAACAAAGGAATTCTTTTCATTTATGGAAATGACAGCATGTTCAAATATTTTATTAACTTGTGGATATTCTTCAACAAAGTAAGATACTGATTCAACATGGTCTAAGACTTCTAGAATTTGATTACCTGGCAACACAGCTTGAACATCAAAACCTTTTACACTATAATTCTGTAATTGCATCATTGCTAAAGCACTTGGATTAATTTCACTAATTTTATAATGAGAATCCAATACAATAATACCGTTTGGTGTATGTTTAATAATTAAGTTTGAAATGGATTGAGCATGTTCCAACGCATAAGGTAAACATAATTCAGCATCACACTTACCTTGTAAAACAGCAATTGCTTTTTCACGACAAGTCTCATAACCACAAGCTCCACAATCCAATCGCATTGTTTTATCTTGTTTTCCGGTACGCGACAATACTTCTAATATTTGTTCTTCACTAAACTTGCCTTCATCAATAAAATGGTTTTCATAAGTAGCGCTAAGATAATCTTCCTTGTCACCACATGTTATTTTAGGTGCTGTTTCATTGCGCGCAATGCGACTTTGAGCAAGCCATTCATTTTCTTGATATGCGTATAAATATGGCCCACCTAAACAACCTCCTGCGCATGCATTCATCTCAAAGAAATAGCCTTTTAAATGACCATTCATGATTGATTTCAAAGCTCCAGTACAGCGATCCAAGCCTTCAATAACCAATGTTTTATATGGCGTTTCACTTGGGAATGTTTTTATAATTCCACCACTTACTGGATATAAACGTGCGATATTTTCTTCTGTTTCAATTATTTCATCAAAACCATCTACATCCAATAGCCATTCATCCATATCGTTCATTGCTAATACGGCATCAATTGAATCTTTAAAACGTGGGTCAAGAGCTTCTTGTTGCTTCGCAATACAAGGGCTTAAAAAAACAATTTTAGCGTTTGGATATTTTTTCTTAAGCATCCGTCCATGAACAACCATCGGTGAAGCTACTGGTGATAATTGTGAAATCAAATCTGGAAAGCGCGTTTCGATTAGTTTCACAATCGCAGGACAACAAGTTTCAATGATATTACGCATGTTACCTTCTTGCATTAAAGTTAAATATTGACTTGAAACAACCGCAGCTGCGACTGCCGTCTCTTCTACATGGGCAAAGCCTAATTCCATTAAACCTTGTTTCAGCTTAGAAAAACTAACCCAGACATTTTGATAAGAAGGGGCAATTGAAATTACGACTTCTTCCTTATTCTTTAACCAATTTTTCACCTTGTTCATATCGGACACAACTTGCTTTGCCGATTGGGGACAAATTAAATAACAGCGACCACAAGCGATACATTGTTTTTCATCAATTTGAGGTTTGTTGTTAATAAAACTAATTGATTTTGTTGGGCACATACGAACACATTTAAAACAATTTCGACAATCTGATTCTTTTAATGTAATGATTCCCTTCATCTTTTTTTCCTCCTAAATTGATTTTATTCAAGGATCAACCTGTTATTTTTTATAACTTAGCTATGATAATGAAAAGATACGACATTATGCGCATCTTTTCTTAATTACTTATGTAGATCAATATTACTGAAGTCAAACGCTTTTAGAGTTGACGTAATCGTTTTATCCGCAATTTCTAAATTTTCTTTATTCATTTTAGCTTTTGCTTTATTTACATTTTCAATTGTTGCAGGTCCATTTACACAACCGCCCACACAGCACATACCTTCTAAGATATCAGCTGGGAATCGATTTACCTTCATCAACAATAAATTCTTTTTACATTCTGCACTACCATCCGCATAAACTGATGTTACTTTTACTTCATCTTGATTCTCATTTAAAGCTTCGACAACAGCTTTGCCAACTCCTCCACCAATGGCGAAGTTACGGCCATGGGTACTAGCAATATCATCACTGCGTACTTCCATCGTTTCTGGGTTTAGATGTTTTGCCATCATCATTGCTGCTAATTCCTCAAAGGTTAAAACAAAATCAATTTCATCATGTTCCATCGCTTCTTGTTTTTTCGCAACACATGGTCCAATAAAGACAACATCGTGATCAGGATAATGATGTTTTAAATAGCGACCAATGGCAACCATTGGCGATACCATTTTCGATACATTCTTTTCATATACCGTTGGGAAATGCAATTTAGCCATGTTCACAAAAGCAGGACAACATGAAGTCGTCATTTTTTCTCCTGCCGCAATATGTTTCTTTAAATCTTCTTTTTCAAACCAAGCAACCGCATCAGCACCAATCGCTGCTTCATAAGCTTCTTCAAAACCAATCGAACGAATTGCTGCTTTTATTTGAGGTAACGTTGCCGTTCCAAATTGTCCTTGAATGGCAGGCGCAAAGATTGCCAACATTTTTGTTCCTGCATTTAATCTTTCAATAACTGGAACAACCCATGACATATCTTCAATGGCACCAAATGGACATTTAGCTTGGCATGCTCCACAGTTAATACATTTATCTTCATCAATAACGGCAAAGTCATTTTCATCTAAGCTAATGGCATCTACCGGGCAACTTGCTTTACATGGTCTTACTGTTTGAACAATCGCATTGAATGGACACGCATTGGCACACGCACCACATTCCTTACATTTATCATAATCAATGTAGGCTTGATCTGGGCCCATTAACATAGCATCGAACTTACAAGCTGCTTGACATGACTTAGCCAAACATTTTCTACAATTATCCGTAACTAATATTTTTCGAATGGAACAGCCATCACACGCTGCTTGAATTACTTTAACCACTTGTTTAGGATTTTCTGCTTTTGTACCAATTGGTGATTTCCCCATTGCCATACGTGTTCTTTGACGAATTATTTCTCTTTCTTTATATACGCAACAACGAAAATCGGCATGATTTGTCGGAATTAATTTCATCGCCATCTCATCAATTAAATCTTCGCTTAACTTACCTTCAAAAGTACATTTACTAACTTCTCTTAAAACATCAAATTTAAACTGTCTAGCCTCATGGTCAAATAGTGACATCTCTTTTCCTCCATCTAAATATTCAAATTAGAATATTTAATCATGTTAATTATATCACAAATTGATAATAGGGAAAGATATAAGAACTAAAAAAAAGAGAAACTTGTGTACGATTTCACAAATTCCTTCTTTTATAATAAAATGTGCTGCCAATCAGGGCTCCAATGGTATTAAATATTACATCATCAATATCACAAGTTCCAATAAGGAATACAAGTTGTAAGCATTCAATCATGATGGAACAAATCAAAGCAAATAGGATTGTTTTATAAAAGGTACATTTACTTAATTTGGCAATTCCATACCCCATCGGCATAAACCAAATCATATTACCAAAGGTATTATATAGAAATATCAGTTTATCATTTTGGTATAAAGAATATGTTTCAACAAGTGGAAGCAAGTTCAAGTTAAGATTCATTTCATTGAATAGATGATCTCCGCGAAATTGAAAACGAAATAAAGTAACATAAAGCAACATCATAAAATAGAAAATAAAGAGTAACTTAAATGTTTCAACGCGTTGATGAAAAACAAATCTAGCAATACAATAAAATGCTAACACAACAATGAAACAAGGTAAAATTCCTGTAAGTACCATTTTTAATATATCGAAAAAGCTCATTTTTTATTTCTCCACTCCATCCATACTACGGAAGCAAATATAATGCATCCTCCAGCAATCATTGAAACGCTTAAGCGTTCATTAAGAAATAGATAAGCAAACAAGCAAGCAAACAAAGCTTCCATACTAAGGATTAAAGCCGTTGTATTCGCACTGGTATATTTTTGTGCAATCGTTTGTAGCAAGTAAGCAAATAGAGTTGATAAGAAGATTAAAAATAATAGCGATTGAAATGCTGAACTACTTACATTGGAAGGCATGGCTTCAAATGGTATCGCAAAGATTAACGATAAAAAACCGGCGGTTAACAATTGTAAACAAGTTAAGGCGAGTGCAGGAATACGATTCGAAAACTGCTCAATTGCAATCATATGTAAAGAAAAGAAAACGGCACAGATGATCGTTAAGAAATCGCCTTTTGATAAACTTAAACCACTTCCGTCAAGCGTTAATAAAGCAACGCCAATTACACATGCAATGGATGCAATAACTTCTTTACGTTTAGGTTTGCGTTTCATAACTGCCCATAATAAGTAAGGTACAAAAATAACATTGGTTGCGGTTAAAAAAGCACTTTTACTAGCAGTTGTATATTGAATTCCAATTGTTTGAAAAGCAAATGCACTAAATAATAAAATCCCGGCAATGATTCCTTTAAAAATCGTATGCTTATTCAATAAAGAAATCTGTTTATATGAAAAAAGCAATAAGATTCCACCCGCAATGAAAAAACGAATGGTCATCATCCACATTGGTGTAAAGCCATCAAGAGCACCTTGGGTTGCGATAAATCCACCACCCCAAACAATTGCAATGACAACCAAGATCATATTGGCGTACATTCGTTTCATTCCTTCAACTCCTCTGAATAACACTTTAAAAATTTTAACATTTTCAAAGGAAAAAGCAACCTATTTATTAGATAAATAAATATTAATGAATATTAAGTGGATGTTTTTCATATCTTAAATAGGAGGTTCGCTCATGAATTCATTCTATCTGATGTTAAACTGTGAAAAATCTGCAATTCCTATTGAATCATTAAAGAAGAATACAAAGACTAAGAATCATTATGATAATTTTAAAATAATTGAGTATAACAAGTGCAAATATCATGTTGTTGTCGATGGAGAATTATATAACCAAGAAGAAGTTATGAATGCTTTAAAGATAGAACATAAAAGCGTCGAAGAAGTTATTTTAATCGCCTATAAAACATGGGGTGTTGATTGTAACAATCATTTGAATGGAAGTTATGCCTATGTGATTGATAATGAGATAGAAACTTTTGTTTCAAAAGATCACTTAGGAAATAAGCCGATTTTTTACGCAAGAATTAAAAACAAAGGTTTGCTTATTGCCAATTCGATCAATCAATTATTAGAATGTGGAATTGCGCCGATTATTGATAAAGAATCCTTACTAAATCTCTTTGCGTTTGGTCCCAGTATTCCAGAAGATAAGACTCTTTTTCGAGATATTCATGCCTTGGGGATGGGTCAATATATGGTTTGTAAGCATAATAATATTAGGATTAAAAAATATTATGAACCTAAGGTTAAAAAGCATGAAGATACTTTAGTGGAAACAATTGCTCACGTTCGCTATCTGGTGGAAGATGCCATATTGAAGCAAATGAAAGGATGTAATGCATCGTTTTTATCTGGCGGCTTAGATTCAAGTATAATTAGTGCTGTTTGCGCTAAAAATAACCCGAATTGGCATACTTATTCCTTAGATTATGAAGGAAATAATGCGAATTTTAAAAAAAACAATTATCAAGTATCGCTCGATCAGGATTATATAAAACAAATGGTCGATCACTTGCATTCAAATCACACGTATTTAACGATTGAGCAATCCACCTTAGTTGAAACATTAGATGATGCTTTATTCGCTCGTAATGTACCGGGAATGGGAGATATCGATGCTTCGCTTCTTTGGTTGTGCAAGCAAGTAAAAGCTTGTCAAGACGATGTTATATTGAGTGGTGAATGCGCAGATGAAATATTTGGTGGCTATCCTTGGTTCTATCGTGATGAATTAAAAGATCTAAAAACATTTCCTTGGTTAAGCAGCAGTGAAAAACGGATACTCTTATTAAATGAAAAGATTAAAGACTTAAATTATCAAGGATATTTAGAAAAGCATTATCAAAAAAGTGTGGATTGTGTCGAATTCCTAGGAAATGATTCAAGCCAGGATCAACGAGCACGCATTCATACCTCACTATGTCTCCACTGGTTCATGCAAACACTAATCACAAGACAACATTGCATGTCAAATGCTGCAGGTCTTATCATTAGAACTCCCTTTAGTGATAAACGCATTCTTGATTATGTCTACAATATTCCTTGGGAAATGAAATTTTTGCTTGGAGAGGAAAAAGGAATATTACGAAAAGCTTTTGAAGATATTCTTCCTGAGGAAATAACGCATCGTAAAAAAAATCCCTATCCCAAAACTCATAATCCAATCTATACTCAATTCATTCAAAAAAGAATGGAAGTGATTTTCAATAATCCGGATAGTATTCTTCACTCCTTATTTGATCATGATAAGTTACTCGCTTTAATTCAAAGTGGAGGAAGTGATTTCCCTTATCCTTGGTATGGTCAATTAATGAGTGGTCCTCAATTATTATCTTATTTATATCAAATTGATTTATGGGCAAATCACTATCATATTCAACTGAGCATATAAAAAGTCAGATGTTTACATCTGACTTTCAACTATTATAACTGAATTTCACCTTTCCATAAGCCATGAATATTACAATATTCATAGACATGAACCAAACCTTTATAACCATTTAGATTAAAACTAGCGGTTGGTTTACTTCCAGGCTTTAAACTCGCACGAGCAATGTTATTTCCATATTCAACAAAAATTTCAGTTATGAAATGTTCAGGTAACATCGGATGTTCTACACTTCCTACTTGAACAAATAATACATCATCTTTTACTTCCATAACAGGAACATGTTTTTCAAGTGCTCCATCACTTGTATTGGCCACAAGTACATTCATCGCTTGACCACAACATATAACTGGTACACCTTTATCTTCAATCATTTCAACAACATTACCACAAACTGCACATTTTAATAATTTCATCTATATATACCTCCACAAGTATTTTTTTAAGCAACCTTAGTATAGCATTCACCTTGTGTAAATATCCATTAAAATGCTTCAAAGATATGTAGTCAATGGATGATTATTTTAATGCTTCAATTAATTTAATTCCTGCTTCTAAACGATCCAAACCTTCTTTTAAAATTTGATCACTCGTTGAGAAACACAAACGTACATAACCCGCTGAATTAGGGCCAAAGAATGCATCTGAACCAGGAACTAAAGCTAACTTAACTTTTTCTTTCATAAAATTAACAAATTCTTCACTTGTCATTCCCGTTTCCATAACATTGATAAACAAAACAAAGGTAGCATCTGGGGAAATTACATGTAAATAAGGCATGCGATTGATTCGTTCAACTCCATAATCGCGGTTCTTTTTTAGTTGTTCAACAAAACCATCTACCCAATAATAACACTTATCCAAACAAGTTTGTGCCGCAATTTGGGATAGTGATGAAATACCACCAATGGTACTCATAACTTCACTTGCTTCCACAATTTCATCAAAGATTGCTTGATTTTGTGCATAGATACAACCTGCTCTTAATCCGGCAACGCCAAAGGCTTTTGAAAATCCATAAACCGTACAAACTTTATCATTTTTCTTTTCATCTAATTGTAAGATACTAATAAATTTATTTGGTGGATAGACAATATCAGACCATATTTCATCATTCATGATATAGATATCATGTTCATAACAAAGATTTTGAATCAAAGTTAAATCTTCCTTTGTATATAACATTCCAAGTGGATTATGAGGATTACATAAACCAAGCATTTTTGTTTTCGGTGTAATGTAATCTTTTAAATGGCTTAAATCAATATGACCATCTTTTATATTTGCGGGGAAATAAACACATTTTGCTCCGGTTGCATCCATTGATTTTTTAAACAAGAAATCAACTGGATCAAAGACGATGAATTCATCTTCTTCATGTAAGAAAGCCTTTGCGATAATTGACATTGCTCTTGCGGCAGAATCAATTGGTAAGACAAATTCTGGATTGATTTTTTCTTGTTTGCGTTCCCACATTGCTTTCGCAATACTTTCCTTTAAAGAAGTAAAACCCATTTTAGGTGTATAACTAAAATAACCACCATTAATGTACTCAATCAAATCTTCATTTATTTCTTTTGCGCAAGGAAAATCACTGTCTGCAGCCGTTAAAGGTAAAATTCCTTCATCCATTTCTGCCCATCTTAAATTAAACGCTCGCTTTTTTAATACTTCAAAATCAATTTGTTCATGATCAAATAAGTTCATAATCTTCCTCTTTCCTTTTTTAATTTGATATTAGTATACCACAATCATAAGCGTGATTCCTATTACATTTAATAGGTAACCTTTTATTCATTTTCGCTATGAATATCTCCATCTTGAATGGATGAAAAACGGATTAACATTTTATTTGCCGTAATTCCTAAGTTACGCATATCATTATAAGTTCTTTCAAAATCATTTTGGACGCTTGTATAGCGCTTTTCAAAACGATCAAATTCAAGTGATAACTTTTTTAATTCATTTCTAATTTCATTCATATTCTCATTTCGCTTCTGTTCAATATAAATAGCTTTAATTGCGGTGATATAAGCCATTAATGTTGTAGGTGAAACTAAATAAACTTTCTGTTCATAAGAATAAGTAATAATTTCATTCGTATTTGAATGCAAATAAGCGAATATTGCTTCGGCAGGAATAAACATAAAAGCAAAATCACAAGTTTCATTGTCGATAATATATTTATTATGAATTGCTTGAATATGTTTCTTAACATCATGAATAAAATCCTTGCTTAAAAGACTCTTATTTTCTTCTGCTTCCATTAAACGATTATAGTTTTCTAAGGGGAATTTTGAATCGATTGCTATTTTATCATTCTTCCCTAAGAATAAAACCGCATCAGCAATTACACCAGTGCTTAAAGTATATTGTCGTTGATATGCGTTGGGATGAGCACCAATGGTTGAATCTAAAAGTGAATATAATTCAACTTCGCCATAGATGCCTCGACTTTTCTTATCGTTCAATATTTTTTGTAAAGATAAAATACCACCAGATAATTCTTGAAGATTTTTGGTTGATTGATCCATTTTTCCCATTTGTTCCATGACCTGAGAAAATACTTTGTGCGTTGAATCAAAACCATAAGTGAGATTTGCCTTTACATTCTTCTCAATATTCATTAACTTCTCGCCCGTATTTTCATTTAAAGTATTTAAACTACTCTGGAGTGATTGTAATAATGTATTTTGAAATAAAACCAAATCACGATTCACGTTATCTTTTACTTGGGTTAAATCTTCTTTATTTCTTCTTTCATTTTCTGATAACAATTCTTTTATATCTCTTTTTTGTTGATGAATTGTAGTTTTGAAAACAATCAGTAAGAGAATAATTAATAATCCAATCAAGCAAATAATTATAGTCATTGGTTCCATTTCATCACTTCCTCTTTTCTTATTATAACATACGATTAATTTTTATTGGTACAAAAAAACAGAGTAAATTGATTTTGAATTCACTCTGTAATATTTTGTAATTTCTATTAGTTTTTAAGACTTTGTAGTGGAGCTGGGATTCTACCTCCACGATCAATCATAACTTTACATGACGATTGATTGATTTTCATAATTGGTCCATCTCCAAATAAACCACCGAACGAAAGTTCTTCGCCTTCTTTTAAACCAATGGCAGGGATTACCCTAACTGCCGTTGTTTTAGAGTTAACCATTCCGATGGCAGCTTCGTCCGCAATAATTCCCGAAATAACATAATCAGGTGTTTCTCCTGGAATTACTATCATATCAAGACCAACCGAACAAACAGCTGTCATTGCTTCTAGCTTTTCTAAGGATAAATGGCCTCCTCGAGCTGCTTCAATCATACCTGCATCTTCTGATACCGGTATAAAAGCACCCGATAAACCACCAACACTACTACTAGCCATTACGCCACCTTTTTTAACTGCATCATTCAGCATCGCAAGACAGGCAGTTGTGCCATAACCACCACAATGATCTAAGCCCATTTCCTCTAATATATATGCAACTGAATCACCAATTGCTGGAGTTGGTGCAAGACTTAAATCAACAATGCCAAACGGTACATTTAATCTACTACTTGCTTGTGTTCCAACTAATTGACCCATTCGCGTAATCTTAAATGCCGTCTTTTTAATTATATTAGCTAATTCATCCATCGGTAATGTCTTATCCGCACGTGCCAAAGCAGCACGTACAACGCCTGGTCCACTAACACCAACATTGATGACACAATCAGCTTCACCAACGCCATGAAAAGCACCAGCCATAAATGGATTATCATCTGGGGCATTACAGAAAACAACTAATTTAGCTGCTCCCATGCAATTTGCATCTTTTGTGATTTCAGCACATTCACGAACAATTTTGCCCATCATTTTGACTGCATCCATATTAATTCCAGCTTTTGTGGAACCAATATTTACCGATGAACACACTCGCGTTGTTTTAGCCATCGCTTCCGGGATTGCTTGAATTAATGCTTTGTCACCAGCTGAAAAACCTTTTTGTACTAAAGCTGAAAAGCCACCAATAAAATTAACTCCCGTTGCCTTAGCTGCTTCCTCTAAAGTTAAAGCATACCACAATGGATTTCCACCACTTGCTCCAACTAACATGGAAATAGGTGTAACTGAAATTCGTTTATTAATGATTGGAATTCCGTATTCACGTTCAATTTCTTCACCAACTTTGACTAAATCTTTGGCCATTGTTGTGATTTTCTTATATACTTTATCACAAGAAACTTTAATATTTCCATCGCAACAATCAATTAAGGAAATACCCATTGTAATCGTTCTTACATCAAGGTAATCCTCATCAATCATTTTAATGGTTTCTAATATGTCTTCAACATTTATCATACATTTGCCCCTTAAATCCGGTGCATTGCATGAAAGATATCTTGATGCATAACGTGGATAACCATACCCATATTTTTGCCTTTTTCTTCCATTAATTCCGCAAACTCTGCTAATTCATATTTTGAATGATCAATATCAACCAACATAATCATTGCGAACATATCTTGAAGTAAAGTTTGAGTAACCTCAATTACATTTATATTTGCATTTTCACATTCGTTACTTACTTTTGCCAAGATTCCAACTTGGTCACAACCGATAACACTAATGACAGCTTTCATAAACATCCACCTTCCGTATAAGTAAGATTATAAGCGATTTGAAACAGAATTACCATAAAAAACAGGTGTAAATTTACACCTGTCTATAAGTTTAGTACATTTCATCTCTAATTAGATCGTTTCACGAACAAATAATTTATTACTATTTATCCTTTTTAGCTTCACTTAAAAACAATTTGGCCCTTTCAGGATCAATTGGGTTCTTCATATCACCATTTTTTATCCAGGTTGCGACTGAGACACCATCAAACTCTCTCATCAATTCGTTGATGTTATCTCCTGTTGCTCCGCCTCCTAGAATAATTGAAGTATTAGAAAGCTTTTTCTAATTTCATGTATCATAAATAGGCTATCTTCTATTTCAGATTCATTTCCCATAGACAAAGTAGTTACATGATAATGAAATTATTCATCCTTATATTATAACTGATTAAATAAATATTTCTACAAAAAAAGCGGATATCAATCTCCGCTCTTCTTTTGAATCAACTATTTTTATTTGTTTTCGCGTACCGTCTTCACAATATTAGATGCCGTTAAACCATACTTCTCTAACAATGCATCCGGGGTTCCACTCTCTCCGAAAGTATCATTCACACCAATCATGCTCATTTTACGTGGAGCATGTTTTGATAAGACTTCACTTACTGCACTTCCAAGTCCACCAATTACACTATGCTCTTCACAAGTAACAAAATAATCGTGATCTTTGGCTAATTCTACTAACAACGCTTCATCAATTGGCTTAATTGTATGAATATTAACAACCGTTGCATCAATGCCATCCTTTGTTAACTCCTTTTGTGCTAACAAAGCTTGTTGAACCATACAACCAGTTGCTATTAAGGCAACTTTTTTACCGCGATGAAGAACAATTCCTTTACCAAGTTCAAATTTATAGTCCTTAACATCTGCTGATATATCTTCAACACCACTTCTGCCTAGGCGGACATAACATGGTCCATAATATTTATATACAGCATCAATTGCTGCAAAAGTTTCTGTTGCATCACAAGGTTGAACAACAACCATGTTAGGAATCGAACGCATTAATGAAAGATCCTCAATTGCTTGATGACTTGCACCATCTTCTCCAACAGTAATACCAGCATGTGTTGCACATACTTTTACATTCAATTTAGGATAAGCGATGGAATTGCGAATTTGTTCAAACGCTCTACCTGCGGCGAACATTGCGAAACTTGAAGCAAATACAACATTGCCACTTGTTGCCATACCTGCTGCAACTCCCATCATATTGCCTTCTGCAATTCCCATATTAAAATGTTGATTAGGACGAGTTGCACGTGCATCTGCTGTTTTTGTGGATCCACTTAAATCAGCATCTAAAACAAATACATGGTCATCTTTTTCTACTAATTGTGCTAATGCTTTTCCATAAGCCTCTCTCGTTGCCATTTTACTCATATTATTTATTCGCTCCTAACTCTGCTAATGCTTGTTCTCTTTGTTCAGCATTTGGTGCTTTACCATGCCAACCTGCTTGATTTTCCATAAATGAAACACCTTTACCTTTTACTGTTTTTGCTAAAATTAAAGTTGGTTTGCCTTTTGTGGCTTTTGCATCATCACAAGCCTTGATTAAGGCTTCAAAATCATGACCATCTACTTGAATCACATGCCAACCAAACGCTTTAAATTTCTCATCAATCGGTGTTGGATTCATAACACTAGTAATTGCACCATCAATTTGCAATCCGTTATTATCAACAAAGGCACATAAATTATCTAATTTATAATGAGCGGCTGCCATTGCTGCTTCCCAAACTTGTCCCTCTTCACATTCCCCATCACCAAGTAAGGTATAAATACGATGATTTTCATTGTGAGCCTTGTTTGATATAGCCATTCCTACTGCAGCCGAAATTCCTTGTCCTAAAGAACCAGTTGACATATCTAAGCCCGGTAATAAATTCATACTAGGATGTCCTTGCAAACGAGAATTAATTTTTCTGAAAGTTAATAATTCACTAACTTCAAGAAATCCTTTTTCTGCTAACGTTGCATAAAGAACTGGTGAAGCATGACCCTTTGATAATACAAAACGATCCCGTTGGATACTAGATAGATTCTCTTCGTTAATATCCATTTGTGTGAAATAAATTGTTGTCAATATCTCTGCTGACGACAAGCTTCCTCCGGGATGCCCAGAATTTGCTGCACTAACCATATTTACAATTCCTTCTCGAATATGTTGTGCATGTTTCTCTAAATCCTTAATTTTAACCATAATTTCCTCCTCATCGATTCTTACAGTTATCGCAAATATTATACCTTCTTTTATCATTTAACTCTATAGCAAAAGTGAAAATAGTCTTAAACTTTAAATATAATTCATAAAAGCTTAAAAATAATGAACTAAAAGAAGAAAAACATATAAAAAGAAGTGCTGAATGAACCAACACTTCTACAAATTACAGCTGAGGCTCTACCATCGTCAATTGAACTTTGTGCTTCTCTTCATCAATTTTATGTACCCATACTTTTAAAATATCGCCAATGGCAACTAATTCACTAGGATGTGAAATACGTTCCTTACTCATATTTGAAATATGAACTAAACCATCGTCTTTTAAGCCAATATCTACAAAAGCACCAAAATCAACTACGTTACGGACTACTCCTTCTAAAGGATCACCGACATGTAAATCCTCCATGACAAGAATATCACTGCGTAATAATGGGCCATCATACTGGTCACGATAATCTCTCAATGGTAGTGCAATTGCATCCAAAATATCTTGAATTGTATAAACATCACTTACCAATGAATTAGCTAATTCATCAACATTTGCTTCCTTAACAATTAATTGTGCTTCCAAACTGCCCATTTGAGCTTCTTTTAAATTTAATAGCTTTAGAAGCTTACGCGTTAACGCATAACTTTCTGGGTGAATACTAGTGCGATCCAAAAATTCATCGCCATCCTCTACCCGTAAAAAGCCCGCAGCTTGCTCAAAAGATTTTGCACCAATTTTGGGTATCTTCTTAATTTGCTTACGATTTGTAATACGACCATTTTCTTCTCTAAAACTAACGATTGATTTAGCCGTATTTTGATTCAATCCAGAAATGTTTTTTAACAAAGGTACACTTGCCGTATTAATATCTACGCCGACACGATTCACAGCCTTCGAAACAACAAAATCCAAACGTTGAGTCAGCTTTGCTACAGGTAAATCATGCTGATATTGACCAACTCCAATTGATTGTGGATCAATCTTAATCAGTTCTGAAAGTGGATCTTGAATACGACGGGCAATTGAAACTGCACTTCGTTGCTCAACTTGTAAATCTGGGAATTCATCGCGCGCTAATTTACTAGCCGAATAAACACTTGCACCAGCTTCCGAAACCATAGTATAAGCAACATTCAAATGATTCTCTTTTAGTAAATTTGCAATAAATGCTTCACTTTCTCGAGATGCCGTACCATTTCCAATTGCAATAATATCGATAGGATACTGCTTCAATAATGATAAAACAGTTTCTTTACTAGCTTCAATTTTTGCATTAGGAGGTGTTGGATAAATAAGACTGATCTTTAACAATTTTCCTAATGGATCAATAACAGCTAATTTACAACCCGTACGAAAAGCCGGATCTAAGCCAAGAATCATCTTATTTTTCATTGGCGATTGCAGCAACAATCGTTCTAAGTTAAAAGAGAAAACATCAATTGAGGCAATATGTGCTTTTTCACTTAATTCACTGCGAATCGTTCGCTCGACACTTGGGAAAGCTAGTCGCTTCAATCCATCATTAATGGCTTCCTTCATAATGTCTAAAACACACGTTACTCGATTTTTAGTGAAACGAGCTAACACCCATTTACTTAAATATTCCTTATCGTAATCAATGCTAACTGTAATAACCTTTTCCTTCTCACCACGATCAATCGCCATAATCCGATGAGTAGCAAGAGTCGCTAAACGTTCTTCATAATCATAATACATCTTATAAACTTTCTTCTCATCCTCATGCTTCTTCTTTTCCTTCGTATGTATCTTTCCATAACGCTCAATAGAGTCAGAAATACGCTTACGAACATTTATATCATCACTAATCTTTTCAGCGATAATATCCTTAGCGCCTTGCATTGCTTCAGCTGTGGATTTCACCTTTTCATTTACATACTTCATCGCTTCTGCTTCCACGTCAGCTTTAAAAGGAATACCTAAAATAAAATCTGCTAGTGGTTGAAGACCCAAAGCAATCGCATCAGTAGCTCTTGTTTTACGCTTTTGTTGATAAGGGCGATAAATGTCTTCCAATTGAGATAACTTAGTAGATAGATTAACTTCTTTTTTAATCTCTTCTGTTAGCTTCCCTTGTTGCTCAATTAACCGCAATATATCCTCTTTTCGCTTTTCGAGGTTTACTTGATACTCATACTGAAGAGCAATTACACGAATTTCTTCTTCATCTAATCCTTGCGTCATTTCTTTACGATATCGCGCAATAAAAGGGACTGTATTACCCTCTTCTAACAAAGCTAATGTTGCTTTTACTTGCTTAACATCAACTGCCAATTGCTTGGCAATCGGTAACATAATATGTTCTAACATTTTTTAACCACCTTCATGTGCTGTTAGTTTAACTTATTTATGCAATCAGTTCAATACAAAACAAAAATTGTTTCCCCCGAATTCATACTTAACATTATTCTCTTGATACGTTTATGATGATAACTCTTTCTAACATAAGTTTGAATCGCACTACCATTTTGATAGCCGTGAATAATACGAACTTCTTTAATACTATTTGGAACATTATCTAAAAAACGATCTAAATAATCCTTAATTTCATAAATGTAAAAACCGTGTAAGTCTACTTCGTTAATCATAAAAGACACCGCCTATTTACTTTATTATAAAGAAGGAAAAAGAAACTTGCAAATATAAGTATCAATTTGACAACGATTAAGATAGAATACATATATGAGGTGCTTATATGAAAAAACATGAATATCCTAGAGTACTAGAAACAAATCTTACGAAAAACAGTTTTGTGAATATTGTAAAAGAAGAATTCAATAGCAATACAATTTTGCAAAATGAAGAAATTCTTAACGTTACCAAAGACCGTTTTCATTTTGATTGTTGTATTTTTAAAAACATGAATTTTGAAGATTGTAATTTTGAACATTGTGATCTATTAGATGTCATCTTTGATCATTGTGATTTAAGTAACGTTGTTTTTTCAGAGAGTTCAATCCATCGGACCTCATTCATTTCCTGTCGAATGATTGGAAGTGATTTTTCAAATAGTTTACTAAACAACGTCGATTTTCAAAATATACAAGGAGACTATATCAACTTTTCAGCTTCTACATTTAAGACTAGTGAATTTCATAATTGCAGCCTGGAAAACGCATCCTACAATGCATGTACTTTTAAAGACCTTTTGTTACACGAATGTAATTTAAACCATGACGAATTTATAAATACTATTTTAAATCAAATCGATATCTCAACATGTTCAATTGATGATATCACAATAAGCATGGACTGTATCAAAGGTTTAAAGGTATCAGCAGAACAAGCTATTCTATTATCAAAAACGCTTGGATTAATTGTCGTTTAGAACCTTAAAAGACTGTTGAAATACACACTGCTTAAATTGACATCACAATTTTTGATGATGATTAATTTTGCATCATTAATTTACGTTCTCATATCTGCAATTACAAATAAAGCAAACACTTTTTTCTAAATATCATGTTTAACTATCGGTTACAAAAATTAAATTGAAAAATTATAGTGCCAATAATACCACTACTTCACATACCATTATTCGACGCAACAGTTAAATATAAAATATTAACGTGAAATCATAATCTTTTATAGTATAATAGCTATTATACTAGATTGAGAGGTATCCTATGAACATTGAAAAACGCAAAGAATTTATTATTAACTTCATTTATATTGCAATTCTATTAATTATTTTATTTATATTCTTCCCTTATTTACTAAATATTATTGCTCCGTTTGTAATTGGCTTTATTATCGCTTATATATTAAATAAGCCAATTATTTATCTGAGTAAAAAAATTAATAATAAGCGAGGAATTTCCGCAATTATTATTGTGACATTATTTTATGCAACCATTGGCGTTTTATTCTTTCTGCTAAGTATACGTATCTTTGAATTTACAAAAGAATTATTTATTATTCTCCCAGATCTATATAACAATCAAATAGCTCCGCAACTTACAAACTTTTTCGATCAAATTCAAATATCAATATCACAATTAGATTCTTCCCTATTAACTACACTAGAAGAATTATCAAAAAATACTGTTGCATCCTTAAGCAATGTAATTACAGATTTTTCTGGTAATGTAGTCAAAAACATTTCCGGATATATTACAACGCTACCAGGTTTTTTTCTTAAAAGCCTTTTTATGATAATATCTACATTCTTTTTTGCGATTGATTTTCCAACCATAACCAACTTCTTATTGCGACAATTAAAAGATAAACATCAAGCATTAATAATTGATATTAAAAACTATATAATTAATACATTATTTAAATGCATCAAATCATATGCTTTAATCATGACAATTACCTTTATCGAATTAACAATAGGCTTTTTAATTATCAAAATTCCAAACGCAATGATTATCGCGTTATTGATATCTATCTTTGATATACTCCCTGTTCTAGGAACAGGAGGAATTATGATTCCTTGGATTCTTATAAGTGCAATCCAAAGCGATTTCACCCTTGCAATCAGTTTATCACTTATCTATTTAATAGTAACTGTAATTCGAAATATATTAGAGCCGAAAATAATTGGAAATCAAGTTGGTTTGCATCCCCTTGTCACACTAATGGCTCTTTTCATCGGCACTCATTTTTTTGGTCTAGTAGGTCTAATTTCATTTCCAATCATTGTGTCATTATTAATGTATTTAAATAACAAAGGAACCATTCATATAATAAAATAAAAAGACAAGTTTTAGATTAACTAAATAATTACTCTTTTGAATTTTCAATAATTTTCATTATTAAAGAGACACTTTGTCTCATCAAATTGATTGAAACATATTCAAATTTACCGTGGCAATTATAATCTCCGGTTCCAATATTGGGGCATAATAAACCATCCCATGTTAAACGCGCACCATCTGTACCGCCACGAATAGCTGTACTAATTGGAGAAAGTCCTAAATCTTTAATCGACTGCTTCGCTAAATCAACTACTCGCATATCTTTTTCAATCCAATTTCTCATATTCGAATAAGTATTGGTTAATTCCAAATCAATAATTGCGTTTGGATACTTTCTTTGTAGAAATTGAGCCGCATTTTCAAAATCTCTTTTTTGCTTTGCTAATAAATTGTTATCATGATTTCTAATTATATAATTCATAACGGTATGTTCACAATCACCATTTATATTCGTTAAATGATTAAATCCTTCATAATCTTCTGTAAAGGATGGATTATCAAAAGTTGGTAATAATGAGTGAAACTCCATTGCTAACAATTGAGAATTAATCATTTTACCTTTAGCAGAACCCGGGTGAATACTCAATCCTTGAATTTTAACAATTGCTTCGACAGCATTGAAATTCTCATAGTTGACATCATTTATCTGTGAACCATCTACAGTGTAGGCAAAATCTGCATCAAATTTCTTAATATTAAAATGATCCGTACCTTTACCAACTTCTTCATCTGGGGTGAAAGCAATCCGTATTGTACCATGAGGAATTTGTGGATTACTCATAATTGTTTCAGCCATAGTCATAATTTCAGCAACTCCAGCTTTGTCATCTCCACCAAGCAAAGTCGTACCATCAGTGACAATTAAATCATGATGGATATTTTCATACAGACTAGTAAATTCTGTTGGTTCCATAACAATATTTAATTTTTCATTTAAAACAATAGTCTCTCCATTATAATCTTGTATGATACGTGGTTTAATATTTTCGCCACTCATATCGGGAGAAGTGTCCATGTGAGCTATAAACCCGATTTTAGGATAACCATCTGAATTCTTTTCAATACTGGCATAAACAATGCCATACTCATCTAAATATGCATTATTTATTCCTAGTTCAAATAATTCATTAACTAGTTCCTGAGCTAATACTTTTTGTTTCATCGTTGTTGGTACTAAATCAGAATTTTCATCCGATTGTGTATCAAAACTAACATACTTTAAAAAACGATCTTCAACTTTTATCATAATATCCTTCTTTCTTCACTTATGTACCATATTATACATCATAATAGAGAAGCTCTCTAGTAAAAACATATTATTTAGTAGTAATTAAGCATTTATGCAATTTATGATATATAGAAGCATAATCATCTTTCATAATAACGATATCCTTTTGCAACTCCTCACTTACAACAAAATGATTATTGTCAAAAATACGTATAGCATTATTTGCAGCCTTAATAGATTTTATCCCTTCTTCTAAAACTTGCATATCATTAATAATTAATAGATTCTTTGCAATTTCCATCATATCAACAATTGTTCCTTTAAATCCAGCGCTATTCACAGGAATTCCATTTAATTCTTTAATTTGACGAGTCAACCCTATTTCATGATTTTTAAATATTATGATAATTTCATTATACATTTTCTTCAATTCATCACTTTTCAATTTTTCTACCAGATTATTAAATATAAAAATCCCCATAAATATACCTTTTAATAATTGATTAATTTCTTCAATCAATTTTAATTGTTTCGTTTCCATAATATCACCTCAATGATAGTATGAGTTCTATTTGAATATATATTAACAGTTTTTAATTATAATCCATTGCGTTATTTAAATTATGGAAATACAAGCAAAAAAAGCCCATTTTATGGCAATTCTTTGCATATATTTGAACTTGCATGAAATAGATGAAAAAAAGGTTAAAATGTTATTGACACGCAAATAGTATAATGGTATTATATTTAAGCGCCAAGAAAAACGGTGTAAATTTATACCTAAATAAGATGGAGGTTTAGCTCAGTTGGGAGAGCGTCTGCCTTACAAGCAGAGGGTCAGCGGTTCGAGCCCGTTAACCTCCACCATTTTATGCCGACTTAGCTCAATCTGGTAGAGCAACTGACTTGTAATCAGTAGGTTGTGGGTTCAATTCCTATAGTCGGCACCATTTTTAAAGTGGGGGGATAGCGAAGTGGCTAAACGCGGCTGACTGTAACTCAGTTCCTAACGGTTCGACAGTTCGACTCTGTCTCCCCCCACCATTTATTGGGGTATAGCCAAGTGGTAAGGCACCAGACTTTGACTCTGGCATTTCTCTGGTTCGAGTCCAGATACCCCAGCCAATTTGAAAAAAGCATCAAATATTTGATCCGTTAGCTCAGTTGGTAGAGCATCTGACTTTTAATCAGAGGGTCGGGCGTTCGAATCGCCCACGGATCACCATTATTTGTATGCGGATGTAGTTCAATGGTAGAACTTCAGCCTTCCAAGCTGACTACGTGAGTTCGATTCTCATCATCCGCTCCAATTATAAACGAAGCCTATTTAAAGGCTTTTTTTGTGTCAAAATTTTATGGGGCATTTTATATCGCAGTTATTAATTGATTATTACAAATATTTCAAATCATTTTAGGTAAACCACTCTCTTATGCATATGTAATAGTATAATGACAAAGGAGATGAGTAATATGTATTTACAAGTTAAAATATATTTAAATCCTAATGAAAACGCCATAAAAGAACTTTTATCCTATGAAACAACATTCAAAATGGAAGTAAAGAGAATATTTGAAACTTTTATTAAGGAAAATAAGATTTACGAATATCCATATAAATTAGTTAGTAATAATATTTCATATAATAGTAAATGTTTAGCATTATTAACTGCAAAAGAAATGTACAAAAAAAAGGAACAAAATATACCTTACCGTTATAGTTATTCAAGCATTTGGAATAACTCATCATATGAAATCAATGAAAATGTTTTAAAATTAGAATTAGGTATTGAAAGAAATAAAGAAAAGCTTATAATACCAATTTACTTTCACGAACAACCAATGAATCGTATTATCAGTGGTAAAGCAATGAATATGAAAATAATAAACCGAAAAGGTAAATGGTATGCAAACATTTATATAGAATGTAAACCATCAAGTAAAAACAGTAAAAAAATAATGGGAATTGATATTGGTGTAAAGGTTCCTGCAGTTTGTGCTACAGAAAATAATAAAATCTGCTTTTTCGGAAATGGAAGAGAATTACGTTACATACAAAGAAAATTTAAATCACACATAAAAGAAATGCAAAGAAATAAGCAATATAAAAAACTTAGAGCTTATGAGCATAAATTAAGTCACGTTCTAAATTACTATGATCATAAAATTTCAAAAGAGATAATCGATTATGCAATTGCGAATGATATAGGATTTATTAAAATGGAAAATTTGACAAGAATTAATTTGAAATTTAATACTTATCATAATCCAAATATTTACCTATGGTCATATAGGCGTTTACAAGAATACATAGATTACAAAGCGAAACTCAATGGTATAAAAGTAATCTATATTAATCCTTATAACACTAGCAAAACTTGCCCTATATGTGGACAAATTAATCATGCAAATGACCGTAATTATGAATGTTCGTGCGGATTTCATGGGCATAGAGATGCAGTAGCAGCCATGAATATATTAAATGCACTGTGAGTTGTAAACTACAATTCAGCCTATAGTATTAAATATAATAATACAGCTATAGGACGGGTGATGGCACATCCATATCAACTCTCCCATATAGATGTTGAAAAAAATGCCGTGGCGTTCGAAACCCAACTAATGAAAAATGTTTACAAAACATTTTTCATTTTATTTTATTTTGGCAAACAATTTTAGTTTTAATCATAATAAGCAAAGGTTATAGAAAAAACTAACCAATATATTTTTCCTCACTCACCAATTAAAATATTATATTATAAAGAAAATAAGATTTTTTTGTGATATACTATTGCTTGAACAGGAGGAATCTACATGTATCAAGTATTTAACACAAAGCTTTTAAACAGCAAACAAAGATTTTATTATGGATTGTTCTTTGGCTTTCTTGCCAGCTTAGGATGCGCAGTATTATATGCTGTTTTTGAAAATACGTTTCATATCCGCTTCTCCATTCTTTATGCAGCAATGGGGTATATTATTTCAATGGTAATTCAAAAATATGGTCGTGGTGTTCAAAAAAAATATTCTATCTTGGGTGCTAGCTTAACAGCTTTCAGCATAATTTTATCAATGATATTTATTTATAGTCCATACGAATTTAACATATTATTTCATCCCGCAATGTGGTCAGTTAGTATCCAAATGATATTCTCAATTTATACAAATTTAACTACAAATACTGTCCTAATGATTCTATTTCAAGGAGTAGGTATTTATATCGGGTATGTGAATTCTCGAGTAGTATAAAAATGTCTATTAAATCAAATAAAATATAAGTTATATGTAATTCTTAAAGAAAAAACGGATCTATTGTAAAAATAGTCCCGTTTTTATTTTTAGCGTTTTTATACTATTACCATTGAGATAAAATATAATTAAATTCACTTATTTATAATTGCCATTTCCTCAGCGTCATCTTGTGAAACAATCGAATTTCCTTCAATTCTCTCATATTGGCAAACATCTAGTAAAAACAAAAAAGCACGATTATCTGCATCAATTTCTCCATCTTTAATTTTTTCTTCACTAAAGCGAATGGTTGTATTATCCTCAATTAATTTTACAGCTTTATCAACTTCATTATCATCAATACCCAAAAGATAAGTAGTATTACCATACTGCAGAAAATCATCACTCGTAGATACCATCGTTGCTTGATAATTATTTTCAGACAGTGCACTAGAAACTTCTTCTTTATCTTCTTCGTTGACAATGATCAGCATTAACTTCATGTCGTACCACCTCGCTCTATATCATACCATATTTATATCCTAATGGTTTAGTAAATTAATAATAACATTGTTTCTTTTTAATCTATAATGTAGAATGAAAGTAATTAAGATATTCATCTAAAAGGAGATTAACGCTATGCGAAATCATGAGGTTACTAAAAAGCAGCGCTTACTAAATGACGCTGGAAAGCTCAATGAACCTGGATTTTCAAAATCTATGCTACAAGAGTATAGTCGGAAAGACATAAAATCACCATCCTTCCGCATTAAAGAATGGGATTATTATCTAGTTTTATGCGATGATTTTGCCTTTGCTTTTACTATTTCAGATGATGGTTATATTGGTCTTCAATCCGTTACTATTTTAGATTTTAAGAAACCATGGGAACACACTGAAACAATTTTAAATCCCTTCCCCATGGGAAAATTAAAAATGCCGCCATCCTCAATTTCTGGAAATAGTTCTTATGAAGATAAGCGTCTTCAAATGAAATTTATTGTAAATAAAGACCAGCGCCGAATAATTTGCAATTTTAACAATTTTTATCAAGGAAAGCCTTTTGAATGTGATATTACCCTACAGCAATCCTTATTTGATTCAATGGTTATTGCCACCCCTTGGAATAATAACAAAGCTTTTTACTATAATCAAAAAATCAATTGTATGCGAGCAAGTGGTTACGTAATTTTTGATAACACTAAGTACATTTTCGACCCCAAAACCGATTTTGGAACACTCGATTGGGGCAGAGGAGTCTGGACGTATGATAATACATGGTACTGGAGCAACGGAAACGGTATTGTCGAAGGTAAACCTTTCGGTTTCAATATAGGTTATGGATTCGGCAACACTTCCGCAGCAAGTGAAAATATGATTTACTACGATGGCGTTAGTCATAAATTAGATGATATTACTTTCCACATCCCAAGCGATAGTTATGAATCGCCATGGAATTTCACTTCAAGCGACCAACGATTTGAAATGACTTTTCTACCAATCATTGATCGCAAAGCAAAAACATCCCTAGGCATTATTCTTACAGATCAGCATCAAGTTTTTGGTAAAATGACTGGCCAAGTTATTCTTGACGATGGAAAAGTATTACATATAAAAGACCTAACTTGTTTTGCTGAATGTGTTCATAACCGATATTAAAACAAAAGACTATACCAATAATAAAATGAGCCACCTAAATTGGGCAACCAATTAAAGGAGGTTCATTTTAATTAAAGTGTAGTCTTATTTATTATATTATTTAACTCAACCAATTCATCTTCATTGAGGTATCTCCAACCGCCTACGCCCATATCATCAAGCTCAATATTCATAACCCTAATGCGCTTCAAATCCCTCACAACATAACCAAGCGCTGAGCACATTCTCCGAATTTGTCGATTTAATCCCTCTGTTAAAATTAGATTGAAAGACTTTGGACCTATTTGTTCAATTAAACATGGTTTCGTCACCTGATATGAATTGCTAACCGGATTATATATTTGAATTCCATTTCTCATCGCCTCTAAAAAAGCACAATCAATATTTTTATTCACACTTACAATATATTCTTTTTCATGCCCATTATTAGATCTTAATACTTTATTAACAATATCCCCATCATTTGTAATTAGAATCAACCCAGATGATTCTTTATCTAATCTACCAATTGGAAATACACGCAATGGATAATTTAAAAAATCTGTAATATTATCTTCCATTTCAGTATCCGTGGTGCAAGTAATACCGCATGGCTTATGCAAAGCAATATAAACCATTCTCTCTTCCGTTTCAATTTCTTGATGATCAACAACAACTAACTGATTAGGAAAAACTTTTGTGCCTATTTGTGCAATTATACCATCAATACTTACTTTTCCTTCTTCAATATAACGATCTGCTTCCCTTCTGGAGCAATAACCAGAACTAGCGATATATTTATTCAATCGAACAGACTGTTTCTCTTCATGTTTAATAATATCACTACCATTTACAATTTTCGAATCTATCTGATAGGCATGTCTCATATATTTACCTTTTATCTCTCTATATTTAAGAATATTATACCATAGATGCTATAGTAAAACGAAGGAATAACAATTACAAAACACCACATAAATCACATTTATCCCTACACACTATAATATAATTATAATTATCAATCATAAAATATATTTAGATAACAATCCATAAACGTGTTACAATAATATCATAGCAATAAAACGAATACGATTGGTGGGTTGTTAATGCAAAAAGAACAAACAAATTCTTTAGTCTTAAATAATCAAAATTCAAACGTTTTTGAAGAATTAAAAAGCTCTTTAGAAACTTGCCTTAGTTTTAATTTTAGTGTTGCTTTTATTAATTATGGTGGTTTACAATTATTTTTAAAAACATTTGACGAATTGAATAAAAATAATATTCATGGGAAAATAATCACATCTACTTATTTAAATTTCACTGAACCTAAAGCTCTAGGTAAACTGGATACGTTCGATAACATTGATCTAAAAGTTTATAATGAAGTTCAATCAAAAGGCTTTCATTCAAAGGCCTATATTTTCGAATATGAAAATGAATATAAAATAATTATTGGTTCAAGCAATTTAACATGTAGTGCTTTAAAAAATAATATTGAATGGAACATCGAGGTAATATCAAAAAAAGACGATTTATTCTTAATTGATGTTTTAGATGAATTCATGAGTTTATGGGATAATCTAAAACCTGTAACCCCTAGTTTTATAAATGAATACGACACTTTTATCCGATTATTAAAAGATCGAAATAAATTTAGCAAAAATGAGTATTTTAAATACAATGAAAATAGTAATGAAGAAATACCATATGATTTTGAAATAATCCCCAATTCAATGCAAGAACGTGCCATCACAAATTTGAATAAATTACGCAAATTTAAAGAGAATAAAGCTTTAGTTATAGCAGCAACTGCCACAGGTAAAACCTATATGAGTGCTTTAGATGTGAAACAATTTAAGCCCAAAAAAATGTTGTATATTGTTCATCGTGAAGAAATTCTACGTCATGCACAAAAATCTTATCAACGAGTTTTAGGAAGCAGCATTAAAACAGGAATTTTTATGGGCGGACAAAAAGATTTTGATGCCAAATATATATTTTCATCCATTCAGACTTTACAACGCAATTACGAAATGTTTGATCGCGATGAATTTGATTATATTGTAGTCGATGAGGCTCACCATATTGGCGCTGAGACGTATCAAAGAGTATTACAGTATTTTACCCCTGATTTCTTATTAGGCATGACAGCAACCCCCGAACGCTCAGACAAGTATGATATATTCAATTTCTTTGACAATAATGTTGCAATCGAAGTAAGGTTGCATGAAGCAATGGAAGAAAACTTGGTTGTTCCGTTTCATTATTTTGGAATCGAAGATGTTTCTCAAGTAGATTATAATGGAGTCGATTTAAATGATATTGCAGCAATTGCAAAACAATTAAAAGTAGTTCAAAGAGTTGATTATATAATTGACCAAATGAATTTGTATGGCCATGATGGAGAAAAGCGAAAATGTTTGGCTTTCTGCATCAATATCGATCACGCAAAATTTATGTGCGATGAATTCAACAAACGTCATATTCCAAGTGCTTGTCTCACAGGTGAACATAGCGGTAAAGAACGAGCCAGCATATTAAAGCGTCTTGAAGATGAAGAAGATAAATTAGAAGTAATTTTCACAGTCGATATTTTTAATGAAGGTATCGACATCCCTTCTATCAACCTTGTACTAATGCTTCGTCCAACGCAATCAGCTATCATTTTTGTACAACAGTTAGGTAGAGGTCTTAGAAAATCAGTAGGCAAACAATATTTAACCGTTCTCGATTTTATCGGGAATTATAATCGCGCTTTTTTAATTGCCATTGCTCTAAAAGGAAGTCGTTATTATGATAAAGACAGTTTAAAGGTTTCGGTAGCTAATAATTTTTATAATATTCCTGGCGAAAGTTTTGTCCAATTAGATAGAATTAGTAAAAATCGCATTCTTAAACAACTCGAGCTAGAAAATTTTAATTCTTTCCGTTATTTAAAGGAAGAATATTTATCATTTAAGGCACTACTTAAAGGTAGAATTCCTTATCATTTAATGGATTATCTTTGTTATGAAGGCTCACCAAATCCAAATAAATTCATTAAATATTCTGGAACTTATTTAAATTTTCTAGTTAAAGTAGAAAAAAGTAATCCTTTAAGTTTGCTCCTTTTAGATCAGCCTTATCAAAAGGCAATGAAGTATTTATCTGATATGTTACCGTTAAAAAGGCCCTTTGAATACGCCATTCTTTTAGAACTATTAAAAGCTAAAGAGATGTCATTCAATGCTTGTAAAAACAGTATATTAAAATACATAAATGATGTAGACGATGATAGTGTGCTTCACTCAATGGAATATTTAAATTTTAATTTCTACGATCAATCACAATCTAAATTGTGGACCAAAATGGTTAACTATAATAAAAATAGTCTAACTCTTTCAAATGAAGCAAGAGCTTTTATGCTTGATAATAAAAAAGCAGATTATCTATTAGATACTCTACACTTTGGTTTGACACAATACTCAAAATCATTTAAAGAAACAAATTACGGCATCCCTTTCTTTTGCTTATATGCAACTTATAGTATGCAAGAAGTCGCCTTATTAAGCAACATAAGAAAATGTCACTCTTCTTTTAGAGGAAGTGGTTTAATAACCAATAACAACGACTATTTCTTGTTTGTCGATTTACATAAAGATGCTGATATCAAAGCCTCCATTAATTATAAAGATAAATTCTTCAATCGCAAATTTTTTCAATGGCAATCGCCAAATGCCACAAAACAAGATTCAATGCGAGGAAAGAACATCATCCACAACGTTGATAGAAACATCAATTTACATTTATTTATTCGAAAGTTTAAAAAAGTTGATAATCTAATCCAGCCATATATTTATGTTGGCAAAATCAACACAAATGAATATGACGGAAATCAACCAATTACGATTAAAGCAAGATTAGTTCATGAATTACCAAGCGAATTATATGAAGAGTTAACAAATAAAGTAAAAATCAATTAGTCAAAGTCAAAATAATTTATTGATATTCTTTTTGTGTTGCTTGCATTACTTTTATATCTGCTGGCACCCATTTAATATCTTCAATATCCGTATCAATATCAATCCACTTTATTGCCATATGATCATGTAAAATAATATTTGATGCTTCAAGTGAACACATATAACACTTCATATTGAGAATGAATTTTTCATATTCATGATACACCGTAATTAAATGCTTGCCCACCGTAATTTTAATTTCCAATTCCTCTTTAATTTCCCTTTTTAATGCTGTTTCATCATTTTCATTTAATTCAATTTTCCCACCGGGAAATTCCCACAAACCGGCAAAGTCTCCCTTTAATCTTTGCGCGATAAGAATTTTATCATCTTTTTTTATTACCGCAGCGACAACATTAACTATTTTCATAAATTACACCCTTTCAAATCAAATCATACAAATGAATCACCTATGATAATATTATATCATGGAGATAAATAAAGTAACCTACCTTATATCAAATCATTCATTTCTGAATATCATATGTTTGTTTTACCATTCTAATAAACCATAGCGAATCATCCGATAAAATTTCTTTTTTCCTTTTAATCCAAACAAGCGTTTTATCATAATCTAAATCATTAAGTTGTCTTGACATAATATTGCATTTCTTTAATTCATTTATTTGCCATTTATTTCCTAAAAAATACGCATCACTATAATTTGTTGTCGTAATAATTGCATGATAGTTATTTACCGTTATGATTCTATTTTTTTTATTGAAATAGTTATATATCACTTCCGTATTAAGACATTGAAAATCAAAGAAATCCGATGGTAATTTAACAATAGGATAATCACTTAACGCATCTTTCGAAATGTTTTTTTTCTGAAGCAAAGGATGATTTTCTTTAACGTGAATATAGGTATTGCTACGATCAAGAACGAAACTTTCCAACCCTTTTAATTCAATTATTTTATTTAAATTACTTAATTGTTTCGTTGCCACTACTAGCAATCCAATTTCCGATTCTAATTCTTCTACATTTTTTATTGCTTGCTCGACCGTAGTTTCAAGTAGTTTAATTGAAACATGCTTTGCGAGTGTAAAATCGCAATATTTTTTCATCATATCATCTTCCATAATAATATTTGCTAACGAAACGTTTAGAGAATTATATGTTTCGCCTTTTGGCGTTTCTTTCATTAACTCAATTCCCTCAATTTGAGCAAGAATCGACTTAGCATAGGTATATAAAAGTTCCCCTTCTTTTGTTAAAGTTATTCCTCGATTATTACGAATTAAAAGTTCTCTCCCCACTTCTTCTTCTAACGCTTTCATTGTCTTACTTACGTTTGGTTGAGAAATATATAATGCTTCTGCTGCTTTATTAATACTCTTTTGTTTTACCACTTCAACAAAGCACTTCAAATTTGCAATTTTCATAAATTATAATCATCCCATCTAATTTTACGTACCAATTATAACACCATTTTATTCATTTTAACTTAATAATTATTAATAATTCATTCACTCGTTCTTTCTAGTAAATTTATAAACAAAATCTGCTCCATTTATTCAGAACAGATTTAAGTTTACCAATTTTGTTGCTTGTTTTATAGTTCATACATCCGTTTGTCAATAAAATTAGTTTTCCACAGTGCTAGATACATCCCACCGCTAACCTTTTCTACGTGTTAATAAATCAACAGCGAATCATCCAGCTTCACTTCATCATTTCAAACACTTCTTTAAATATTCAGATAATTTTTTATCAACACAATAAATATAACAACCTTTTTGACCCCTTGTTAGAAGTGTTCGATAAGTATTCTTAATAATTCGATCCGCTACATCAAGTGCTTGGTTTGGATCCCGTTTATATAACTGCTTTATTCCTTTTAGCGATTGGTCTGTTTTCGCCCGCTTTGTAAAGTCCGTTACAATATGATCGTTTTCATAACGTAAATCCTCGCCAATGATAACACCAACATAATCAAATTCTAAGCCTTGTGCTGTATGAATACAACCGATTGAATCAATCGAATCACCATCAATTGCCCATGTATTCGTCTTAGAAAAATTCCATTTCATTTCAAAATCCGTATGTTCAATTTGCACATCTTTAAATGATTCATCTTTTTTACTGATCCAATCCCAACAATAACCAGCTAACATTCTCGCTTTATTATTAATCTTATTTTTTTCTTTAATCAATTCATAAATGAAAGAAGGATCATCGATAATTCGAATATCATAATCGATATCAGCTGAAAAATTAGCGGTTTCTTCAATATTCAAAACATGATCGATCCAAGCTAAATATCCATCACTTCCATTGCATCTAAATTGAGATGATAGTTTATCAATTGTAACTTCCGCATTGTAAAAATTCGCCCATTTAATAATTTCTGCCGTACTACCAATATCTTTAATTGTAACTTGTTGATGATCATCAACAAAGAAAATTGATAATTTTGCAGCATTGACTAATTCCTTAATCTGATTTTCACCTAAATTAGCGAATAACCCTGATTTTTCATTTAAGCGATGCGCTTCATCAACGATTAAACAATCAAAATCACTACTTTCACATTCCGTAAAACTACCCGAGCCTTTAAACAAATTATCAACTTGTGCTTTACGATATTTACCATTTGTTAATTTCTTTTGATATACCGCCCGCGGTGCTGCATTCTTTGTAATGTACATCGTATTTTGATCTAGCCCCATAATACTTGATAACATATTGATTGCTAAAACCGATTTACCAGTACCTGGACCACCTTGAATAATATAGACTTGCTTCTTATAATCCTTTTGTCTAGCTAAAGTTAAAGCCCGTTCAAAAACGACCTGTTGTTCATCAATAAGAATGAATTCTGGATTACCTTCAAGCATACTTTCAATGTTATCTTGCAACGCTTTACTAGGCTTAATTCTACCATTTTCAATTCTATATAATACATTACCGTTCCCTTTTTTAATATACTTAGAAATAAAACTTCTTAGTTTTAGTACATCGCCTCTAGTAAACACTGGCGCTTTTTCTATATAATAATCATAACAATCTGCAATCAGATCATCATTTTCTTTTAATCTATAATTGTGTAAATAAGCACATGGCTCCAAATTGATTTTATATTTTCTTACATCCTCATTATAATCATGAATTAAACTAGCATAAGACCATGCTTGATAAGATGGATGAACCGTATCCACCAATCTTCCTTGTAAGCGTGTTTTAACAATCGCTTCTGTATTATCAACTTTCAATACACTATCCCATTGTTTTAATTCAATAATAACCGCATGTTCCGTGCCTTCATTATCTTCTCCACTAACAATAAAATCAACTCGTTTACTACTATTAGGAATTTTGTATTCAATCGCAATATTACAATCATCTGGAATTGCTTGATCAACTAATACTTTATGCATATATTCCATTGAATTCATCCAGGATCTTCTTTCATTTTCACCCGTATGCCTATGTAATTTCTCATATACTAAACGATCAATTTTTCCTTCAATTTCATCATTCACAACATCCTGCAAAAAATGTTGCTTTGTCTCTTGATATACTAGCATGTTAAGCACCTCTTATTATAGTTTGTTATATTTACTACTAGTTCCTTTTGCCTTATCAATTGGATACTTTTCAGCATTCTTTTCAAGCTTATCTAAAACAATATCTTCGATTCTAACATCAAGCTTATCCGCCAATAAAATACAATAATTTACAACATCAGCAAGTTCATCACAAACATCCTTCTTATTATATTCATTATTCCATTGGAAACATTCCAAAAGCTCTCCTGCTTCAATTACAATGCTTTTAGCAAGGTTTTCAGGAGCATGAAATTGATCCCAATCCCGTTCATTATTAAACTTAATTATTTTCTCTGTTATTTCTTTCATAAACATCACCTCATCCATTATAACATCTTAGTGAATAAATATTAATTATAATCGCATTGCCATATAAAACTTATTAACATAATCATTTTTAATCGCCATTTCCAACTCTCTTTTATAATTTACTTCTTTCATTTCAGCTACTAATTCTTTATTACGTTTTTCTAATCGTTTAATATCCTCTTTACTTGGTAGATTATTATTCTTTGAAGAATTATTTCGTCTAGAAGTAATAACCAAATTCCAAATATCATCACTATACATAAAAGACCATGGAATAACATGATCTATACTGATGTCATTCTTTTCTAATAATTCGCCAGTATAAAAATCAATCGGGTTATCAATATCAAAATATTCTAGCAATAAATTTTTATATTTTGTTAAACTATTTCGCTGTAACTTAGAATTTGAAATACCTTTAACTTTATTCGCAATTCTTGGTGCATTATTAAATTGTTCCAATAATTGTGCCCAACGATAATTTAATAACTGAGATAAAACAAAAGCATATTCTTTGATCTGTAAGACAGCTTGCTTGGTGAATGTAACGCACATGTTATCACGATCTAATTGGTATAACTTATATTCCTTACCATTGGCAATCATAAAGCGCCAACTAACATCCGTTTTTAATGTTTTTGCAATCCGATTCACACTTACTTTATATGTCTTTTGCTTACTTAATACTTCCACTTTCGCATAATCAAACCAAACCGGTATATTTGATTGATTGCTTAGTTTAAAAGCCTCGATACATTTTTCTGTCTCTTGTAAAATAATTGGTTTTTTAAGCACATTAGGACCTTGTTTCAAATTAAAAAAGAACGTTTGATTCCAATAATACTTCAACATATTTTCTGCAATGTCATAAAATTGAATTTTGTTCTCAGCTTTAACATCATCGATCATTGAAACTAATTCAATCAATGCCCTACCCCAAGCTAATTTATAAGTATTATCATTACTCATATTTTCAATAATATAGAACCATTCTTTCAGATATGTATTCATTTAGAGTCCTCAACATATTCTAAAAGCAATTTACGATCAAAGCCCCCATTTTTATTTTTTTTAGTTTGCTTTTTTAACACAACTTCCTCATGATTAATTTGATATACTTTCTCGATAGATTCAACAATTTCTAAGACATCTGCAAGTTCACCAATAATATCTTTTTTATTATCAGCTTCTTTCACTTCACAACTCTCTTCCATTAGTTTTTCTTTTAACTTTAAAATAAAAGCTTGCTCATCCAAAACAAACGTTGAACAAGTTTTATGATCCGCCCTTATGATTTCTGGAATATTATCTCTTACCAATTTATTATAAATAATCTTTGTCATATTCTCTACCTCACTGTATACATTTTACCACCAAATCAATTATAATCCATTACATTCATCTTTGTTTAAGCCAACATACTTAGAATTATCATTTTAGCTCTCAGACCTAATCGATTTATTTTATTTTGGACAACTTAATAATATAAAAGGCGATTGATCCAAAAACTAAGAATAACACAAGTGGTAAAGCCCAAGAAGGCAAAGGTGTTGCACTTGATTGCATCATACCTAAGTAACAGAAAAATGCTACTGTAATAAGTTTAGCTGTTACAATCAGACTCTTTAGCGTAACATAAACTCGGTTTTTATTTTCTTCCGTAACATTCACTCCGGTATTCCAGCTTTTAGGAAATCGTTCAATTAAAGTTAACAACATATATATCACAAACGCAACAATAGGAAGAACTAAAAGTTCGACTTTATCCCCCCATCGATCAACAACACCTGCCGCATTATAATGTCCAGGAATTCGTTCTGGAAAGTTACTCCAATTTAAAAGCAAGTAACCAAAATAACTAGCTAAAAATAAAATAGATAAAATGTTCTTAATAACATCTAAACGACTACTTTTTGTTTTCATCCTTTAAACACCTCACAAAATATATATCATTCTCCCCACAAATTTATTATTTTCTTGTTAGCAAAACAACACTTTCAATATGACTTGTTTGTGGAAATTGATCCACCAGCTCCATCTCTTCACATTCATAATGAAACTTCTTTAAATACTCTAAATCACGAATCTGAGTTGTCGGATTACAAGAAATATAAATTACCTGCTTTGGATTTAATTTAACTAAAGAAGATAAAAACTTCTCATCACTTCCACTTCTTGGAGGGTCAATAATCACCACATCCATTCTTTGATGAGCATTTGCACATTTCTGCATATAGTTACCAGCATCATCACAAATAAAGCGAATATTCTTTATCTGATTCATCGCTGCATTTTGAATCGCATCCTTCACCGCATCTTTATTTGATTCAACACTGACTACCTCTTTCACATACTTTGCCACGCACATACCAATCGTGCCAATTCCACTATAAGCATCCATCACAACTTCCTTACCTTGCCATTTTATTTTAGCTAAGGCTAAGTTATACAACTGTTGTGTTTGATCATGATTAATTTGGTAAAAAGACTTCGCCGATATTTTAAATTTAAGCCCACAAAGTGTATCTTCAACATAACCTGGGCCATAAAGAATTCTTTCTTCATCGCCTAATACAATGCTTGTTTTCCGTGTGTTAATATTTTGAATAATGGTTTTAATTTCCGGATGTTTCGCGCATAAACTTTGGATAAAATTCTTCCTTCCCGGAAAATTCTGAGATGTAATTACTAAAACTACCATCACTTGATTTGTCGTTACGGCTTTGCGAATCAACACATGTCGTAATAAGCCACTACGTCGATTTTCATCGTAAGGTTCAATATGCATCTTCTTCACCAATTGAATGATATCCATAATCAATTGATCACTTTTTTGATCATGAAGCAAACAGCCCTCAAAAGGAATAATTTGATGTGTGTTCTCTTCATAAAATCCCGCTAAAAAACCTCTGCTTCGATCACGTGCAAAAGATACAATCATCTTATTACGGTAATGATACGGATCATCCATTCCGATAACATCATTCACTTTAATATGATTCACATTGCTATGCTTAATCTGTAATTGAATTTCCTTCTTTTTCATTCTCTTTTGTGCTTCATAATCAATATGTAACAGTTGACAACTTCCACACTTATTATAGATAGGACATTTCACAGCGCAACGATTAGGCGAAGAATTTACTACCTTGATGCAAGTTGCCGCATAACCAAACTTCAATCGTTTGTCGACCCGCACCATAACTTCTTCATTCTCTAATACTTGGCTGATGAAAAGGCGATCGTTTTTCACGCTCACCTCACCGATTCCATCTTGATTTATATGATTCACTTTTACTTTAAAAGTACTTCCTTCTTTTAGCATACTTCTTCCTCAATGAAACGCTCAATATCTTCCTTCACTTGTTTAAAGTCATGGAAAACAACACCATGTATACCTAATGCGATGGCTTGCTCAATGTTTGCTTTTAGATCATCGATAAAAATACATTCATTTGATCGCAATTCATATTTTCGTAATAAAGATTTATATATTTCCGCATCTGGCTTAACTAAACCAACTTGATAAGATAAAATCATCCCATCAAAATCATCAAAAAAATGATTCATATTACTTATATAATCATGAGAACCAGCAGACAAGTTTGATAATAAATAAATCTTATAACCGGCTTTTTGAAGTGAATAAGCATAAGCTAATTCTTCCTCTTTACATACCATCATATTCATCCAATTACCAATCATCATTTTAATATTCGCTGCATCTTTAGGATATTGCTTTATTAATATTTGCTCACAATCACCATAATCAAGAGTACCCTCATCCACCGCTAACCACTCTGGTGAATGAAATATGATCTCACATAGATGCTTTCTTAACTCATGATCTTGGATCATTTCTTTATAATAAGGATCGGGTTGGAAATCAATTAACACATTGCCAATATCAAAGATAATATTCTTTATCATATGTGAGCCCTTCTTTCATCTTGCTGTTTAATTATAACATAAAGATAAGCAGCTACCGTAAAAGATTTGTTAATATTTTAATGAAAAAGCTTAACTTTCCATTTTAGCCTCAATCCAAATTTTTAATATTTCTAAAGGCTGAAATCCATTTACTTGTCCAAGTAAACAGTCTTTACGCATTAAGACAACACAGGGTAATGCTTCAATTTTATATTTCTCTATAAAGTCTAAATGTTGCTTCCCCTCCCAAATCATCACTTCCAAATTTGGATACAATTCACCTAATTCTAATAAATTTGCTTTCATAGAAATACAATTGGCACATCCATCCATCAACAATTGAATGATTTGATATTCTTTCATAACTTAATCCTTCACTTTCAATATTGATTTCGCAAGCTTCATCTCAGCCTCACTTGGCTGTTTCGTCTTCTTTAATGGATAATCAATTCCTAGTTTTTCATACTTTGAAATACCCATCGTATGATAAGGTAACACTTCAATCTTTTCAATTGTTTTTAACGTATCTAAAAAAGCCCTCAATTCACTCAAATAAACAGGATTACTTGTAATTCCTGGAACTAATACATGCCGTATCCACATTCCCTTTTGATGATCACTTAAATAGGTTGCGAACTTCAGGATATTGTTATTTGATTGTTTGGTTAACTTCAAATGCTCTTGATTATCAATATGTTTAATATCTAATAAAAATAAGTCACATACCTTTAAAAGCTCATCAAATTGCTTCCTTACTTTCTCATTACTTTCATCAAAAATAATTCCCGAAGTATCAATGCAAGTATGATAACCTAACTTCTTTAATTCCTTAAACAAAGAAAGCACAAAATCCATTTGAAGCAAAGGTTCTCCTCCACTTAATGTAACCCCACCATCTTTAAAAATATAGTTCTTATATTTTTGAACTTCACTTAGTATTTCTTCAACACTATAAGAATGTCCCTTTCCAATTTCCCAAGTATCTGGATTATGACAATAGGCACAACGCATCGGACAACCTTGCATAAAAATCACAAAGCGAACACCTGGCCCATCAACCGTCCCAAAGCTTTCAAATGAATGAACATTAGCAATCATCCTGTATCACTTCCTTTATGTTTTAATTATAACACGTTCGTTTATTGATATTTATAAGAATCTCAAAAATAAAAATTTAGGAAATGCGCATCAACCCTAAAAAAATGGTACAATATAGAGTGCAGTAAACAAAGGATGTGCTAATATGGAATTCAGTGAAGATCAAATCAAAGAAATTGCCAATGACCCTAAAATATATGAAGAAGGTTTGGCCTATTATAAGTCAGGTTGTGTCGTTTCCATTGATATCGATGATTTTTCCCAAAAAGAAGATATCCTCGTCAATTCAACCCTTAAAATAGATAAAAAGTATTATGAAGTCAATATTGCGATTGATCGCGATGATTATGTTGTTCGTGCACATCTATGTAATTGTGTTAAAAATTCTCCGATTGCGGTATGTTCCCATATGATAGCTGTTTTATTTAAAATGCAAGATCAAAATGAACGCAAACAAGTTCAAAAAGTTGAAACATTACGTATTCATGATCCTTATGTTGATTCTTTAATTCATCAATATGAACATGAAAATATTTATTCAGCTTTAGCTTTAAGTTTAAATGAAAAGATTCAATTAGAACCCGTCATTGAAATTAAAACAAATAAAGTTGCTTCCGTAACTTTAAAAGTAGGTAAAGAAAAAAAGTATATTATCCGTGACTTTTATAAATTCTTTCAAGACATTGAAGAAAGTGCAAATGTTCGTTATGGGAAAGATTTATGCTTCGTTCATAATCTAAATAGTTTTGATGCAAGCGCTAAATTATTAATTCAATTCTTAAGTTCTCATCTTCATGATAATTTATATTATAGCGAAAACAACCAAGTTCAATTCGTCCTTGATCGCCGTTCTTTATCTTTAACACCCAGTTCTTTAGATCAATTCTTTTCGTATTATATCGATCAAGATGTCATGTTTCGTTACCAAGAAAGAATGCTGACAAATGTCAAGTTTATGGATAAAAACCCTGATTTCTTCTTGACTTGTCGAATGGATGAAGAAGGTAATTATCACTTTGAATGCAACGAATATCACTTTAAGATACTTCAAGGTAATCAACATATCTATATCTTATGGAATCGTTATTTATATCGTTGTGATGAGGCTTATACAAAAGCTTGTGGCAGGATATTAGAAGCGTTTCAACTGAAAGGAGCACCGCTTGATTTAAGCAAAGAACAAATGCCTGCTTTCTATAACAATGTGCTTTTTAATATTCAAGATTATATGAATTTAATTGGCGAAGATATCAGTGAATTTGCCCCTTCTCCTTTAGTTTGTCGTCTGTATTTAGATATGCCTAACTTACAAACCCTCACCGCTCGCCTTTTATATAATTATGGAAATATGGAATTCAATGCATTTGAGGATATCCATCATCCTGCTCGTGATGTGAAAACCGAAATTATGGTTCGATTATTATTGATGCGTTATATGTCACATAGTGATCCTCAACAAGGTTGTGCTGTTTTAGAGAATTCGCAAGATTTAATGTTTGAGTTCTTTCATCATGGTTTAGAAGAACTAGGCAAATATTGTGAAATATATGGTAGTGATACATTTAAAACAATGCAAGTAAAAGAACGGGTTTCAATATCAATGGGCGTACGTTTAAAGAGTAATTTACTTGAGATTAACTTTGACACCTATGACTTCCCGATTGAAGAATTAGAAAATGTCTTAAAAGCATATCGTTTAAATAAAAAATACTATCGAATGCGAAATGGTAGTTTTGTGAACATTGAAGATAGTGCTTTAAAAGAGCTTTCACAAATTATGGATGGTATGAAAGTAAGCGACCAACAATTAAGTAAAGGCGTATTAGAGGTACCTAAATACCGTTCTCTTTATTTAGATAATAGTATGAAAGCTAGTAACATGATGAAAATCGAACGAGATCATGGCTTTAAAGATATTATTAAAAGTATAAAAAACATTCAAGATAGTGATTATGAAGTTCCATTAAATCAAAAAGATATTCTTCGTAATTATCAAAAAACGGGATTCCGTTGGCTAAAAACAATGGCCGTTTATGGCTTTGGTGGCATACTAGCGGATGATATGGGAATTGGTAAGACCTTACAGGTTATCACTCTTCTAGAGGATCAAAAGCAAGTGCAACCAGGTACCATATCACTTGTTATATGCCCTAGTTCTTTAATCTTAAATTGGGAAAGTGAAATCAAGAAATTCTCCTCTGATTTAACTTCTATTATTATCAACGGTCATAGTGAAGAAAGAATAAAACAAATTAAGAAAATTAAAAAATATGATGTTGTCATCACTTCTTATGATTATCTAAAGCGTGATATTGAAGCTTATGAAGGCTTTGAATTCACCTATCAATTCATTGATGAAGCACAATATATTAAAAACCATAATACCAAAAATGCTCAAAGTGTAAAACAAATAAAGAGTGAACATCGTTTTGCCTTAACGGGGACACCAATCGAAAACTCACTTGCGGAATTATGGTCCATCTTTGATTATTTAATGCCTGGTTACCTATTCAATTATGCTTACTTTAAAAAAGAATATGAAGTTGCGATTGTAAGAGATCATGATATGCAAGCCTTAGCAGCTTTAAAGCGATTAGTTGAACCATTTATTTTACGTCGTGTTAAAAAAGATGTTTTAAAAGAACTTCCTGAAAAAGTAGAAAGAACTTTATTAGTTGATTTAAATGATGAAACCAGAAAATTATACAATGCGAATGTAGCCTTAATTAAGAAAGATTTAACTTCAATTTCAAAACAAAAATTTAACTCTAGCCATATTATGATTCTATCGATGCTTACAAAGCTTCGCCAATTGTGTTGTGATCCCCGTTTGATTTATGATAACTATCAAGATGGTTCCGCTAAACTAGATGCTTGTATGGAACTTATTCAAACCTGTTTAGAAGCCCATAAAAAGATCCTCATCTTTTCTCAATTCACTTCTTTATTGTCCTTATTAGAGAAAGAATTAGAAAAACAGTCCATTCCTTATTATCTATTAAAGGGTTCTACCCCTAAAATGCAACGCCAACATTTAGTCAATAGCTTTAATAATAATCAAATCCCGGTCTTTTTAATATCTCTTAAAGCCGGAGGAACTGGACTTAATTTAACCGGTGCCGAAGTTGTCATTCACTTTGATCCATGGTGGAATATATCAACTCAAAATCAAGCTACTGATCGTGCCTATCGCATCGGCCAACATAACAATGTTCAAGTATTTAAGTTAATCAGTAAAGATACCATTGAAGAAAGAATTATGGAACTTCAAAGTAAAAAACAATCACTAAGTGATTCCATTATTAATAACAATGAAGGTATCATTAATCAAATGTCATTAAATGAAATATTAGCCTTATTCTAACCCATTGAAAGATGGGTTTTTTATAACAATTTTAAATATTCACTCCATTTCTCTTCACGAATCGGCATTGGAAAATGATTATCAAAATATAAAACAAGCGCTGGTTTAATTTGATTCCATTGATCTTTAAATTCATAATGAGTTAAATGTCCTGTTTTAATTAAATATTTAGCTTGGCCATGATAATTAAAATATGTCATTGTATCACCTCACTACAAGTGTGTGATTGAATCTTATCGCTCATTCATAAAGCGATAAAACAGAACATTTTATTGCTTAAGAATACTCTCAAATGATTGCACTTTTATGCGTTCATGATATACTTATAGTACGTAATTAGCGTTTAAAAGGAGATCATTATGGAAACAAAAGAAATCTTAGATGCACAAGGTATGCGCCGTTCCTTAACCCGTATCACGCATGAAATAATTGAACGTAATAAAGGCGTTGATAATTTAATTTTAGTTGGAATTAAAACTCGCGGAGAATTTTTAGCAAACCGTATTTGCGATATGATTGAAGCCGTTGAAGGCGTACGCGTTGAATGTGTTTCACTTGATATTAACCATTGGCGTGATGATTTAGATCAAGAACATCCCCTACCCGATGGTCATCTACCAGTACGCGATAAAAAAGTCATTTTAGTCGATGATGTATTATTTAAAGGCCGTACCGTACGAGCTGCCATGGATGCGATTATGCATTATGGTCGCGCCAAAGAAATTCAATTAGCTGTTTTAGTTGATCGAGGTCATCGTGAATTACCGATTCGTGCCGATTATATTGGCAAGAATATTCCAAGTAGTATCCAAGAAGTGATTCGCGTTAAAATGATTGAATACGATGATTGTGATAGTATTGTAATCTCCAAATAAAAAAAGCATAAATGAGCATGCACCCCACTTGTTATCGATAACGAGTGGGGTGCATTTCACTTTGTGCCTTTTTAATTTTTGCGTTTCTTATAAGCCATAAATAAATAACCTGCTGCGCCAATAAAGAACAAGAATTCAAGACCTATGACATAATTCGTCAAATCTATATGTTCTCGGCTCGCTTTTGGTGTTTCTTCTGGTTTAATCACTTCTGGTTTATTTTCAATAACTGGTTTTTTAACTTCTTCTTTTACCGGTTTTGTTTGTTCCACTACAATTGTTTCAATCAATGTTTCACCATTATCTTGATGAGTTGGTTTATTCACCGGTTTATTCGTCGGTTTATCAACTGGATCATTCACGATAGGTTTTGCTGCTTTCAATAAAGTTTTCGCATCTTTGATTGCTTTGATTGCATCATCAAGTTGTTGTTTGCTTACATTATCACGATTTAGAAGTGCTTCGTTTGTCTTGATTACTTCTTGATAAGCTTTCCAAGAATCATTTGTATAAGCTTTTTCATCCAAGTACTCATTCAAAGCATCTTTTAACTCTGTAAAGCAAACTAAATTTTGATAAGCTGCTTCTATTTCTTTACGTAAACTCATTGCCTTTGTTTCATCTATCTTGCTGCTTGCAAGGAAAGCTTCCACTTCTTTAATTTTAGCCTGTAAATCATCAAATGAAGCATTTGAATAATCATGATCTTCATTATTAATTGCTTGTGCTTTTTCAAGGATAACTTTCATTGCTTCCACAACATCCTCAACTAAGCCATTTCTAGCTGCTTTCGCGCTAGCGATTGCCGCATTCACTTCAATTTTGCTTGCATCTCGTTTTGCCAATATTGTTTTAGCTACTTGCATTTTATTTAAATAAGTCGTCCAACTATCTGTTTCATAGGCTTGTTCACCTAAATTATTTTCACTGTCTTTAATTGCTGCTCTTAATTCAGTTAAATCAACAAGATTGTTTTTGAACATTTGTAAGTGAGCGAAATATTCATCCACTGTTGTCTGCGTAGCATTGCTTAAATCACTTAACAACAATCGAACACTATCGACGACGATGCTTAAACCTTCCCAACTATCTTGCGTGTAATTAGCTGCATTTAATTTCGCAATTTCATTCACTAAATTAATTAAACTTGTTGGATCTCCATGTTTCATTAAAGCATCTTTTGCTTGTTGAAGATTTACCACGCATTGATCAACTTCACTTTGTGTATAGGCATTTGGAAATGCGATTACTCCATTTGCTTTGATTAGATTATCAGAATAAGTTTCCCAATTGTTATATAAATAATCTTCTTGGTGAATCTTACTACATTCATTCAATAAAGCTTCTAATGGTTTATAATTCGTTGCATGAAGCTGTAAAGCATCAAATGCTTTTTGTAGATCAAGAACAACTTGATCACAGTTTTCTTTGCTTGTAATTGCCCCATTAAGAATTTCATTCGCCTTTATTAAACTAGCTTCAAATGCTTGATAAGTAGCCGTTGTATAACTATCTTTTTCAGTGTTTTTCACAAGATCAACTGCTGCTTTTAAGCTTGTTAAATCTGGCAAATCATAATCTTTTACTAAAATAATTTCATATAAAATAGGAGCAACTGTTTCCCATTCAATTTTTATTTCAAAAATATTTTGATCATAAATTAAGAATTCATTCAAACTCTTTGATAATTTACCAATTTGTTTCCATCCTTCATTTGTACGAATCATAACTTTCGCATTTGATATTGTATCAATGCTTTGAACAATATTTAATTTTTTGCTATCGCATTGATCTTTTAAGCGATAAGTTAAAGAACCCTTCGTAATTTCCCCATTCTTTGTATTTGGTTGATAAGCTGTATCTAATTTCCCATCAATTAAGTTTTGAGGAGCAAAACCACGTAGTTCAATTGGATCACTTACAAAGGTTGGATCATTGATTGTTTTAATATATTCACCTTTGTTTAAAATAATTTCATTAAATACAACGGCGCGATTATTATTTGGAGCTGTAAATTCAATCTTTAAATAACGTGCTTCTTCTTTAAAGTCTTTACCTTCCACATAAAATTTATTTGGATAATTCGAACTTGTTTGATAAATACCTGAATTTAGTACTGTTGTATCACCATCGTTGGTATTTTCAACTCCATCACCAATACGCATTACTTCATTCCAAGTAGTACCATCCGCAGATACCATAACTTTCGCATCACGAATATAATTCTTAGCACTGTCTTGAACATAAAGACGGATATTATTTAATTGAATTGATTGCCCTAAATCATAAATAATATTTTCATTTAATTGTGGTAAATCAGCAAATTCCGTCGTGGTATTAATATCACCATCAAACGCTGCTCCATTATTACGGGTATCTTCACCTGCACCCCAACCACTATGAATACCAATCGTAGCACTTTTTAAAGATGGTGCATTTACTTCATTAGAATAAACTTCAAACTGATTGATATCAACGTTAATTGTCGCCTTTGTAAGATTTATAAAACGAATATAAGCAGCTGGTTTTAAAGGCGTATTAGCTGTTAATGTATCCCATTCAATCCCATTTAAAGATGACTGAAGCGTTAAATTAGCATTGCTTACATCCTTAGAAATTTGGTTAATGTCTTTAATACGTTCAAAACGAATTCCAATATATTCATTCGTTGCAAGTCTTTGATTCGTTGCGTTTGTTAATTTACTCATTGTATTTGTGGAAACAACAGCCGCATTGCTACTTGTATTTGTATATAAGTATTTCTTAGAAGCAACATCTTTCACTTCTTCTACTGATAATTCAGAGAAAATAACCCAAACTGGTCTTTCACTTAAGTTTGTAAAACGAACATAACGTGCTTTTACGCCATTTAAATCTTCAACAATCGTATCTTTACCACTTGCTGGTTGATTACGATATTCTTTAAAGGTTGTCCAAGTTACATTGTCTTTCGAATATTCAAGTTTATAGTTATTCCATTTATTCCCGGCTGCTCGATTTCCACCAATCACACCACGTACTTTTCCGATTTTAGCAACACGACCTAAGTCATAACCAATATAGTCGCCAACTAATGTCTTGTCTCCACGATGATAATATTCTGTTCCGCTATTGTCATCGTTATCCCATAAATTAGATTCAGGTCCTGTAGCATCATAACGATTCCATGCTGCTGTTTTAATAAGATCATGTTTTAATGGTGTTGTATCTTCGCTTTCTTCAGCTGGTGCAAACACGCTGAAATCATATACTTTCCACCAATATCCAACATTAGGATTATCACTCTTAACTACGTTTTCCATGTTATGAATACGCAATGCTTTCGCACTGATATTTAAATCTGAAGCATCAAGTTGTGTTTCTCCACCCGTGGCGATATTTCCTAAACTAATCCAATTCGTAGTGCCATCAAGTGAATACTCAATTTGGCCACTTTGAATACGATCACTGTTGCCATCTTGTTTAAAGTAAACTTTACCAATCGCTTTTGCTTCATTAAAGCTTAACGTGATAGTAGCATCCTTAGGAATATAATCTTGTATTGCTCCTACTTTATAAGGATCTTCAGCAAAATGGGTGAACGTAGCTTTATCTACATCATTAATATTATTAATGCTTCCACCTTTTACCGTTAATTTATCGGTAGCAATCGTTCCTGTATATTTTACATCCTTAACAATTTTATTTGCATTTACATCAATTGACATTATATTTGGCCAAGCATCGGCAGCATTATTGCTTGTGGCAATAATACGTAAACCACGAACATTACGAAGCGCTAAATTATCAATTTTCACAACTTGTAATTGCCCATTAACACCATCATAAATTTGATCGTTTACATCGACCCATGTTTTACCATTGTTTGTATATTGTACCTTCGCATGATCAAAATGATTCTTTCCTCCAGCTAACACAAAACGAACATCGCTAACATCAATGCCTTTTGTATAAGAAACACCAAAGTAATCATTTGCCATTACTTTATTAGGATCTTTATATAGAATTCCAGTTGAATCATCAAAATCAAAGACACTTTCACTATTACCACTTGCTGCTACATCGTTACGATTGGTAATATAGGATTGAATCTGAATATTTGGATTAACGATAGGTAATACTTTATCGGATAATTTACTACCTAATTTACTAATAAGGCCTTCAATATATTGAGTACCAACTCTTGCATATTCTTGATGATCTACATAATGGAAACCATATGTTTTCG
>JAVXTH010000003.1:0-111772 GCA_036642795.1 Erysipelotrichaceae bacterium
ATAAAGAAATTGAATTATCTTATATTTATACGCCTCGCCAATCAACGAAATAAAGATTGACAATTGTTTAATATTATCTATACTTATAGAATAAGCGCATGATAAGAAATAGTAAATAAGCGAAATGTTTAGAGAGATGATTGGCTTGCTGAAAGATCATCCAGGGAACTTATTGAATACACCTTTGAGCTGTTTTATTAAAATAAAACCGTTTCACTCACGTTACGAGTTTAAGTGCATCATGAATTTGATGAACTAAGGTGGTACCACGCTAAAGCGTCCTTGGATTGAGGACGTTTTTATTTTGAAAGGATGAAGAAGATGAAATTATTTGAAGAATTGAAATGGCGAGGTTTAGTAAATGATATAACTTCCCCTGAATTAGAAGATGCCCTAAACAATGGCGAATTAACTTTCTATATTGGAACCGATCCAACCGGAGATAGTTTACATATCGGTCATTATTCTAGTTTGCTATGTGCGAAACGCTTAAAGGAACATGGACATCACCCAATTATGTTAGTTGGTGGAGCTACCGGTTTTATTGGTGATCCAAAGGCAACTGGGGAAAGAACGATGTTGAGTAAGGAAAAGTTGGATTATAATTATGCTTCGTTAAGTAAGCAAATCGAAAAATTATTTGGCTTTACGATGGTTAATAATTATGATTGGACAAAAGATATTTCTATTTTAGATTTTCTAATTGATTATGGAAAGTTCTTTAATGTGAATTATATGTTGAGTAAAGATACCGTGAAAAGTCGTTTAGAAAGTGGTATTTCTTATACTGAATTCTCTTATATGATTCTTCAATCTTTGGATTTCTTACATTTATATGAAAGTCATAATTGTACTTTACAAATTGGTGGACAAGATCAATGGGGTAATATTACCAGTGGCCTAGAATTAATCCGTAAAAAACATGGAACGGATGTTAAATGTTATGGATTAACGATGCCTTTAATAACAAAAGCCGATGGTACAAAATTTGGAAAGAGTGAAACAGGTACGGTTTGGTTAGATAAAAGCAAAACATCCCCTTATGAAATGTATCAATTCCTAGTCAATTCGGAAGATGAAAAAGTCATTGATTATCTTAAAAAGTTAACCTTCTTAAGCAAAGAAGAAATTGATGCATTGGAAGATCAAGTTAAAAACGAAGCACATAAACGAGCAGCTCAAAAAGTCCTTGCCAAAGAAGTTGTTTGTTTCTTACATGGTCAAGAGGAATATGATAAAGCCTTAAAGATTACCAATGCCTTATTTAGTGGTGATATTAAATCATTATCAAGCGATGAATGCAAAGATGCATTACATGGTTTTGAAATAAAAGAAATTGGCAATCATAAAGAACTCGTTGATGTTTTGGTTGATAGTAACATCGCTTCAAGTAAAAGAGAAGCAAGAGAATGGATTAATCAGGGATCCATTCAAATCAATGGAGAAAAAATTCAAGATCCACAAACAATCATTGATAAAGAAAATGCATTGTATGATTCTTTAACCTTAATAAAAAGAGGCAAACGAAATTATTTTGTCATTAAACAAGTTGAAAACTAACTTGTTTTTTTTATACACCAAATGGGCTTTTATACATAGTATGAAATACCAAGGAGGTAACGTATGTTATTAGGAGTCGTTCATAGTAATAAAGAAATGTTAGAAGTATATCTTAATTTAAGTAAAACATATGATACTTATTTAATAAATGAATTTAGTAAAGAAACCGATTTGCTTCTTCCTGATATCATCGTATTCCCAATTAATGGGATCGATGAAGAAGGTAATATCAAAGGTTGTCATGGAAAGATTCGCTTAAATAAAGCGTTTTATAAACAATTAAAAGATAAAAAGATATTTGCGGGTGTTCCGGTTCCATTCTTACAATCCTTACATTATCCGATTCATTATTATTTAGAAGATCCTCAAGTAATCAAGCAAAATGCTGTTTTAACGGCAGAGGGTGTCTTGTTTTTATTAATTGATAGTACCCAGTTATCGATATTAGAATTGAACATTGATTTAATTGGCTATGGAGTTTGTGGAAAAGCAATCTATGCTTTATTAAAAGCGATTGGAGCTCATGTACGCGTAATTCGTAGAGAAGATGATATAAGTAACGAAGATGTGATAAGCATCCAGCAATGGAAGCAAATGGAGTGTGGAGATGTAATTATTAATACGGCACCGGCTGTGATAATCGATCGTGAAAGAATGAGCCAATTTATAAAAAAACCGGTTATTATCGATATTGCTAGTGGTAATCAAATTGATGAGAAAGTGGCCTTGTATTATGGAATTCGTTTGATTCAAGGAAAAAGCCTACCAGCAATCTTCGCAAGTAAAAGTGCCGGTAAGTTAATTGGCGAATATATAAGGAGGGAAATGGATGCTGAAGAATAAAAAGATTATCATTGGAATATGTGGATCTTTTTGTAATCATCAACCGGTATTAAATGAGATAAAGAAGTTAGTATTAAACAATGAAGTAAAGATTATTGTTAGTGACAATGTTAATAAAATGTCAACGCGTTTCTTTGATCGTGATGATTTTATGGAACAATTAGAATCAATCACAAAGAATAAGATTATATCAACTTTATTTGAAGCAGAAAAGATTGGTCCAGATAATTATTACGATATAATGGCAATTGTCCCAATGAGTGCAACCATCTGTGCAAAACTTGTCAATGGAATCTATGATTCACCAGTAAGCCTTGGGGCTAAAGCAATGATTCGCAATAACAAAAATATTGTGATTGGCTTAGCGAGCAACGATGGGCTAGGAATGGTTGCACCTAATTTCTTTCGCTTAATAAATATCAAACATATTTATACCTTGCCCTTTAGCCAAGATGCACCTTTCTTAAAGCCATATAGTATTATCTCAAAATGGACTAGTTTAGAAGCAACGCTTGCTAGTGCTTTAAATAATATTCAGATTCAACCAATCCTTGCGATAAATAACGAAGGTGAAAAATGAAGAAAATTATGGTTGCTTTGATCACTCCCTTTTTTAAAAAGGGATGCATTGATTATAAATCCTTAGAAACAATCGTTTTACGATTATTAGGGGAAGGAGTCGATGGTTTTATTGTCTGTGGTACAACAAGTGAAGTATCCACGTTAAGTCATGAAGAACGATTTCAAATCTTAAACTATGTGATTAAACTATGTGCCCATCGATGTGAAATATGGTTTGGCTGTGGCAGTAATAATACACAAACAACCATTACCTTAATGAAGGAAGCTCAAAATCATGAAATTGATGGCTATTTAATTGTAACACCTTATTATAATAAGCCTTCACAGCGTGGCTTATTTGAACATTTTTCAAAGATTGCCAGTCATACAAAATTACCCATTATGCTTTATAATGTGCCAGCTCGTTGTGGTGTTACTTTAAGCTATGAAGTAATAAAAGCATTAAAAGATAAACATCCTAATATTTATGGTTTGAAACAGGCGAGCAAGGATTATGATTGCGTTAAAAAGATGAAGCAAGCTTATCCTGATTTTGTTATATATAGTGGGGAAGACGCGTATTTAAAACAAGCCTTCCAGGCTGGTATGGATGGTATTATATCGGTCGCAGGGCATTTGTTTTTAGCGGACATCAAAGCCTTTATCGATGCTTATGAAAATCATCAAGATACTGCGATTGCTGAAGCTACCATGGTTAAAAATGCTCAACTATGTTTTTGTGATGCATCGCCTGCTCCGATTAAATATATGTTATCGTTACGAGGGGAATGTAGAAATGTGTTGCGCTTACCCTTAACGGTAGTAAGCAGGGATAAACAAAAATTAATTGATGAATTTAATCGCTCATTCGACATTTCATGAGCCATTGATTTAGTATACTTTTAATAGGTGATAAAATGATGCAAGTCGAAGTCTTTGATGAAGAACATGAAATTGATTTAAAGGTTGTAATCAATGCCTTTTTAAAACAACATGAAACATATCGAATCCTTGATATTAAGTTTTCTACAGCTGCTTTTGTTGAAGAAGAAGAACAGATTTATTGCTTTAGTGCGATGATTATTTATGATAATAATTAGTTTGTTTTAAATAATCATCGTATCTTTAATTAAGTGAAAAAGCAGAAAGAATGAAATCAAAACGGGTTTCGTTTTCTTTTGTTTGTTCCTATAATAAATTATGTTATAATACTTAATAGAGGTGATTTCATGCGTAAATTATTACTGCTTGTACTCTGCTTTACGATGATTAGTGGTTGTTCTTCTAATAGCAATGCGAGTGAAGAACGTTCAAAAAAGTATGATGAATATGTTAAAACAGTGGAAGATAATAGTGATGTTGTGTCAAACGATATTCCTTTTGATCATGCCCTGGAAGTTCATAAAGTAAAGAAAAATTTGTATCAATATACGGTAACGATTGATAATCCTAAAATTGCAATGTATAACATTGAAGAGATTGTAGTTGATAAGAAAATGATCAATGGGAAAATCATGTTCCCTAATGTTGGCATTATTGATGATGAAGATGCCCAATATAATTTGATTCCTTTTCAATCGAATAATAAAAAAGGCTTTCAAAAAGGAATTCAATTAAGTGGAGAAACTTCACAGAGTGAATTTACTCTTTATGTTTTAGTAACTTGGAAAGATTATGCTAAGTTAAAAACAAGCAAAGCTTTCTTTAATTATCACTATGATGCAAAACAAGTAGAAAAAACTGCAGGCGAATCCTAATGGAAAAACGCAAACAATCGATTATTGCTGGTGGTTTAATTTCTTCGGCAGGAATTTTTATATCTAAATTCATCGGTATTATTTATGTTATACCACTGCAAAATATTTTAGGACCAGAAAATATGGTGTATTATGGAATGTCTTTTAATATATACTCTTATATATTAAATGTCGCAACGGCAGGTATTCCCTTTGCGGTAGCAACGATGGTTGCTCGTTATATGGCCCATGGTGATTATAAAACATCTTTATTAGTAAAGAAATTGTCGTTATCTTTAATGGCAATTTTTGGCTTGTTATCGATGTTAATCTTAATGATTAGTTCTGGTGTTTTCGCTAATATCATGGCTTCTGATTTAGGCGAGCAGGGGATTGAGAACATGCGTAATGTTTTAATTGTTATCTCAATTGCTTTATTTTTTGTACCGATTTTAAGTGCCTTAAGAGGTTTTTACCAAGGCTTAAAAGAAATGGAACTCTATGCAAAGTCGCAAGTATTAGAACAGTTAACACGAGTTGGCTTTTTATTAGTTTCTGGAGCATTGATTGTTTATGTATTTAATTGGGATCGAATCTGGGCAACGTATTTTGCGGTTTTTTCAGCTTCCGTTGCTGCAATTTTCGCTTTTATCCATTTATTATTATATGATCGAAAACAAATGCCTGAATTAAAAAAAGCAGCCCAAGCCCAAGAAATTGAAGGCAATACAGATCGTAAATTACTAATTAATGAATTATTATTCATCGCATTACCTTATTTATTCGTAGCCATTTTAGGTTATAGTGATATGATCATCAGTACTTTGTTTGTGAATAAGGGATTGATTGCCCATGGAAACAGCGCAAAAGAAGTCTTACAAATTGTTTCCGTTGTCTTTACACCAGTTCAAAAAATTATGTCCATTCCGATGGTATTAGCACCTGGTTTCTCAATTGCTATTATTCCATACATAACAAGTGCTTTAGCTAAGAAAGATTTTAAAAGCGTAAGAAAGAATATTACCGAATGCATCGACAGTGTTTTATTCATCGGTATTCCTATTTCTTTTTGCTTGTTTATCTTTGCGAAACCAATTATGGCCTTTATTGCCGGAGAAGCAAATCTTGACTTAAATCAAGAAATACTAAGTTGGTTTGCGATTGAAGCTTTTATATCGACTATTTCACCTGTTTTAAGTAGTTTAATGATGGTTTGTCGCATGCAAAAGATTAATATTAGAAATTTAATCATCTACGTTATTCTAAAAGTAATCACTACTTATCCATTCTTAGTAGCCTTTGGTTATAGTGGTATGGTACTTTCAACGATGTTATCCTTAGGGGTTTGTATTTGTTTAGATATCTACGCTTTATCAAAAGTTTACTTAATTAATTGGCGTGTCACTTTCCATCGGATTATCTTTATGATTTTATCCTTGAGTGGTATTGTTATAATCGGCTATGGCAGCAATCTGATTGGTTTAAAGGGCTATGGACAGGGAATGCTAATAAATACCATCCAATTAGGAATTAGTGGAGGATTAGCCGTATGTGCGTATTTGGCAATCGCTTATGCATTCCACTTACCACAAGCAATCTTTCATGTTGATTTAAAGAATTTTTTGAAACGAGGTAAAAAGGATGCGTCTTGATAAATATTTATCACATGCTTTAGGTATGAGTCGAAAAGAAGTAAGAAAAATCGTTCGTTCTTCCCAGATTAAAGTGAATGATAAAGTGATGCGCGATGAGAGTTTTCATATCGATGAAACAAAAGATCAAATTCAATTTAATGATGAACGAATACAATTTCAAGAACAAGTTTATTATATGTTAAATAAACCAAAAGGCGTCGTGAGTGCTACCAAAGATAATGTTTATCCAACTGTTTTAACATGCTTAGACGACCAGCGAAATGATTTGTTTCCGATTGGCCGTTTGGATGTTGATACAACTGGCTTGTTAATTATTAGTAACGATGGGGAATTAGCCCATTATTTATGTTCGCCTAAACACCATAAAGATAAACTTTATCTTGTCCATTTATTAAACGATATTGATGATCAACAAATCGCTGGACTAAGTAAGGAAATCGTTTATGAAGAAGATCATTATCGTCCTGGCAAAGTAGAAGTGATAAATTCTAAATGTATTCATTTAACCATTCAAGAAGGTAAATTCCACCAAGTAAAAAGAATGATTAAAGTAGTTGGTAATGAAGTAGTTGAACTTTCAAGAATAGCTTTTGGCGGTTTGTTTTTAGATGAAAATCTTGGCGAAGGCGAATATCGTGAATTAAGCGTAGAGGAACTGCAATTATTAAAAGGTAAAGATAATTGATTACAATGGTTGTAGCTATTGATTCTAATGGCTTAATTGGATCAAAAGGTAAAATGCCTTGGGTAAATAAGGAAGATTTGAAATGGTTTAAACAGATTACCATGCATAAAAAGCTATTGATGGGTCGAGTTACTTATGAGCATTTGGAAAAGGGCTTAAAGGACCGTGAATTGATTATTCTAAGTAAAAATGAAGCTTATGAAGTGGATCAAACGATTGGATGGGTTTGTCATCAACCAGAGTTGTTTTTGCCTATTTGGGCAAAGCAAAATGAGTCTTATATGCTTTGTGGTGGAAAAGCTATCTATGAATTAGGATTAGCTTACACGAAGGAAATTTATCTATCCTTGGTGGAAGGAACTTATCAAGGGGATACTTATTTAAACTTAGACCTAAGTCATTTCAAGTGTGTTTCAAGTGAAAATAGAACTGGATTTCGATTATTTCATTATCAACGTATCGATTCATAAGGACAAAGATTAAAGTTTTAGGATGAGATAGCTAGCTTGCTTTCAGTATCTTAAAATAGTATAATAAGCGAGTATTAGGAGGTTTTACAATGATTTTTACACAAATAAGTGAAGCGGAATTTGAAGCGTTTCAAAAGCATCATCCGTATCGTAATTTTTTAAATTCAGCGGCCGCAATACGTTTAAAAAAACGTTCAAATTGGGAAGTTGAATTTGTTGGAGTTAAAGAAAAGGATGAATTATTATGTGCTTGTTTCTTATCTGCTATTCCAATTATGAAATTATATAAATATTATTATGCTTCAAGAGGTTTATTAATTGATTTTAGAGATCGAGCTTTATTACATTTCTTTATAGAAAATATGGTCGCTTATTTAAAAACTAAAAAAGCCTTATATTTTCATATTGATCCCTTTGTTTTTGCCCAACAAAGAGATATCAATGGGGATGTAGTAGAAGGTGGTTTTGATAATCGTGATATTGTGGAAATTCTTAAAGAAGAACAATTTATTCATCAAGGCTATACGATTGGAAATAGTTCAATCTTTCAATGTCGTTGGATGTTTACACTGCCTTTGGTTGGTGAAAGTGAAGAATCAATCTTAGCTAACATGCATCAACAAACACGTTGGAGTATCAATAAAACATTGCGTGATGGAATTGAAGTCCGTGAATTAAAAGAAGATGAATTATCAATCTTTGCGGAAATGATGGATGTGACAAGTAAACGACGTAGTTTTAATGATCGAGGAATCGAATATTATCGTAATTTTATCGAAGTATATGGCAAAGAGTGTAAACTATTACTCGCTTATTTGGATGTGGAAAAACATCTTGAAAAGCTACAAGGTGAATTAGCTACTACGCTTGAAGAATTAACGAGTGTTGAAGAACATTTAAAAGAAAATGAAACAAGTAAGAAATTTATTAAAAGAAAAAAAGTTTTAATTGAAGCAGTTGAACTTTATCATAAAAAAATTGCGGATTCACTTGTCCTTGAGAAGCAACATGGGAAGGTAATTCCAATGGCTGGTTCGATGTTTGTATTACAGGGGGATGAAGTAACCTATTTACATAGTGGAACCTTTGATGAATTCAAACGCTTTAATGCACCCTATGCATTACAATGGCATATGATTTGTTATGCAATCAAACATGGTTATGGCCGCTATAATTTTTATGGTATATCCGGTGATTTCCGTAAAGAAGCGGAAGATTATGGGGTATATGATTTTAAAAAAGGCTTTAATGGTGTCGTTGAAGAATTAATTGGAGACTTTTATTTACCAATTAATAAAAAAGCCTTTGCTTTATATAAGAAATTAAAAATGTAAATTAGAAAGGAGAAATCCAATGAATCTTTTTGAAATAATTGTTAGTTTATCTTTAATCATAATGGCGGTTTCTTCAATTGTATTCCCAACGATTTACTTATCAAAAATGAGCCATTATCATAAGCAAGATCATAAGAAAAATCAAAGCAATGAGAAAATGTAAGATAAGCGTCATGCAGGTATGTTTTCACCAAGAACTATCCTTGAAATATGAAAACCCCATCCAACATGCCTGTGATATGCGCGTTGGACAAGAGTTTATTAGTGAAGATGGTCAAAAGCCACAGGGCATGTGTGAAAGTGCTTGGAGTAGTTTAGCGCCCTTTGTGATGACACTTGCTCATGGTGGAGAAAACTTTTACGATGGGTGGATGAAGAATCCTAAATCAGCGATGATTTCATGTAACGATGGATTTCGTCCCGTTAGTTTTTTAATTGAAGCGATAGAAGAGCATAGTTAATGTGACAACTCGTAATTGAGTTGTTTTCTTTTGTTATGTATAAATGCAAGGTTTCCTTCATATTCTTTATTGAGGGATAAAAGATGAAGAAGATGATGCTAGGCTTAATTAGTTTTTGTTTGTTAATGAATGGTTATATGTTGCCGATTCAGGCAACTGAAATTGATTTAGCGCCAAATGCGAAAAGTGCTTATTTAATGGAATTTAATAGTGGAAAGGTAATCTTTGCGAAGAAAGAAAACGATCGTTTGTATCCAGCTAGTATGACAAAGATGATGGGTCTGTTGCTTATATACGAGGCGATAAACAAAGGCAACATCAAAGTGAGTGATGAAGTAATAACCAGTGAATTAGCTGCTAGTATGGGTGGTTCTCAGGTGTTTTTAGAAGTGAATGAAAGAATGAAGGTAAGTGATCTTTTAAAAGCCATTTGCATCGCTTCGGCAAACGATGCGATGGTGGCAATGGGCGAAAAAATTGCCGGAAGTAATGAACACTTTATCAATCAAATGAATGAAAAAGCAAGTACTTTAAAACTTACAAATACACACTTTCAAAATGCCAGTGGTTTACATGATCCTCAACATTATTCTTGTGCGAAAGATATGGCAATGATCGCTCGTCAATTACTAAAAACGGGAGGAAAAGCTTTGCTTGCTATCACATCAAAATATGATGCCTATATTAGAGAAAACAGCGATAAAAAATTTTGGCTGGTTAATACGAATAAACTTTTAAAACAATATCCAGGTGTGGATGGTTTAAAAACTGGCTTTACTCAAGAAGCAAAAAGCTGTATTACCTTAACCGCAAAACGCAATCATGTTCGTTTAATCAGTGTTGTAATGGGAGAAGCAAATGCGAAAATCAGAAATAGTGAAAGCAAACAATTACTTGATTATGGATTTTCATTATTTGTTAGTGAATTATATCTTCCTAAAAACAAATTAATAAAGCAACTTAAATTTGATAATGGCAAACCTCAATCCGCTAATTTGCGCTGCAAAGATGATGTGATTGCGATCATTGAAAAAGGTAAAACCAGTAAAGAAATAAAACGCACAATCACTCTTTTGAACCAATCACTACCATATAAAAAGGGTAAAATAATCGCAAGCTTAAAAATAAAAATGCAAAATGGGACGAGCATTCAAGCACCTTTATATATTGATCATAAAATTGAACCTTTAAATTATAAAGATATTCTTCTTAAATCTTTTATAAAAATATTAACTTAAGATGTGATTTCACATCTTTTTTTGTCGAAGCAACAGAGCCTTTGTCGCATTTCTACTGTAAGGTTTTAATTCATGCTACTATGTGGCTTGGAGGGATCATAATATGAAACATAAACGTATTGCTAACACTCTATATTTTTATTTTGATGGTGATTTGGATAATTTAACGTTATCGAATTTAAAACAAACCTGCATCGACTTAATTGATCAAGATCCACCTTCGATCGTGAAAATGGATTTTGAAAAAATAAGCTTTATCGACAGTACTGGAATTGGTTTTGTACTTGCTCGTTACAAACAACTAGCACGTTACAATGCTCGTTTAATCCTATGTAACTTGTCTCCTGCTAATAAAACATTGTTTCACATGTCAGGCATATTTCAAATTATTGAGTATGAAAGAAATGAGGTAAAGATATGAATACGATGACATTGAACTTTACGGCTAACTTAGAAAATGAAGCGTTTGCTCGTACATGTGCAATTGCCTTTCTAATGCCTTTGAATCCTAATTTAGATGAAGTGATGGAGATTAAAACAATTATTGCCGAAGCCGTAGTGAATGCGATGATTCATGGATATGAAAATAATCCAGCCGGGATTATATCATTGCATATGGAATACAACGATGCCTTAGAAGTAAAGATTGTGATACAGGATGAAGGCTGTGGCATTGAAGATATTGATCAAGCGATGCAACCACTTTATACAAGTAAAGAACATTTGGAAAGAAGTGGGATGGGACTTACGATTATGTCAACTTTTTCCGATGAATTTAAGATTGTATCTTCGCTTAACAAGGGGACATGCATTACAATTGTTAAGAAATTAAGTGAGCACGATGGACATAATCGATAATGAAAAAGCAATTATAGCAATTCAAAACGGCGATAATGAGCTAAAGGAAGAATTTGTAAAGGCAAATTCACCACTTGTATATGCCATTGTGAAACGTTTTTCACATAGCCGTTTAGCAAGTGAGGAGTTATTTCAGATTGGTTGTATTGGTTTAATGAAAGCAATTAATAAATTTGATAACAGCTATGAAGTAAAATTTTCAACTTATGCCGTTCCGGTTATTATGGGTGAAATTAAACGCTTCTTTCGTGATGATGGTAATATGCGTATTTCAAGATCTTTAAAAGAAGGCTATTTAAAGATGATTAAAGTAAAAGAACAATTAATGCAGAATTATAATCGTGATGTGACCTATCAAGAAATTGCCGATGAAATGCAAATTGAAGTGAGCGATGTGATTCTATCGTTTGAAGCAAATCAGTTTATTTATTCACTTGATGAGCCAATCTTTGAAAAAGATGGGAATGAAATTCATCTATCCGATAAAGTAGCCAATCGTAAAGAAGAAGATATTGTAATGCGCTTATCACTGGATAAAGAAATCGCTCATTTAGCTCAAAGAGAACAACTTATTCTTTATTATCGCTATGATTTAGGAATGAAACAAGATGAAATTGCAAATCAATTACATATATCACAAGTTCAAGTTTCTCGTTTAGAAAAGAAAATCATAGAAAAACTAAGAAAAGCACTGATTGTTAATGATTAGCTTACGCATTTTATGCGTGAGCAATCACAATGAGTACTTTTTTTTATATTGGATACTTATTATATGATATAATATAAACCGAGGTGATATCATATGAAAACAATTCGATTTGCATTATTAGGTCCGGGTAATATTTCACATCGTGTCATCAAAGGAATGAATAAAGTCAATCACTTACAAATATATGGAGTAGCAGCACGTAGTTTAGAAAAAGCAGAAGCGTTTAAAGAACAATATCATATTCCTCATGCCTATGCCAGTTATGAAGCCTGTTTACAGGATGAAAACATTGATGCTGTCTATATTGCAACACCTACCCAAGCTCATTTTAATATGGTTATGGAAGCCTTAAAACATGGGAAACATGTTATGTGTGAAAAACCATTTATGATTCATGCAGAGCAAGTAAAAGAAGCTTTTCATTATGCGAAAACGCATCATTTATTATTAATGGAAGCTTTTAAAGCTAATTTTTTACCTACGACAAAACAAGTGAAAAAATGGATGGAAACGGGTGCAATTGGGAAAGTTCGCTATCTTGAAGCAAGTTATTCATATAAGTTTCAAGGTCCTCAAGATCATTGGGTTTATCAAAAACAAGATGGTGGTGGCGGTTTATACGATGTAGGTATTTATCCTCTTGGCTATTGTAACTATTTGATAAATAGTCCTATCCTTGATTTTAAAGCAAGTTCAATTTTAAATGAAAGTGGTGTCGATGATTTAACCCAAGTACTTCTAACCTATGAAAACCAAGTGATGGCATCCATTCGTGGTGGCATTGGTTTAGCAACAAAGAATATTGCTTATATCTATGGTGATTGTGGTTATATTGAAGTACCTGATTTTTGGAAGAGTGAAAAAGCTTATCTACATCAAGGAGATCAAATAACTGTATTTGAAGAAAAACATGAAAAATGCGAATTTAAATATCAAATTCAAGCTTTTGTGAATGATCTTTTAAATCATTTAGAAGAAGATGAAATTATGAGTGAAGCAGTATCTTATGAAAATGTTAGGATAATGGAAGCGAGTGTGAAAATGAACGATGAATGAGTTATATCAATTAAATCAAGAAGAGATTAATCATTTATATATTAATCTTGCGAAAAACTTTCAAGAAGATCCACTCTTTAAAGTTGTATTTCCAGTAAAGAAAAAACGTTTAGCGATTATGCAACGCTTACTTCGCTATTATATAAAAGCGATTCAACCTTTTGCGCATTTTTATAGTGATGATAAGAAGTGTAACAGTGTTATGATTATCTTTGATGAAAGAATTAATAATAAAATAAATTATTATTGGCGTTTGGTATGTTTTAATTTAAAATTAACGATGTTAATTAAAGATATTCAAAACTTAGAAGAAATCATTCATGCATTAAAATGTTATGGAATGTTTACAAGTAGTTGGGTTAAAGATTTTGAAAACAAAGCTTATTTACATCTTGATTTAATCTATACGGTTAAAAGAAAACGTAAAACGGGATGTAGCACTCACTTGATGAATGAGTTAGTAGCTTATGCTTTCGCTCATCAATTGGATATTACCGTTGAAACAAACAATCCGGATAATGTATCCTATTTTGAACATTTTGGATTCACTTTAATGAGTACGATAACAAACGATGATTACGAAGTAGCACAGTATTGTTTAATGAAAAAATGGAAGGAGATCGAGGATGTTAAGAAATAGAATTGTGGAATTCTGGCAGGAGTTTAAAAAAATCCAAGGCCCATTAGAAATAGCCATTCGTGAGGAAAATCATCCTTTGATTCATGATATCATTGAACCTTTAAACGATCAGGCACTAAAGTTATTTGGTTGTCGATTTATCGTTGATGAAGAAGATGATTTCTTTGAGTTAACCTTTGATACTGGTGGGAATAAAACAATTCAGTATATCTGTGATGCGATTAAACACAATGCACCACAATCACTCTTAGAAAACTGGATTGTGAATAGTTATATTCATCCCTGTTCGCATCGAGCAGCGCATATGTCTTTAAGCGTGAAAGATATCGAATACAGTGGCTTAGATTTCAAAGTATATTATACAATTGATGATAATATCAAAGCACTTCATTTAAAAGTATACAGTCCAGCTTTTAAAGACATGGAAGAACGGCGTCAAAAGCAGATAACGGGCTATATGTTACAACTCTTTGTCGGTGAATTAGAAATGGAAGCACGAATTGCTAGTGTTGAAGTTATTCAAAAGGAATGCGATGACGAAAATGTTGTCCTTTTACCAAATTTATATGAAGATATCTGTGATATTATCGTTGATAAAGATTGGCATGAATACCATGATCCAACGCAAATCTACAGTGTTTATAAATTAAATGAAGAAGTAAAAGGTAGTGGAGTTCGTAAAGATATGTTAGTTGTTGCTACTTCTAATCCAATCTTATTTGAAGAAATTCAAAATAATGAATTTGATTCTTGTCAAGATTTAAAGGATAAAGAAGGGGAATATGGATATATCTATTATGAACATGCAAAGGATGGAGAAGCAATTGCTTTATTAAATTCTCAATTAGAAAAAGAAATTCATGAATTATTATATCCTTTGACCATCGCACGTACCATTGGTAGTGCGATTGGAACCGTTTATTGTTATATTGAACTTGCGATATTTGATAAACCAGCTTTTTTAGAAGCACTTAAGAAAATGAATGAAAAATTGAATCTTGATTTATATTATCGTAATTTTATGGATTTATAATTAATTTAATTTTTTTCTTAAAAAATATATACGGGTAAGTATGCATGTGATAAAATAACCCTGTAAAAAAATGGAGGCGCAATAAAATGAAAAAAGTTTATGAAGGTAAGACTAAAAATGTATTTGCTTTAGATAATGGTAATTACTTACTAGCGTTTAAGGATGATGTAACGGGAGAAAATGGTGTATTTGATCCAGGTGCTAATACGGTTGGCTTACAAATCGAAGGAATTGGCCGTGCGAACTTAAGAACGAGCATTTATTATTTTGAAAAGATTCATGCAGCAGGTATTAAAACACAGTATGTAAATGCCGATGTTGATAAATGTGAAATGGAAGTATTACCAGCAACAACCTTTGGAAAAGGCTTGGAAGTAATCTGTCGTTATCGTGCCGTAGGAAGCTTTTATCGCCGTTATAGCGACTACATTGAAGAAGGCGCTAAACTAGATGGTGGCTATGTCGAAATGACCTTTAAAAACGATGATTTAGGCGATCCAATTGTCACAAAAGAAGGCTTAGTTGCTTTACATGTAATGAGTGAAAAGCAATTTGAAGAAGTAAAAGCAAAAACCCTTGCGATTACTAAAATCGTTGCAGACGATTTAAAAACAAAAGGCTTAGATTTATATGATATTAAATTTGAATATGGATTCTATCAAGATGAAGTAATCTTAATTGATGAAATTGCTTCCGGTAATATGCGTGTTTATAAAGATGGAGAAATTGTTGATCCAATGGATTTAACGGCAATGATTTTAGCTTAAATGCTCGAAAAGATATGATTAAAATCATATCTTTTTTTCATTCTTCTTAAATTCTCGATAGATCTTCATAAAAGCTCTTTTTTCAATTCTTGAAACATAAGATCTTGAAATATGCATCGCTTGGGCAATTTCTCTTTGCGTTTGTTCTCTTTGTCCATATAAACCAAAACGTTTGGTAACAATCGATAACTCTCTAGCATCTAATACATGAATAAAGACGTTGAGTTTATCAATATTATCTTTTAATAACATCGTATCGATAATTGATTTATCGCAGGGAGATGCAATCGCATCAATTAAGGTGATTTCACTCCCATCTTTATCTTGTGCAATTGGATCATTTAAAGAAACATTTTGAAAATAATGCTTGGCGGAACGTAAATACATTAATATTTCATTTTCAATGCATCGCGAAGCATAGGTGGTAAGTTTGTGACCTTTTTCTGGCTTAAAGGAATCTACTGCTTTAATTAAACCAATGGTTCCAATGGAAATTAAATCTTCTCTTTGTTCCTTTTTAATATCGTATTTCTTTACAATATGAGCAACCAAGCGAAGATTGTGTTCAATTAATTGATTTCTTGCTTCTTCATCTTTATCTACCAACAAAGAAATGTAATGAGCTTCATCTTCTTTATTCAATGGTTGAAGAAAAGAATTGCTTTTAATATAGCCGATATAACATAATGCGGATGACATTAAATCTAAGATTAATGAAAACATTTTTCTCACCTAGTTCAATATATGTAAAGGCAAAGCGAATCATACGGATTATTTACTTTATTACGAATATCATTAAACGCATGCAAATCGATGATCTACGTGCGTTTTATCTATAATTTTTATTCTAATCATGGTAAACTATAAAGTGTCTTTATAAAGGAGGAAGTTTATGTTGTCATTATTTTGTCCCGATTATTATATTCGATCATTTGCTACACTTGATTTACATAAATTACAAGCGCGCGGAATCAAACTTTTGATTTGCGATATTGATAATACCCTTGTAGCACATGATATTGCGGTTGCAAATAATGACGTCATCGATTTTATAAAAAGAGTCAAAGAAATAGGAATTAAATTAATATTGATTTCTAATAATGTAGAAGAGCGAGTAAAGACATTTGCTGATCCACTGCAGGTACCTTATTATTCTTTTGCGATGAAACCTTTAAAGCTTACGTACCAAAAATGTTTAAAAGATAATCCTTATAAACGAGAAGAAATTGCAGTTTTAGGAGATCAACTCTTAACCGATATCTTTGGCGCAAAGCGAATGAAGTTTTATACAATTTTAAGTAGCCCAGTTGTTTTAAGAGATATGAAATTCACGAAGATTAATCGTATCTTTGAAAATATAATTTATTATTTACTAGCAAAGAAGAAATGGCTAGTGAGAGGAGAGTTTGATGAGTAAACGTTGTATCGGCTGTGGAATTATGTTACAAGATAGCGATGAAGATCAATTAGGATATACACCGAATATGGAAAAGGATTATTGTAAACGTTGTTTTAGAATCACCCATTATGATGATGTGAGTATATCAATGAAACAGGGAATTGATGGGGATGAAATATTAAATAAAATTTCTAAAATGGATGCCTTAATTCTTTGGGTTGTAGATTTATTCGACTTTGAAGCGAGTTTATTAAAAGGTTTAAATCGTCATTTATTTGGGAAAGATATTGTGATGATTGCGACAAAAAGAGATTTATTACCGGATACGATTGGTGATGAAAAACTAACTCAATTTATTCAACAAAGATTAAAAGGGGAAGGTTTACAAGTACAAGGAATCGTTATTTGTAATGATTTAGCAAAAGGTGCTTTCTTAGATCATAACCATTCAGTTGAAGAAGTAAAAAAAATGATTACGAAACAACGCTTTGATCGAGATGTTATCGTAATGGGAATGGCGAATGCTGGTAAGAGCACATTATTAAATGCTTTGTTTGGTGCTTCATCAACAAGCTTGACAACATCACGTCATCCAGGCACCACGTTGGATTTTTTGCCAATGTCATTTGAAGGCTATACGATATATGATACACCGGGGATTGCCCGTCTTGATTCTTTGTTATCGTATATTGATGATCAACTATTAAAACAAGTCATTCCTGATCGAGCTTTAAAAGCGCGGACGTATCAATTGCGCTTGGATCAAAGCATTGCGATTGGTGGCTTAGTTCGCTTGGATTTATTTAATTGTGAACAAGTGAGTTGCGTTTGTTATTTTGCCCAAGGTTTAACTATTCACCGTGGGAAACAAGCAAATGGAGATGAATTGTGGAGTAAACATATGGGAGGCATTTTAAAGCCTTCGATTGGTGATAGCTTTGACGATATGCAGATGTTTGAAAGTACTAAATTTGAAGATAAATTAGATGTTGTTATCCATGGTCTTGGCTGGTTTTGCCTTCATGGTGATGTGGAAAAGATTCGCGTGTTTGTAGCAAAGAATGTAAATGTAACGTTTAGAAAGGCGATGATTTAATGTTAGATACAAAAAAGAAGAAACAACTTAGAACCATAGCTCATAGTAAAAGTGCTTTATTTCAAGTTGGAAAAGAAGGTATTAGTGAAAACTTAATTAAAACAATTGGTGATTCTTTAGAAGCACATGAATTGATTAAAATTTCATTATTAAAAACCTGCCCAATTAATGTAAGAGAAGCTGCTTATGATTTAGCGGGGAATACCCATAGTGAAATTGTTCAAATTATCGGTAGAACTTGTGTTTTATATCGCCGTAGTAAGAAAAATAAATTGGAGATGTAACGATGCGCATTGTTATTCTGGGAGGAAGTTTTGATCCAATTCATAAGGGTCATCTTCAAATCGCAAAAGCAGCGCTTGCACAGCATATAGGAGAAGCGGTATGGTTCATGCCGACTTTTGATACGCCATTAAAGCAACAAACATCAACGCCTTTTCAGGATCGTTTAAAGATGATTGAATGTGCAATTAAACCGTATCGTAAGATGAAATTATGTAATTTAGAAATAATGAGAAAAGGTTGTTCCTATACCATTGATAGTGTTAAACAACTACAAAAAATGTATCCAAAGGATACCTTTTTGTGGTTAATTGGAAGTGATCAAGCACAACAATTATCAAAATGGAAAGATATTGATGAATTATATCAATTGATTCAGTTTTATGTCTATCCACGTAATCAAATAAAGATGGATGCTCATCCACAGTTAAAGCAATTAGCTTTAAAAGAAATTGATATAAGTTCAAGTCAAGTTCGTAAAGGTGATTTAACTTCATTAGCTTATCCAACCCGTTCTTATATCGGAGAACATTATTTATATTTAGAAAGCTTGGTTCAAAGTTGTATGAGTGAAAAACGTTATCAACATAGTGTTAGTGTCGCAAAGTTATGCGTTGAACTTGCTAAGTGTCATAAAGTAGATCCACAAAAAGCTTATGTTGCTGGTATGTTACACGATGTTTGTAAGGAATGGCCACGTGACAAAGCAGAACGGTTTATGAAGTGCTGGGAAAGTGATAAATGTACCACACCGATGGCTTTATGGCATGCGGATTTAGCGAGTCATCATGTAGAGCGTTTTTATAAAATAAAGGATCGAGAAATATTATTTGCGATTGCTCATCATGTTATTGGCTCAACAAAACAAAAACTAGCAATGATTTTATTCATTGCAGATAAATTAGATCCAAGTCGTGGTTATGATTCAAGTAGTGAAATTGAACAAAGTAAGAAAAACCTTCGAGCAGGTTATGATTTAGTAAAGCAACAACAACAAACATTTTTAAAAAAAGAAGGGAAATAAGCAAATGCCAACAATATTAGAAGTGATTAAAAAAGCAATTGATGAGAAAAAAGGGGAAGGTACCATTTTATATGATTTTAAAGATCATAGCCCTTTTGTCGATTATGTTTTTATTACCTCCGCAAGTAATTCTACACAGGTAAATGCAATTGCTAATTATATCGCAACTTGTGTTAAAGAAAATGGTTATGAAGTTCGAGGAATCGAAGGAAATCAAGGAAGTCCCTGGATTTTAGTTGATTGCCAACAAGTCATTGTCCATGTTTTTGAAACGGAAGAAAGAGCACTTTATAAGCTTGAAAAGCTTTATGGCGATGTGTTACAAGTGGAACTTAAACAATGATCTATCAACAATTAGCTCTTTATTATGATAGTTTAGTGGAAGATCCGATTGCGACTCAAAAATGGGTAGATTTTACGATAAAACATTCTTGTGGGAAGAAAGTTTTAGATATGGCATGTGGAAGTGGCGACTTCTCAATTGAATTGGCAAAACATGGTTATGAACTGGATGCTTTTGATTTTAGTGAGGAAATGTTGAAACAAGCAAAAGCAAAACCAGATAGTGATAAAGTTAATTTTTTTGTTATGGATATGAATAACTACCAAGTGAAAAAGAATTATGATATCGTTACATGCTATTGTGATAGTTTGAATTATTTAATCGAAGATGATGAAATCATCACTTTATTTAAAAAGGTATATCAATGCTTACATACCAAAGGAACCTTTTTGTTTGATGTTCATTCAATCGATCGTTTGGATGAATTTAAAGAAGAATTCTATGAAGAGGGAACCGTTCATGATTTACAATATGAATGGAGTATTCAAAGTGACGATGATCAACTGTATCAGAATTTTATCTTTTTTGATCAACAAGCTCATGCTCAATTGGAACAACATCGACAAAGAGTTTATCAACCAAGTTGGATCAAGCAACAATTAGAATTGATTGGCTTTAAAGTAGAGATGTTTACTGATTTTGATTTAAAAGGAATTCAACCAGGAGAAAAAATCTTTTTTGTAGGTTTTAAGGAGGAATAAAATGATTGCGATTATTGCGGCAATGCAAATTGAATGTGATGCATTATTAAACTATATGGAAGATGTGGAAGTTAAAACACTTCATCAGTTGGTATTTTATGAAGGAAAACTAAACAAGCACCCAGTGGTTTTAATGCTGAGTGGGGTTGGTAAGGTAAATGCGACGATGTCGACAACGATTTTACTTGATCGCTATCAGATTGAGTATGTCATCAATATTGGCACAGCAGGAGGCTTAATCGAAACACAGGAAGTATTGGACCTAGTTGTAAGTGATCATGTGATTCAATATGATTATGATACATCGGGCATCGATGGGGAAAGTGGTCGAGGAAAACGATTTAAAAGTGATCAACATTTATTAAAGATTGTGGAAGCAGTTTTTAAAGAACTAGAACTATCAACATGGGTTGGAAGCATCGCAAGTGGTGATCAATTTATCTGCGATGATCATAAAATTGATGAAATTCTTAATTATTTTCCAGAAGTAATTTGTGCTGAGATGGAAGCTGGAGCGATTGCTCAAGTATGCGATCATTTTAACGTAGCTTTTATCGTGATTCGTTCTTTATCCGATATTGCTCATAAAGAAAATTCACACCTTGATTTCACAACATATGTAAAGAAAGCAAGTGAGCGTTCGGCAATCTTCACCAAAGCAATTATTGAGAAATTATAATTCTTAGTTAAGACAATTCAATTAAAAATAGTGTATAATATATGAAGATAGGAGTGATAATAATGAAATTCAATTTTAATACAATTAGTAAATCTTTATTATTAGTCCTTATTTTAGTTTGTGTCCTTTATCTAAATATAGCTAATTTTATTACTGGACCAGTTCAAAAATATGATCACGATATTCAATTGGTTGTCGATAAGATTAAAAGGGAATACAAAGGTATTGATGAAATAAACCGTCATGCTTTTTCTTATATTACCTATCAAGGAGAATATAAACAACAGATTATGTGGTTTGATGAAAATGGTGATCCGATTATGAAACGCAAGGCGAAAACGCGAAAAGATGATAAAGCTCTAGCGATTGCCATACAGGATTATCAATTTGTAAATCCAAAGGTTTCTTTAGGCTATGGAAAGAAAAATGCTGTTTATGTGATTAAAGAAGCAAAACGAGAATTATATTTAGATTATGATAAATTCACAAAAGTATATTATTGGGAGGGATTGTAATGAATAATTGGTGGAATGCCCCTTATATTGAACGACGTTCTTATATAATGGAACATCTTGAAGAGATTGCTCTTAATGGGGAAGAAGCAATGATGATTATGTTAATTGATTATTTTAATGAACAAAAAATTAATATTGATCATGTTACGTTAGGTAAAAAATTAAAGAAGAATAATGATGAAATTGATGAATTGCTTTCAACTCTTTCCACGCGTGGTTATTTACAAGTGTTGTATGAAAATGGTAAAGTAATTTTTAATATTGATGGTATCTTCACAAGTGAAAATACCACGAAAACAGCTTTTGATGAATCAATCTTTAATTTATTTGAAAATGAGTTTGCACGTCCTTTAACGCAAAAAGAAATGGAAAGATTATCACAATGGACTTCGCTTTATGAGCAGAAAATGATAATTTATGCACTGCGTGAAGCTGTTATTTATAATAAAAAGAGTTTTGATTATATCGAACGAATTTTAATCGATTGGAAAGCAAAGCATTTAAGTGTTGAGCAAATTGAAAAAGGCGAACGATGATGGATGCCAATGAAATACTCGATCATTTAGAAGTTTTGTTTCCACAAGCACATTGTGCGCTGCTTCATAAAAATGCATTTGAGTTAATCATCGCTGTTGTTTTATCAGCACAGACAACCGATGAAGCGGTGAATAAAGTAACACCCGCTTTATTTGAAAGATTTCCAACACCCCAAATTCTTAGTGAAGCAACCGTGTTAGAAATTGAACCCTATCTAAAAAGAATTGGACTTTATCATAATAAAGCTAGAATGATTCATTCCTTATCCCAATCCTTAGTTGAACGTTTTTCTGGTGATGTTCCCAGTTCAATGGAAGATTTAACTAGTTTGGCTGGAGTAGGAAGAAAAACTGCCAATGTTGTACGCAGCGTTTTCTTTGATATTCCATCCTTTGCGGTAGATACCCACGTAGAACGCGTTTCTAAGCGGCTAGGGCTTGCGAAAGTACAAGACAGTGTAGAAACCGTAGAAAAGAAATGCTGCGCTAAAATCAAGCGAGAACGCTGGAATCGAGCCCATCATCTATTTATATTTTTTGGGCGCTATCAATGCATGGCGCGCAATCCTATTTGTGAAGATTGTCCATTTATATCTTTTTGTAAGAAGGAAAAATTAGAAAAATACAAGCAACAAAAAAAGAAGCAAGTTTAGAGTGATGAAAATCACAATACTTACTTCTTTTTAATTAATCTTTTTTATCCGGTGGAGTCATTGGATCCGGAGTTGGTTTTTCCTCTGCCTCTGGTTTTGTACCACGCGTTACACTAGTACAAACTTCATTGCTCTTATTTGTATTGGTGTTCTTATAGGCATAATAACCACAAATCTCAGCCGTTTTTCCATAATCAATTGGAATCACTTGTTCAGATTTATCGGAAGATAAGGTATAATCACCAATTTCTTTTCCATCGACGCTGACTCTTGCTTTATACACAATTTCACCATATAAGAAGGCCGGGTCATAATAAACATTTCCCGTGATGGTTCCACCACTACCCTTAATACTTTGGGTATGAGAAGCTGGTTTTAATTTTTCAGCATTTGGATATGGCGTAAACGTCAAGACCATGTTATCGCTTGTCTCATCTTTAAAGGTTGCGCTAAATGCTGCTAGTTTATCAATTGGATCTGGTGTTAATGTTTCAAGCTTCGCAAATTTACTACGGATTAAGCCACTTGCAATCATATCACTTGGGGTTCCTTCCGGAGGTGTTGCATAAGGGAATTTACCTTTAACATGGGTGATACTAGTTACTCCAGCTGGTTGTTTTAATGCGGAAGCTGGATGTTTCTTATTTCCATAAGCTAATAATTTCTTACCGATTTGGCCTGGAACATTCACTAACATTTGATTTGTTGTTACATAAGTATTCGCATTATATTTCGTTGCATCATAATCATAACCAGCCCATGTTGCTACGGTACATGTACTCGTGTAGGCAACAATCCATTTATCACGCATTGCGAATTTAGGAATACCATATTTTTCACCGGCTTCACCCCAGTCCGATGTACCACTCTTGGCATAGACAGGGAAAGGGTTTTGAAGAATCTGTAATAGATTATACCAGTTACCATCGACTGCATCTTTTAATAAAGTCGACATCATATAAGCAGCGTCTTCAGAAATAATATTAACGGGATTGTAATCGGCAACGATCGGTTCACGTTTTTTATCTTTAAAGACAATTTTACGAATCGTATGAGGTTTGATATATTGTCCATGATTAGCGAAGATTGAGAAGGCACCCGCCATTTGCGTTGGGGTAGCCACCATATCGGAACCACCAATACCATAACCTAAACTAAAGTTATTTGCTTCAATGTCACCGGGAGGCTGTTTGCTAATATCGCGGAAGCCAAGTTTATTCAACATCGAAACAGAATTATTAATTCCATTATCAAGTGCAACTAATTCACTTAAAGCGCTAATTGCTGTTGTGTTTAAGGAACGTGCGACTGCTTCTTTTAATTGGACATCGCCCATATAAGAACCATTTGCATTTCGAATAACGAAATTATTCATTCCAGGATAAGCAATTGGAACATCACGTAAGGTATGGGAAGTAGCCCAACCTAATTTATCAAAGGCCGGAGCATAATCTAAGATTGGCTTAATACTGGATCCGGTTTGTTTGTAATCATAAGCACGATTGATACGCATGTTATCATCACCCGTATAGCCACGTCCTCCACCAATTGCCCATATTTCACCATTTTGATTATCCATAAAGGTAAATCCAGTTTGAAACATTGGGTCACTTGGGAAAGTGATGCCATCGCCATTGACCATTTCATCACTCAATTGTTGTGCACCATTATCTAACGTGGTGTAAACGGCAACTTCATCGCTGTAAATATTAACGCCATATTCATCTTTAGCTTCTTGGGCAACGGCATCAATAAAGGCTTGATAAGAATCGGTAGCCGATAATTTAAGGCCCGATAAAGCGAAAGCTAATTTTGTTGATTTTTCTAATTTACATTCTTCTTCTGTGATATATCCATGTTTATACATTAAATCAAGGGTAACATTACGGCGTTGTTCTCCACGCACATAATTATCATGACTTATGTAGGGATTGTATCGACCAGGAGCGTTGATAACACCGGCTAAGAATGCTGACTCAGATAAGGTTAACTGTGTCACATCTTTATTGAAATAGAAGGATGCAGCTTTTTGAATACCACGAGCGGCACCAAAATTAATTTTATTTAAGTACTTTTCAAAGATTTCTTTTTTTGTGAAACGACTTTCTGAATCCATACTTAACCAAATTTCTTGAACTTTTCGTTTAATTTTCTCAAGTGGATTATTGGTTTGAGCTAATTGATCCACGCGAATGTTATCTACCATTTGCATTGTTAAGGTTGAACCACCTTGAGATAGAGAACCACTGGATACATTGGATACAGCAGACTTTAGAAAACGCGGTAAGTCAAAACCATTGTGGATGAAAAAGCGAGAATCTTCAATCGATAGAAAGGCATCAATAACGGATTGTGGAACTTTTTCATAATTGATACTTTCACGTTGCTCTTTACCAATGGAAGTAAAGACAACATTTTCATTATCATATAAAGGATTCGAATCGGTTGAATTAAATTCTTTATCACTAATATGACCTGCTTCGTTAATAATACTACCTAAAAGGAAAAAAGCACAAACACCACCAATTAAAACAAGCGATAAAAAACCAATTACAACATTATTTAATCGCTTCCGTTTATTCTTAGGCTTATTTGTCGTTCCATTTTGATTGTTGTTTTTCTTTTCGTTTAGATTTTTCATCGAAGTTATATCTCCATTTTCTTATACATAACACTAACTATATGAAACTTATTGATTAAAATACAATTCATCTACAACATCTAAATAACGTAGACGAGGGGTTAATCCTTGTTTAATCAAATGTCCAATGCTTCTTACTTCTTGATACGTGATCGATTTCTTTTTCGGAAGTCGATACATGGTAATCAAGGGTGCAGCATCAATCAAATAGGTTTCATCAAATTGCGTAAAACGCAAGATTACAAAGGCTATACCACCATGTCGAAGGATGGCATCTAAATGATTAATTTGATGCTCGTGAATTGCTTTAAATGTAAACGATACTTTTGAATTCGTTTCTTTTGCTTCAAAATCAATTGCTTTACTACGGTAAATTCCATTATAATCGGTTGTTGATGCGACTTTGTAATATGCCTCTACAATCTTCGCACAATTACGACTAGGATAATCAACTTTAACTACTTGAATCGGAGTTGGCTTTTTATGAATAACAGCTTTATCACAATCTAAATAATAGCCATTCGAATCGTTTAAATCTTTTTCTAAAGACATTCCTCTACCTACATGTGATATTGGCTTATGCTCTAGTTCTTTATTCATTTTACGATTTGGATACTGTATCATATTTATCACCGATATCATTATATACAATTTTCAATGAGATTTCTACTATTCTTGCATAACTGTAAGAAAAAAATACGAAGTTTTAAGATTTTTATGAGTAAGAATGGCGAATGAATTAGATTATTGATAATCTAATTAAGAAATGCGAAGTAATCAAAATATTACTTGCAATTTCAGTTGATTTTTGAGAAACTAGTTAGGTGGAAGGTGATATTAGTGGATAATAAATTCAGATTAAGTGTTGAAGAGGTTCTAGAAAAGCAATTTAATATTGATTTTAAAGGATATTCTTCTGTAGAAGTCGATGAATTTTTAGATATGATCATTGAAGATTATCAACATTATGATGCGACAATTAAAGAATTAGGAAACCATTTACAAAGTTACGAAAAAGAAGTGGCAACTTTAAAGATGAAAATTGTTGAATTAGAAGGTAAAAATTCAATGCAAAATAATCAGAATGCAACGGTTAATAATCTTGATATTATCAAACGATTATCACGCCTTGAAAATGAGGTATTCCGCAACAAACAAAATAACCAATAACACACTAGGGCATTCGCTGGCTATTTAACATAGTTAGAGGAAAGTCCATGCTCGCACGATCTGCGATGATCGTAGTGTTTGCGCTGGATGAAGTCATAAGTCCAGGAAGGTGAAAACCTGACGGCTGTAGAATATCCTAAAGAATATCCATGGATAAACTCTTTAAAAGTGCCACAGAGACGAGCGTTATCGGAAACGATAACGATGGAACGGGTAAACCCCGCAAGCGAGAAACCCAAATTTGGTAGGGGAATCGGATGAAATGAAATGAAATTATCATCTGGACGTGTAATGCGTAGATAAATGATGCCGCTTTTTGTTTACAAAAAGTACAAAACATGGCTTACATAGTGTGCTAATGGGGGAAATCTTAAAGATTTCCCTTTTATTAATTTACTTCCGCGTCAAGTATTGATATAATAAAATAGTATTTGTGTTTCTAACGAGGTGCGACATGGAAAAAATCGGAGCTTTATTAAAATCTAAAAGATTAGAAGCTGGTTTAACAATAGCTGAAGTTTCAGCAAAGACAAGATTAACTAGCAGTCATATCAAAGCAATTGAAGAAGGCGATATTTCTTATTTTAGAGATGATCTATCTTATCTTCGATATTTTTTACGTTCTTATTGTGATGTACTAGGGGTTAATTTTGATGAAATAAAAGGTGAATTAGTAACTTCAATTGATGATTATACTTCAACTAATTTAATGAATAAAATAAATGAACATGAACAAGTCGAAAAAAGCATCGCAAAGAAGTCTAGTAATATATCGAAACCAAAAAAGAAAGAAAAAAGAAAAATTAAGAAAGTTGATTTATCTTTAGTTTCTTTATTTGCGATTGTTGGCGTAGTTATTTTTGCGCTTATTTTTGCTTTTATAACTTATGTTCTTCCCAATCTTGGCAAGAACGATAAAGATATGGGAGGAGTACCTCCCCAGAGTACCAACACACCAAAACCAGAAGAAGATGTGAAGGATAAAGAAGATAAAGAAGAAGACAAAAAGCCTATTTCAAATCTTACAATCAAAGAAATCTCACCCGATACTTATGAATTAGAAAACTTAACGGTCGATAGTGAAATTAATATTGAAATTACATTTCAAGCAAATTCTTGGTTTGCTATGTATTTAGATAATGTTCCATTAAATGAACCAGTATCTAAAGTTTATAATTTTGAAGAAAAATTAGCTTATAAAACAAAAGCGGTTGCAAATCAACAAATTGGCATTCGTTTTGGTTATATGGCCAATCATAAAATATTAGTGAATGGTAGCGAAGTAAAATTGAATCCAACGATTACTTCATCCATTAATCCAGCTACGATTACCCTTGTTGTGAAAGGGGCTAACTAATGAATTTACCTAATAAAATTTCTGTCTTTCGAATTCTTTTGGTACCAGTGATTGCGCTTATTTATTTGTTTCCTTATGCGCAATTTGGAATTGAAGTATTGGAATTTGATATATCTTTTGTGACATTGAAATTAACAAATATCATCGTTTTAATCTTATTTGGAATTGCTTCCTTTACGGATTTTCTTGATGGTTATTTAGCGAGAAAAAATAATATGATTACATCATTTGGAAAATTCATGGATCCAATTGCAGATAAATTATTAGTTAATACAATGCTAATCTTATTTGCGGCAACCGGAAGAGCTCCGATTGTTGCGGTATTGGTCATGATTTGGCGTGATGTGATTGTTGATGGTTTACGCATGAATGCCAGTAGCAAAGGCGTTGTGGTTGCTGCAGGGATGATGGGTAAAATAAAAACAGTAGTACAAATGCTAGCAATTGCAGTTCTTTTAATCAATAACTTACCATTCGAATTATTTCGTTTCCCAATGGGAGATTTCTTAATTTGGTTTGCGATGATGGTTTCTGTTTTATCGGGAATTAGTTATTTCTTACAATTAAAGGATGTAATTTTGGAGAGTATGTAATGGAAGAACTCTTGTTATTCTTAAAAAATAAAAATTGGACCATCGGTAGTTGTGAAAGTTTAACGGCTGGTTTATTTTGTGATAAATTAGCTGAAGTAGCAGGTGCTTCGGCTGTTTTAAAAGGTGGTATTATCACTTACCAAACCGATGTTAAAACTAACCTTGTCAAAGTCGATCCACAATGTCTGAAGACTTATGGGGTTGTGAGTGAAGCCTGTGCTAAAGCGATGGCAGTGAATACGAAAGCTTTATTGAATTGTGATATTTGTGTATCGTTTAGTGGCAATGCAGGTCCGGATACCTTAGAAGGAAAACCAGTTGGCTATGTTTGTTGTGCCATTGCCACACCCAAGGATCTAATAAGTTTCACTTTACAATTGAGTGGAAGTCGCAATGAAATTCGTTTAAAAGCAGTGAATGAAATGGTGAAAAGAGTACTTTCATTATAAAATTAGGAATTAGGAACAATAAAACATATTAGAAGGATGAAGGAGTGTACTTAAAATGGAAGAAAAAGCGATGAGTAAAGCTGAAAAGAATGCATTTGATAAAGAAAACTCTAAAAAAGATCAATTATTAGATGATGCAATTAAGCAAATAGAAAAGCAATATGGCAAAGGTTCGATTATGAAACTTGGTGATCGTGCTGCGGTTGATATCGATGCCATTTCATCAGGCTCGATTAAAATTGATCGTGCTTTAGGAATTGGTGGTTATCCAAAAGGACGAATTATTGAGATTTATGGTCCGGAATCAAGTGGTAAAACAACGTTAGCACTTCATGCGATTGCTGAAGTTCAAAAGCGTGGTGGCCGCGCTGCTTTCATTGATGCGGAAAATGCGATTGATCCTAATTATGCTAAAAATTTAGGTGTTAATATTGAAGAGTTAATCCTTTCACAACCAGATAGTGGGGAACAAGCACTTGAAATAACGGAATTATTAATTAAGAGCAATGCAGTTGATTTAGTGGTAATTGACTCGGTAGCTGCTTTAGTTCCTCAAGCTGAATTAGATGGTGAAATGAGCGATGCGCATGTCGGTTTACAAGCACGTTTAATGTCAAAAGCTATGCGTAAATTAAGTGGAGTTATGAATCGCAGTGAATGTACTGCTATCTTCATTAACCAATTGCGTGAAAAAGTCGGTGTTATGTATGGTAGTCCTGAAACGACACCGGGTGGTAGAGCATTAAAATTCTATGCGTCCGTTCGCTTGGATATTCGCCGTTCCGAAGCAATTAAAAATGGTACCGATATTGTTGGTAATAAAGTAAATGTAAAAGTTGTAAAGAATAAAGTTGCACCACCATTTAAAGTTGCACCAATTGAAATTATGTATGGTGAAGGTATTTCATTTTATGGAGAAGTTATTGATCTTGCCGTTGATTATGATATTGTAAATAAGAGTGGAGCATGGTTCTCTTATAAAGGCGATAAAATTGGTCAAGGAAGAGAAGCAGCCAAAACTTTCTTGAAAGAAAACCCAGTTTTATGTGATGAAATTGTAAAACAAGTTCGCTTAAAATTAGATGAAGCATAAAGATTAAAGAGAAAACGGTAAAAAAAGCCGTTTTTTTTGTAATAATTTAACACATAATCACATAATGATTGCGCTTTCCGTTAAAATTTTGTATTATTAAAGAGGAATAAATATATTCCATAAAATAGATAGAGGAGGATTATTATGTCACAAGAAATAATTAACATCCTTTTATCTGGCCTGACAGGTCTTGTTTTAGGTATACTAGCAATGTTTGTAATATCCAAAGCAGGTTTAAATAAAGATCAACAAAAAGCATCTAATGTTTTAAAACAAGCGGAATTAAAAGCAGAAACGGTTGTTAAACAAGCAATATTAGATGGTCGTACCCAAACTCATGAAATGAAAATTGCAGTTGAAAAGGAAATCAAGGAACGCAAAGCAGAAGTTACTGAAAGTGAAAACAAACTTTTGCGACGTGAAGATAACTTGAATTTTCGTGATGAAACATTAACTAGCAAAGAAAAACAAATCGAAGTTAAAAGTACGCAGTTGAGCGATAAAATGTCTAAGCTAGAACAAAAGGAAAAAGAACTACAAGATAAGATTGATATTCAAGTTGGTGAATTAGAACGTGTTGCCGCTATGTCAACAAGTGAAGCTCGTGAAGAATTATTTGCGATTACTGAAAAAAGAATGGAATCAGAAACCGTTGCTTATATTAAAGAACGTGAAGAAGAAGCGAAAAGTATGGCAGATGAAAAAGCTCGTAATATTGTCGCTTTATCGATTCAACGTTTATCTCAAGATGAAGCAATGGAACGTACGGTTTCAGTTGTAACTTTACCAAGTGAAGAAATGAAGGGCCGTATCATTGGTCGTGAAGGACGAAATATCAAAGCAATTGAACAAGCAACTGGTGTTGATTTAATTATTGATGATACACCGGAAACAATTACGGTTTCATGTTTTGATCCAATTCGCCGTGAAATTGCCCGTTTATCTTTAGAGTATTTAATTAAAGATGGTCGTATTCAACCAGGTAGAATTGAAGAAGTTGTCACAAAATTTAAAAAAGAAATTAATGCGAATATGATGAAAGTAGGAGAAGATACTATTTTCAAATTAGGAATTGGTAAGATTGATCGTGAAATTGTTCAATTAATCGGTCGTTTACGTTATCGTTATTCCTATGGTCAAAATGCCTTACAACATAGTATGGAAGTTGCTAATTTATGTGGTATGATGGCTGCTGAATTAGGCTTAAATCAACAATTAGCAAAACGTGCTGGTTTACTTCATGATATTGGTAAAGCATTAGACTTTGAAGTTGAAGGAAGTCATATTGAATTAGGTTATAAATTCTGTAAGAAACATGGTGAAAGAGAAGTTGTATTAAATGCAATCCAATGTCACCATGGTGAATGTGAACCAGAATATTTAATCTCTAATTTAGTATGTGCAGCCGATACGTTAAGTGCGGCACGTCCGGGAGCTCGTTATGAAGCAATGCAGAATTACATCAATCGTCTTGAAGATTTAGAAAAGATTACCAAATCTTTCCATGGCGTTGATCAATCTTATGCAATCCAAGCAGGTCGTGAGATTCGTGTTATGGTTGTACCAGATATGTTAAGTGATAATGAATGTCATAAATTAGCTCGTGATATTCGCGATAAAATAGAAGCAGAACTTACGTACCCTGGACAAATTAAAGTTACTGTAATTCGTGAAACAAGAGCAAATGAATTAGCGAAATAAAATTCAAATGAAAATTTTATGTATAGGTGATATTGTCGGTGTACCAGGTAGAGAAATCGTTGGTGAATTACTTCCACGTTTAAAAGAACAATATGCGATTGATATGGTGATTGCGAATGGTGAGAATAGTGCTCATGGTAAGGGAATCACAAAAAAGATTTATGATCAATTAATAGGTTTTGGAATTGATTGCATTACAATGGGAAATCATACCTTTGCTAAAGATGATATATTTAAATTTATCGATGAAGCCGATCGCTTAATTCGACCAGGCAACATGGAACCCCTTGATTGTGGTGAATGTACGCGTGTTTTCAATATTAAAAACAAACGCGTTGCCGTAAGTAATTTAAGTGGTGAGGTATGGATGCATAATGTTGTCGATTCACCTTTTATGATGATGGAAGATATTTTAGATGAAATAGATGCCGATATTCATATTGTTGATTTCCATGGGGAAACAACGAGTGAAAAGATTGCGTTTACTTACTACTTCGCATCGAAACTAACGGCAGTTGTCGGTACTCATACCCATGTTCAAACAGCCGATGAGCGAATTGAACAGGGAACAGCAGCAATTACTGATTTAGGAATGTGTGGAGCGTATCATAGTGTATTAGGCCGCGATGTCGATGAAATTATCACACGCTTTACAACCGATGAGAAAACCAAGTTTAAAATGGGTTGTGGCCCAGCTATATTTTGTGGAGCCATCATTTCAATTGATGAAGAAAGCAATTTAGCTACGGCAATTGAACGAATTCAAATTCGACCTTAAATAAGAAATAAGGAAATATCAATTATTTGGTATTTCTTTTCTTTTGGAATCGTGAAAACATCATATCTTTATTTACTTTTAGGAGCGCTTCATATATAATGAATACAGTTAAAAGGAGGAATATAAAATGCCAGTTACTATTAATTCAGAAACTTGTATCGGATGCGGAGCATGCGTTGGAGTTTGTCCAGTTGGAGCTTTATCAATGGACGGTGACAATAAATCCGTTTGTGACGAAGGAAGTTGTATCGATTGTGGTTCATGTTTAGCTACATGCCCAGTTGAAGCTATTTCTCAGTAAACCAAGCATTGCTTGGTTTTTTTAATTAATTAATATGAAAATATTTATATAGTATTTTGGAGGAACAAGATGAAAAAACAACCAGGATGGGCTTTACCATCTTTAAAAGATGCACAGACTAGAACTAAGAATAAAAGTTTAATTGAAAATAGTTTATTTTCAATTCCAAGTGAAATGCAAACAATTGGTAAGGAAAAGAAGTACTTTTTAAGAACCTATGGCTGTCAAGCAAATCAACGTGATTCAGAAACAATTGCCGGTATTTTAGAAGAAATGCAATTCGTTGCGGTAGATCATCCACAAGAGGCTGATTTAATTTTAATGAATACCTGTGCCATTCGAGGCAATGCTGAAGACAAAGTATTAGGTGAATTGGGTTCTTTAAAACGTTTACTTAAAGATAAGCCAAATCTAGTATTTGGTTTATGTGGATGCATGGCGCAAGAAGAAAGTGTGATTGCGACGGTATTAAAGAAATATCAACATGTTGATTTAATATTTGGAACTCATAATATTCATCGTTTGCCATATTTACTTCAACAAGCGATGGTTAAAAAAGAAAAAAGTATCGAAGTCTTTTCCAAAGAAGGTGAAGTGGTTGAAAATCTTCCCGTACGCCGTTTTGGAAAACATAAAGCTTGGGTTAATATTATGTACGGCTGTGATAAGTTTTGTACCTATTGCATCGTTCCTTATACAAGAGGAAAAGAACGTTCCAGAAGAAAAGAAGATATTTTAGATGAAATTCAAGTTTTAATTAAAGAAGGCTTTAAAGAAGTTACTTTATTAGGACAAAACGTAAACGCTTATGGGAAAGACATTGAAATGGTTGGTGGTTTTGCCTCTTTGCTTGAAGATGTAGCAAAGATGGATATTCCAAGAATTCGTTTTATGACTTCACATCCTTGGGATTTCAGTGATGAAATGATTCAAGTGATAGCAAAATATGATAATATTATGCCTTTCATTCATTTACCAGTTCAATCCGGGGATGATGCCATGCTGAAAATTATGGGTCGTCGTTATAATAGTACTCAATATAAAACCTTGTTTGATAAATTAAAAGCTAATATAAAGAATTGTGCTTTTTCTACTGATATTATTGTTGGCTTCCCCAATGAAAGTGAAGAACAGTTTCAACATACTTTGGATATGGTGAATTATTGTCAATATGATAATGCCTTTACTTTTATCTATTCACCAAGAGAGGGAACACCGGCTGCGAAGATGGAAGATAATGTGTCAATGGAAGTAAAACAAGAACGTTTACAACGCTTAAACGAAGTTACGAACCATTATGCTCATATTAAAAATGAAGCCTATCGTAATCAAATTGTGGAAGTTTTAGTAGATGGTCCTAGTAAAAAGAACTCGAAGATTTTTGCGGGCTATACACAAGGAAATAAACTTGTTAACTTTAAAGCAAAAAAAGCAATGTGTGGTGATCTTGTGAAAGTCAAAATTGTTGATGTAAAAACTTGGTCATTAGATGGAGAAGAAATATAATAGAAACTAAAAAAGGTGAGTTTTCACTTTTTTTATGTTCTTTTTGAGCGATTTAGGCTATAATAAGAATAGCGAAATTGAAAAAGGGCTTAACACTAGTTGTTTTTTAATGAGATGGGTTATAATAATAATACCAAGTAGGAGGTAACATATGGACCAAGTTCGTATTTTTGCGCTTGGAGGCCTTGATGAGAATGGGAAAAACATGCTCGTTGTCGAGGTTAATCAAGCTATTTTTGTGATTGAAGCAGGTTTAAAGTATCCTGAATCAGAAACATTGGGAGTCGATTTTATCATTCCTGATTTCTCATATTTAATCGAAAATAAAGATCGCATCAAAGCTATCTTTATCACACATGGTCATGACGATGTCATGGCAGCTTTACCATATCTATTAAAACAGGTCAAAGTTCCTGTTTATACCGGAGCACTTACCGGAAATTTGATTTATGATATGTTGAAAAAAGAAGGTATCCGTGATATCAAAGTTCATAAGATGAAACGGACATCTCGTCAAGTGATTGACGGAGTACAAATTCGTACATTTGGAATGACGCATGCTTATCCTGATAATTTTGGCATTGCAATCAATACAGATCAAGGTTATATCGTATATACTGGTGAATTTATCATTGATTACGATATGCTTCAAGAAGAGTATTTATGTGATTTAAATGAATTATCGGATATTGGCAAAAAAGGTGTATTAGCATTGTTATGTGAAAGTGGTGGAGCCGATCGTAGTGGACATACCGCTCCCAATCATCGAATTGCTAATTTAATTGAACCGATATTTGAAGCAAATGAAGGAAAGCGAATTTTAATTTCAGCTTATCGTCAAAGTTTATATCGCGTGATTGAAATTATTGATATGGTTAAAAAATATAATCGTAAAGTATATTTCCATGATCCTGAATTACGTCATATGCTGAAACAATTAGATATCATGGGCTATTACAAAGTTCCTCGTGAAATGGAAATTAGTGATAAACAATTCACCAATGAAATGGAAGATGTTGTTGTCGTTATTAGTGGAAGTGGAAAAAACCTATTCCGGACAATGTTTAACATCGCAAACCATGAAGATGCTTTTGTAGCTTTCCGTTCGAGTGATACAATTATTATGACATCTCCAGTGGTTAGTGGTACTGAGATGGATGCTAGTAATATGGAAAACGAAATTTATAAAGAAGGCGGAAAGATTTTCTCACTGAATGCGAAAAGTGTTTTATCAATGCATCCAAGTAGTGAAGATTTAAAAATGATGCTTTATTTATTTAAACCAAAATATTATCTTCCAGTAAAAGGTGAATATCGTCATTTAATTGCCAATGCTGATTTAGCTACGAATATGAACTATAAACCAGATCGAATTGTTATCTTAGATAATGGTCAGATTGCGGAGTTTGAAAACAAAATATTAAAATCAGTGTCCAATCGCATTGAATTAACGGATACTTTAATTGATGGTAAAGAGAATTGGGATGTTACGGGTGTTGTTTTAAAGGATCGTGAAATGTTATCAACCGATGGAGTTATGATCATTGGTATTGCGGTTAATTTTAAAACAAAAGAGATTATTAATGGACCAGATGTTCAAACTCGTGGTTTAATTTATCTTAAAGATGCGGATTACATTGTGAAAGAAGTTAGTAGTATAATGGAAAACACAATCATCAATGCAGTGAAAGAAAATCGTTATGATAATTTACAAGCACGTAGCGAAGCAAGAGATAAAATTAATCGCTATTTATCAAAAGAAACTGGAAAACGACCTATGGTCTTACCCGTAATTATGGAAATAAACATCTAGATAATCGATTGGAGGGGTTTCATGGCTAAAAGCAAAACAAAAAAGAAAGATAAAAATAAACAAAGTGAAGAAAATGATATTCTAGTTTATATCTATGCACTTGTTTTAATAACCTTATCGATTATCGGTTTATTAAATATTGGATTTGTTGGTGAAGTATTAACCAATGTCATGAAAATCGTTTTTGGTAATCTATATGGTGTAATCTATGCAATTATCATTGTTGGTGCCATCGCATTAATGATGAAAAAAAGAATTGCTGATTTATCGATGAAATATATTTTAGGTTTTAGTGTATTGTTAATGGCATGGATTTTATTAGCGGCAATACCACGGGATATCAAGTTAAAGGGTATGGCAGTAATCAATACTTATTTTCATAATGTAGTCGCCATTTTCAATGGCGAATTACCAGCTCAAGGTGGTTTAATTGGAGCAATATTATTTGCTTTAACTTCATTATTATTTGATCGAAGTGGAACTTATATTGTCATTGTTGCGATGGTTATTTTAGGCATCATTATATTAGTCAATCGTAATATGTGGGAATATATTAAGAAATATTTAGGATTTCTTGGGAAACCATTCCAATGGCTATTTCAATCGATTTTCAAACGTGATAAAGGTGAAGACGATGAAAAGGATTCAGCTGATTGGAAGGTTGAAGAAGAGGAAGAAGAACCACGATTTACGCCAATTGATTTAAATGGTGATCCGCAAACGATCATGAGTCAAAATGCGGAAGTGTTTGGTAAGATATCAGCCGATGATAAAAATGATGAAAGTGAAGATAAAGTCTCTTTTTTAGAAGCGGATGAAGAAATTGGCGCAGCGATTCGTAAGCGTAAGGGAATCCATGATCCTAAGATTGAAAAAATCATTGGGAAAGAAGATACCTTTGTAAGTGCCTTTCATGATGATTATGCAAACTATCGATTACCTCGATTATCTTTATTGAACGATACGAATAAAAAGCTACGTTCAACGGCAAATGTTGCGGCAGCAAATGATGCTGGTAAGCGTTTGATTAATATCTTGGATCAATTTGGTGTGAAAGCTACTTTAGTAAATACGCATATTGGACCAAGTGTAACAAAATTTGAAATTAAACCGGATTTAGGGGTTCGTGTACATAAGATTAGTAATCTTCAATATGATATCAAAATGGCACTTGCGGCAAAAGATATTCGAATTGAAGCACCAATTCCTGGTAAATCAGCAGTTGGAATTGAAATTCCTAATGTTGAGAAAACTGTTGTAACGATGAAAGAATTAATGAAATCAATTCCTGAAAAATATCTAGGAAAAAAATTAATGTTTGCTTTAGGTAAAGATTTAATGGGAAATTGTATCTATGGTGAATTAAATAAAATGCCACATTTATTAATTGCAGGAGCAACGGGTAGTGGAAAGAGTGTTTGTATAAATTCCATCATCACGTCATTGATTATGCGCTGTACACCGGATGAAGTTAAATTACTACTGGTGGATCCTAAGAAGGTTGAGTTTACTCCTTATCATGGTCTGCCTCATTTACTTGGACCAGTCATTACCGATGGAGAAGAAGCAGCAAGAGCCTTAAAGGTTGTTGTAGCGACGATGGATAATCGTTATGAGTTATTCTCAAGAGCTGGGGTTCGTAATATTGGTGGTTATAATACCTATTTAGATGAACATCCCGAAGAAGGCTTAACACGTTTGCCTTGGATTGTTGTTATTATTGATGAATTAGCGGATTTAATGTTAGTTGCTGCGAAAGATGTTGAAGCAAGTATTCAAAGAATTACGCAATTAGCACGAGCTGCTGGAATTCATTTAATTGTCGCAACGCAACGACCAAGTGTCGATGTTATTACTGGCGTAATTAAAGCCAATATTCCAAGTAGAATTGCTTTCGCGGTTTCAAGTGCAGTCGATTCAAGAACGATTCTTGATCAAATCGGCGCAGAGAAGTTATTAGGTTATGGTGATATGTTATACATTCCAATCGGCGAACAAGTAGCGATGCGAGTTCAAGGTGTCTTTGTGAGCGATGATGAAGTATTAGCAATTACCAACCAAGCTAAAGCACAAGGAAAACCAAAATTTGATGATGCCTTCGTCCGTTTAGAATTATTAGATGGGGGAAGAGGAGCAAGTGATAATTCAAGTGATCCACTTTATGAAGAAGTGAAGGAATTTGTGATTCAAAGTCGCAGAGCCAGTACATCACTCATTCAAAGAAAATTTTCAATCGGCTATTCACGAGCAGCAAGATTAATTGATACGATGGAAGAGAATGGTATCATCGGAGCAAGTCGTGGCAGTAAACCTAGAGAAGTGTTTATAAAAGCAAATCAAGAGGAAGAATAGAACAATTTATTTTGTTTTATTCTTTTTTTATTTCGTTATTTATCTTTCGCATGTTTAAAAAAATAAGGGAATTAAACATATAGACAATGGAAACGATTGATATGTGTGAAAGCGTTTACTTTTTCTCATAAATTCATTTACAAATGCATCCAAATAGGCTAAAATATAGGAGATAGGAAACTATTCATTACAAGGAGGAAAACATTAATGAAAAAGTTTTTATGCGTTCTTGCATGTTTCACAATGGCTGTATCTCTAGCGGGATGTGGCGGAAAAGATGAGAAAAAAGACACGAAAGAAATTGTTATGATTACCGATGTTGGTACAATTGATGACAAATCTTTCAACCAAGGTACTTATGAAGGTGTCAAAGCTTATGGTGAAAAGAATAAAGTTAGTTATGACTATATTAAACCACAAGCAAAAGACAAAGCTGCTTATGATGATGCAGTAGACCAAGCAGTTAAAAACGGAGCAAAAGTTATTGTTACTCCAGGATTCTTATTTGAACCAACTATTTTTGAAAAACAAGATCAATACAAAGATGTTAAATTTATCTTAATTGATGGTTATCCAAACAATAACAAGTACGATGAAACTCGTAAAGAAAAAACAGGTAAGAATACCGTAGGTATTAAATATTCTGAAGAACAATCTGGTTATTTAGCTGGTTATGCTGCTGTTATTGATGGCAGTACTAAATTAGGCTTTATGGGTGGAATGGCAGTTCCTGCTGTTGTTAACTTCGGTTATGGTTTCTTACAAGGTGTCGATGCTGCTGCTAAAGAATTAGGCGTTGAAACTACAGTTAAATATCATTATACTGGTGACTTCAAAGCTACTCCAGAAGTACAAGCAAAAGCTGCTGGCTGGTATAAAGAAGGTATCGAAACAATCTTCGCATGTGGTGGAGCTGTTGGTAACTCAGTAATGGCTGCTGCTGAAGCAAACGATCCTGTTGGAAAAGTTATCGGTGTTGACGTTGACCAATCTGCTGAAAGTAAGACAGTTATTACATCTGCTTACAAATTATTAGCTAAATCAGTTGAAGACCAATTAACTGCAATTTATGATAAGAAATTCCAAGGTGGTTCTAACTTAGTATTAGGCGCAAAAGAAGGAATGGTTGGTATTCCAATGAAAACTTCTAAATTCGCTAAATTTACTGAAGAAGAATACGATGCTATGTACAAAAAATTAGCTGCTGGCGAAATTAAATTAGTTAACAGTACTGAAGTAAAAGTTGATGCTGCTGGTGCAAAAGTTCTTGATGAAAAAGGACAAACTATTATGATTGAACCTGCTGATATCAAATTAGAAAAAGTAGCGGTAACAGAAGAGAAATAACGGTTATCGAGTAAAGGTCGAAGATAATCTTCGACCTTTTTTTAACTAAAAAATACTGTAAATAACGTTATAATCCGTTATACTATAGTTATTATAGGAGGGATACTATGCAATACGTAATTGAGATGTGTAATATCACAAAAGAATTCCCTGGAATTTTGGCAAATGATGACGTTACACTTCAATTAAAAAAAGGTGAAATTCATGCATTGCTGGGTGAGAATGGTGCAGGTAAATCAACTCTGATGAGTGTTTTATTTGGCTTGTATCAAGCTGAAAAAGGTTGCATTAAGATTAATGGAGAAGAAGTTAAAATTAATGATCCAAATGATGCCAACCGTTATGGAATTGGAATGGTTCACCAACACTTTAAATTGGTCCATAATTTCACTGTTTTAGAAAACATTGTTTTAGGAGCCGAAGATACAAAGAATGGTTTATTAACTTTAGATGCTGCTCGTGAAAAAGTAAAATCTTTATCATCAAGATATCAATTAAATGTTGATACAGAAGCTTTAATAAGCGATATCAGTGTTGGTATGCAACAACGTGTTGAGATATTGAAAATGTTATATCGAGATAATGAAATTCTTATTTTTGATGAACCAACAGCGGTATTAACACCAGGTGAAATTGATGAATTAATGCAAATTATGCGTAGCTTAATTCAAGAAGGAAAATCAATTATTTTTATTACCCATAAATTAAATGAAATCAAAGCAGTTGCCAATCGTTGTACTGTTCTTCGTAAAGGTAAATATGTTGGAACGGTAGAAGTTAGCGAAACTTCAAAAGAAGAATTATCGCAGATGATGGTTGGACGTAAAGTTAGCTTTGTGAGCAATAAAATATCGAAAGAACTTGGTGATGTTGTTTTAGAAGCAGATCATATCAGTGTTTCTAAAAAAGGTCATAAAGATAGCGTTAAAGATGTTAGCTTTCATGTTCGCAATGGAGAAATTGTTTGTATTGCAGGTATTGAAGGAAATGGTCAAAGTGATTTAGTTTATGCACTTACTGGATTGAGTAAAGTAAGCAGCGGGAAAATCATTCTTGATGGCGATGATATTACAAATGCTAGTATTCGTAAACGTAATATAGAAGGAATTGGACATATTCCGGAAGATCGTCATAAACATGGCTTAGTTTTAGATTACAATGTTTCATATAATATGGCATTAAAGAAATATTTTAAGAAAACTTTTTGTAATCATGGTTTCTTAAAATTTGATAAAATGGATAAGTATGCTGATGATATGATTGAACAATTTGACATCCGTTCATCTCTCGGTCATAAAACAATTACCCGTAGTATGTCTGGTGGTAACCAACAAAAAGTAATTGTCGCTCGAGAGATAAATGATAATCCTAAATGTCTAATTGCCGTTCAGCCTACCAGAGGTTTGGATGTTGGTGCGATTGAATACATTCACTCAAAATTAATTGAAGAACGTGATAATGGACGAGCTGTTTTATTAATTTCTTTGGAGCTAGATGAAGTTATGAATTTATCCGATCGAATTTTGGTTATGTATGAAGGTGAAATTGTAGCACAGTTGGATCCTAAATCAACAACCATTCAAGAACTTGGTTTATATATGGCAGGAAGTAAAAAACAGGAGGACATCCAAGCATGAAAAACTTATTTAAAAAAGATGGTTTCCTAGATTTCTCCTCTTCTGTCTTAGCGATTATCATCGGTTTGTTATTTGGTTTTGTGATTATTTTAATTGCAAATCCAGGCAATGCACTTGATGGTTTCATGACTCTTTTAACCGGTGTATTAAGCGGTGGAATGAGTGATTATGGAAAAGTATTATACTATGCAGTACCAATTATTATGACTGGTTTATCGGTTGGTTTTGCTTTTAAAACCGGATTGTTTAATATTGGTACACCAGGACAATTTATTGTTGGTGCATTTGTAGCTGTTTATATTGGTGTTAACTGGACTTTTTTAGGACCACTACATTGGGTAGTTGCTTTACTTGGTGCAGGAATTGCAGGGGCTGTGTGGGCATTAGTTCCCGGTCTTATGAAAGCTTATCTAAATGTAAATGAAGTAATCGCAAGTATCATGATGAATTACATCGGTATGTATACCGTAAATTATTTAGTAACAAAAACGGTTTATGATGCGTTTAAGAATCAATCCTTGGATGTAGCATCAACAGCAATTATTCCTAAGCTTGGCTTAGATAAAATATTTGCTAATTCACCTGTTAATGCAGGAATATTGATTGCTATTTTAATGGTTATTATTATTTATATTGTGTTGAACAAAACAAAATTAGGTTTTGAAATGAAGGCTTGTGGTTTCAACCGTGATGCAAGTCGTTATGCCGGAATCAATGAAAAGAAAAATATCGTATTAGCAATGGCAATTGCTGGTGCCTTAGCAGGTATTGGTGGCGGTCTTGCTTATCTTGCTGGTACGGGTCGTTACATTGAGGTTGTTGATGTACTGGCAGCCGATGGATTTAATGGTATTCCAGTCGCATTGTTAGGCTTGAGTAATCCAATTGGAGTTTTATTAGCTGGTTTATTTATTTCTTATTTAAATGTTGGTGGATTTATGATGCAATCGTATGGTTTCATACCACAGATTGTTGATATCATTATCTCTTGTATTATTTACTTTTCAGCTTTCTCTTTAATGATGAAAGTTTGGTTATCCAACCGTGCAAATAAAAAACGTAAAAAAGATGAGACCAGTAAGTTAACCGGAGGTGATCAGTAATGGATACATTTTACTTTTTATTTCAACAGATGATGTTCTTCTCAATTCCTTTACTTATTGTTGCCTTAGGTGGTTTGTTTTCTGAGCGAAGTGGAGTAATCAACATTGCCTTAGAAGGAATCATGTTAATTGGTGCCTTTGCTGGTATCTTATTTGTTCATATCTTTAATGATGCAATACCAGGACAATTATTATTGATCTTAGGTGTATTAGTGGCCGGCGGTGCTGGTATGTTATTTTCTTTGGTCCATGCTTATGCTTCCATTAATATGAAAGCAGACCAAGTAATCAGTGGTACGGCAATTAATATCTTTGCGCCAGCTTTCTGTATCTTTACAGCGAGAATGGTACAAACAACGCAACAAATTCAATTTAAAAACATATTTCGTTTATCAAGTGTACCACTATTAGGTGATATTCCTGTCATTGGTAAGATGTTCTTTCAAAATGCTTATATAACTACTTATATTGGAATTGGTATTTTAATTGTATCTTGGTTGGTACTATATAAAACGCGTTTTGGTTTAAGACTTCGTTCTTGTGGTGAATTACCTCAAGCAGCCGATGCAGCTGGTATTAATGTATATAAAATGCGTTATGCTGGTGTTATGATATCTGGACTATTAGCAGGAATTGGTGGACTTGTCTTTATTATTCCGACAAGTACCAACTTTAATGCGGATGTAGCAGGGTATGGTTTCTTAGCTTTGGCGGTATTGATTTTTGGTCAATGGCGTCCTTGGCGTATCTTGTTTGCTTCAATTTTCTTCGGTTTTATGAAGACCATTGCCGCAACGTATTCCTCAATTCCATTCTTAGCTCAATTAGGCGTTCCTAGTTCGATTTATAAGATGATTCCTTATATTGCAACGCTGATTGTTTTAGCCTTTGTATCGAAGAGTAGTGCCGCTCCTGCTGCAGAGGGCGAGCCATTTGATAAAGGGAAACGTTAAGTCGTTTTATCGGTATTCACACGGTTGTTGTGGATACCTTTTTTTGTTGGTTTGTGATACAATGACATGGTTACTTATAAATATAAAATTGAATACCATACTATCAACGGAGGTTTTAAAATGTTAATCAAACAAGGTGTTAATTGTCAAATTATTAAAACAAATAAATTCAAAGATATCGGCATTAGTATTCGTTTTCTTTCACCACTTGATGAAACGCATGCAAGTGAAAAATCTTTGTTAGCGATGATTCTATGTGATCGCTGTCTTGCTTTTCCTAGTAAGAAAGCAATGAGTAAAGCGATGGATGAACACTATGGGGCATCCTTAAATGCTCAAACAACGGGCTATGGACAAGCTCAAGTATTAGAAATACGAAGTAAAATAATTGATCCGGATTATGTACCAGGTGAGCATTTATTAGAAAAGCATATGGCGGTTCTACATGAAATTGTTTTTCATCCTAGAATCGATGAAGAAGTTTTAAAAGAAGCGAAAGAAGTTTTATTAGCGAAAATGCAACGAATGCAAGATGAACCTAGCCAATATGCGATTCAACGCTGTTTTCAATTAGCTGGGGAAAAGCTTCCTTTGGGGATTTCAGCTTTAGGTACAAAACAAAGAATTGAAAGCATTGATCTTGCTCAATTAAAAGCAGCTTACTTAAAAATGGTAGAACAAGATCAAATTGAAATATTATTATGTGGCGATATAAAAGAACAAAGCATGATTGATTTAATTAATAAAAATCTAGATTTCAAAGAAAGAAAGACCGATATTCAAACTTTTTATTGCGCAAACAATTCTAAAAAAAGTGAACGAGTAGAAGAATATCGCGATGTATCTCAAACAAGTATTATCATGTTATATTTCACAAATATTACGGTTAAAGATAAAGACTTTTGGAAACTTAAAGTCACCAATGCGATTCTAGGTCAATATCCAACTTCTTTCTTATTTCAAGAAGTACGAGAGAAACATTCTTTATGTTATTCAATTTATTCAAGTTTAGTCTCTTATGATGGAGCGCTATGTATTGCAACGGGAATTGATAATGGAACGATTGATAAAACAATTCAATTGATTGAAAAACAAGTTCAAAGAATTAAAAATGGTGAATTTGATGAAGCATTATTAAATACCACAAAAGGAATGTTAATAAATTCTTTAAAAGCATCCAAAGATGAAATGAATTCATTATTCTCAATCTATTTTCAAAATACATTATTAAATCAAAATAAAAAAGTAGAAGACTTTATTGAAGCAATCCAACAAGTACAAAAAAATGATGTGATTGAAATTATCAATCATTGTCATCATAAAATGACTTATATCTTAACCAAGGAGGAAGAACATGCAGATCATTAGAAATGAAAAATATAAAGAGAGCTATGTTGAAGAAACCTTAGATAATGGATTACACGTTGTTTTATGGAACAAACCTGATTATGAAAAAGCATGCTTTATGATGGCAACACCGCTTGGCGCAATGGATCTTGAACAAGTGGATCAAACAGGCAAGATCACAGCATATCCGGCTGGGATTGCACATTTTCTTGAACATAAAATGTTTGAAGAAGAAGAACAGGATGTAATGGACTTATTCTCTGAAATGGGTGCCAATGTAAATGCCTTTACTTCTTATAATGAAACAGCATATTATTTCTCAACAAGTGAAAACCCAATTAAACCGCTTCATTTATTATTAGATTTTGTTCAACGTTTATATATTAGTGAAGCATCGGTAGAAAAAGAAAAAGGCATCATTATTCAAGAACTAGCAATGTATCAACAAATGAGCGATCAACGCTTATTGATGGAAACTTTTTCTTCTTTGTTCTCTAAGCATCCACTTAAATACGATGTGGGAGGCGATGAGGCAAGTGTGAATCAAATAACCAAAGAACAATTAGAGACATGCTATCACCTTAATTATCATCCTAGTACGATGGTACTTGTTGGGGTAAGTAGTATGGATCCCAATATATTATTGAAAGAAATTAAAGCAAATCAGGCAAAGAAACATTTCAATGCGATTCATTCGGTTGAAAGAGTCAAAGTCGCAGAACCAGTCGAGGTAGCTAGAAGCAATTTTAGTTTTCATATGGATGTTTCGATTCCTAAACTATCGATTGCTTTTAAAGAGAAGGGAATTCAGGATCCTTATGAACGATTAAAGAAAGAATGGTGTTATCGAATTCTTTTTGATATGGCGTTTACTTCCATCAATGATGAATATCAAACTTGGATGGATCAAGGTATCATTAATGATTACTTTAACTATGAAGTTGATTATGGTAGTGATTATGGTTTGATTATGATTGTGAATGAAACGAATAAAAAAGATGAATTCATTGAAGTTATCCTAAAAACATTAAAAGATTTAAAGACAAAAGAAATTGATCAAAAAGTATTTGAACAATTAAAACGTCGTTATTTTGGTCAAAATATCCGTAGTTTAAATAGCTTTGATGATATTTTAGTTACTTATATGCGTAACTATTTTGATCAAATTGATTTCTTTAAAGGAATTGATTTGGTTTATGATATTAAGCTTGAAGATATCAAAGAAGCTTTTAAGAGCTTTGATATTGATACCTATGCGATTGTTGAGTTATTACCAAATCAAAAATAATTAAAAAACATCAATTTTAATAAAATTATGCCATTTATATAAAAAAATGGCTTTTTTTGTGAAATATACTAAAAAATGGCAATAATAAGTGAGATTTCATATTTGCATATCTTCCGGGTGTTTGAGATAATGACTTAACAAATGAATGGGGGTCTTATTATGAGTGCTTTTATTCGATAAACAATACTAACATTGAAAGCATATTGATGCGAGGAGGAAACTAAAATGTTAAATCAAATTGTAATAGTCGGGAAAGTAGTGGACTTACCAGAAATTAAGAAAACGGTGAATGGTACTAAAATAGGAAATGTGGGGATCTTACTAAATCGTCCATTTAAAAATTCAGAAGGCTATTATGATACGGATTATTTATCGATTACCTTATGGAAAGGAATTGCGGAAACAGTCAGTGAGGTTTGTCGAGTGAACGATGTCTTAGCAATTAAAGGTCGCATTCAAACCAGTGATTACACAAAAGATGATATAGTCTATCATAATTATGATATCATTGCGGAAAAAGTATCTTTCATCAGTTCTGAATTAGCTGCGAAAAAATAAATAATCGCACAGATTATTATGAAATGCATCGCTCTTTACTAGGGATAATAAAGAGCGGTGCATTTTATGTTTGCTAGACATGGCACAATCTAACGAATCAAAGTCTAGTTGTGGGTATTTATAACAAGTGTAGTAAATTATATTCAATGTTTTATTTACGTTGTCTATTTTTAAGTGATCTTATCAGTTGGTCAATTCTTTAAAATATTATCTAAGTCGTTTGTGATAACAATACGTAGGTAGTGCCGTATAAAAGAATCAAACATACGGTGCAAGAGGGGGGACAAGTTTTATTCTTACTCTACCTTATGAAAGGATGAAATTTTTAATTTCTTATAACTTTTTTATGTTATAATTAGCGTATTATAGGGGTATAAAAGATGATGAATATTAAAGATTGTAAAAGAATTGTAATTAAAGTTGGATCATCCACTATTACACATCCAAATGGTGGTTTAAATCTACAAAAAATTGATAAGCTTGCGATGGTTTTAAGTGACATCAAACATAGTGGTAAAGAAGTAATATTAGTAAGTAGTGGTGCAGTCAGTGCTGGTGTAGCCAAGTTGAATATGAAGAATCGACCTAGCTTGATGAAAGAAAAGCAAGCTGCAGCATCGGTTGGTCAATGTGAATTGATGTTTATCTATGATAAATTCTTTTCACAATATGGTCAATTAATTTCTCAATTATTGATTACAAAAACGGTAACAAGTAATAAAGTATTAAGAAAAAATGTTATCAATACATTAGAAACATTATTAGCGTATGGCGTAATTCCAATTATTAATGAAAATGATAGTGTTGCCGTTGATGAAATTGCTTATGGTGATAATGATACATTATCAGCGATGAGTGCTTATTTGGTTAAAGCAGATCTTTTGATTCTTTTATCGGATATTGATGGCTTATATGATGATAATCCAAGTACAAATCCTTCCGCGAAATTAATTCCACTTGTGAGCAAGGTTGATGAATCCATTGAAGCAATGGCACAAGGGGCAGGAAGTATTCATGGAACTGGTGGAATGATTACTAAAATTAATGCTGCCGCTTTTGCGAATGAACATGGTATTTCAATGGTCATTGCTAATGGCAAAGAACCAAGTATTTTATATGATATTTTAGCGGATCATTATCGTGGAACTTTATTTAAAGGAGAGGAAATTTAATGGATTTATTAACCTTAGCAAAAAACACAAAAATTGCTTCTTTTGAAATTATGAATATGAATACAGAAGCTAAGAATGCTCTTTTAGATAAAATTGCTAGTTGTTTAGAAAAACATCAAGCACTGATTTTTAAAGCGAATCAATCCGATCTAATGCAAGCTAGAAAGAAGCAAATCGATGAAGGCCGCATGGATCGAATGATGTTAAATGAAGAAAGAATGGCTGGAATTATTACTGGGATTCATCAAGTCATTCAATTACAAGATCCAATTGGGGAAATAACACCGCTGTCGACCTTAGCAAATGGTTTACAATTATCGCAGATGCGAGTTGCTTTAGGGGTGGTTGGCATGATCTATGAAGCACGTCCTAATGTGAGTGTAGATGCAGCGTGTTTGTGTTTAAAAGCTGGCAATGCAGTTATGTTAAGAGGATCTAAAGATATTCTTCAAACTAATATTGAACTAGTAAAAGCAATGCGTGAGGCAATTCATGCTTGTGGTTATGATGAAAATATGATTACTTTATTAGAAGATACGAGTCATGAATGTGCGAATGCGTTTATGAAATTGAATGGATATTTAGATGTTTTGATTCCTCGTGGAGGAGCAGGCTTAATTCAAAATACAATCAAAGAGGCAAGCGTTCCAATCTTAGAAACGGGAACTGGGAATTGCCATGTTTATATTGATGAGGATGCTGATTTGAAACAAGCATTGGCAATTGTTTTAAATGCGAAAACATCACGTACATCGGTATGCAATGCATGTGAAAGTGTTTTAATCCATAAAAAGGTTAGCCAAGTCTTTATTCAGAAACTTGTGGATCAATTGCTAGAACATCATGTAATCATTCATGGAGATGAGACAATTTGTAAATGTCAGGATCAAATCATTCCTTGCAAGGAAGAAGATTATTATAAAGAGTATTTAAATTTAGAAATTTCAATCAAAATAGTAAATGATTTAGATGAAGCCATTCAACATATTAATCAATATGGAACCCATCATAGCGAAACTATAATGAGCACCAATCAAGATAAGATTAATAAATTCTTTCGTCAAATTGATAGTGCTTGTGTGTATGCAAATGCCTCCACACGTTTCTCTGATGGCTTTGAGTTTGGCTTTGGTGCAGAGATTGGCATTAGCACTCAAAAGTTACACGCGCGTGGGCCAATGGGCTTACAAGCATTAACATCACAAAAATATATCATTGTTGGAAACGGTCAAATTAGATAAAGAAGTATCATCTTTTTTATAAAAGATAAAGATTCATCCATACTATTCTAGGTGAGATGAATGAACCTTAAACGTTTTTATATAGTATCAATCTTTAACTTTTTAAGCTTCTTTGCTTTTGCTTTGCTTACAACTCAATTGATTCCTTATATGAAATATCTTAAATACGATTTAGTTCAACAAGGCTATATACTTGCCATTAGTGCAATTATAGCTATTTTTGGGCAATTTTTATTTGGTTATTTATGTGATCGTTATCAAAGCTTAAAAAAATTTTATTATCTAAGTTATTTCATTGTATTACTAAGTGCAATCGGGATGTTTTTATTCCAGAAGAATTATTTTATTTATCACTTAATTATGATTTCACTTATGATGGGCATGGTGAAAGTTGTCATTGCTTTAAATGAAACATGGATGCAACAAATGGATCATCAACATTATGGTAAGATTCGAGCAGCTGGTGCGATTGGACTAACACTAGGTGCTTTTTTCACTGGTATTTTTATAACAAAATTCAATTATCAAAACATTCTTTTTGTCTTTCTCTTTCTTTCATTGTTTTTATTATTTATCATCCATGCGATTCCTGATATTAAGCAACAAACGAAAACAAAGATTACTTATGTTCATTTAAAAGTGCTCCTCACCAATAAAAACTATGTACTACTCGTTATCATCTACTTATTACTCTATATGGTGGGCACAGCAGATCAATATGTCGTAATTGATAAGATGGTTGGAATGGGTGCTAACAGCTCTGTAATCGGCTATAAATGGGCTATCCAGTCGCTTATGGAGATTCCAGTGTTGATTGGTTCTCAATATATCTTAAAAAGAGTATCTTTGTTTACTTTATTAAAGATTGCGAGCTTAATGTATAGCATAAAATTTATTCTATATGGACTATCCACCACTGCCTTTATGATTATCGCAAGTGCTTCCTTACAACTAGTTACTTTGCCGATTATAATGATCACAAGTAAGATATTAATCAGCAAGGTTACCACCAAAGAATACCAAACGAGTGCGCATATGTTTGCGATGGCGATTTTTATTGGCTTCAGTGGTTTTATAACACCGTTAATAACAACTCGCTTATGTAAAGCCTATGGCTCTAATATAACTTTGTTTATCGTAGCAAGCTTTTGTATTTTTCCTTATTGGTTAATTCGCTATTACCAAAAAACTTGTGAAAAGAAATAATGGCATGGTATAATACAAATACTTAAAAGAGGTAAATGATGAAACATGCGATTCTTAAAATAAAAAATTGGGACTTTAAAGTCAGCGAAGATGATTATTTACAATTCAAAGGTAAAATTGGTCGAGGTGTTACCATTTATAATCTTTATGGGAAAGAACTGCTTCATTTTGCCGCTAAAAAAACGAATTTTGTTTTGTTAAGATCCAACCGTATTTTAGCCTTTGATATCTATATAGATCAACAAATTCGCGGTACTCTTTTTCCTTATGAAGAAGGATTAGGTAAAGCACTGTTATATTTTCAAGGTCATAATTATGAAATTGTCGCTGGTGAATTTCAAGAGTCAGATGCTTATGTGCTTTTACAAGATCATCAAAGTGTTGCTTTAATGATTAAAAATAATCATTTTGATATCTATACAAGACAAAGTGATAAAACATCACTTTGTGCCATGTTAGCAATTCATCTACGCTTTCTTGGTTTAAAAAAGATCGATAAGAATGCTTTTTTATTATATATTGAACCAGATTATTTAAATGAAATGAATAACTAAATTAAAAGTTTGTATAGTAGTAGTAAGGTGAATACGCTATGCAAACTTTTTTTCAACTCTTTCCATCGCTTGTTTTATTTCTATATGCTACGTTAAAAGCTTTTTTACCATTGCCATCCTTGGAAGTTCTTTTGTTACCATTGTGTATTATATATCCACAAAAATGGTTGTGGTTTTCGATCATTGGTGCAATTGGGACTTTCCTAGGTGGGGGGATTGGTTATGCAATCGGCAGGTCAATCACCAATCGTGCGCTTCGTTTTTTCACAAGTGAAGAGAATATAAAAAAAGGCGAATCCTTGATGAATCGCTATGGAATCCTTGCGGTATTCATTGGAGGAATTACGCCAATTCCTGATTTTATATTAGCCTATCTTGCGGGAATTACCCATATGCCGTTTGTTGCCTTTGCGCTAAGTGATGCACTTGCACGTTTTTTAAGGTCGGTGTTGGTAACCTTTTTAATGAATCGATTACATTTGATTATCGACCTTGATCGCTTTGGTATGCGTTTAATGATATTGCTTGGATTGTTGTTTGTGATGAAATGGGGAATTAAACAGTTTAAAACATATTATTTAGAAAGTAAGGAATGATTTTATCATCGTTACATTTTTCAGGATGCCACTGAACCCCTAGAATTGGTTTTTCACAGTGCTCAATTGCTTCAATGTAGCCTTCAAGGGAAGTAGCACAAACATTCAACCCTTCACCTAATTGATCAATGCATTGATGATGATAAGAATTCACTTCAAAGCTTGCTGGATATAAGCTATTAAGAAAGGAAGGGGATGTTTGTTTTACACGATGCCTATGTTCGTGATTGATTTGGTGTTGGCTTTCATTGATATGTTGAAATAAACTACCATTAAAATATACATTTAAGCTTTGTAAACCTCGACAGATTCCAAGGATGGGCTTGTTTAAATCAACGAAGGCAGCAATTGCTTGAAAATCCAATGTATCAATTTCACTAGGGCATAATTGGGTATGAGAATCGATTGCTTGATGGTAATGAATTGGATTAAGATCATCTCCTCCATTTACAATTAAACCATCGCAAATTGCCGCAACTTCTTTAAGGTAACGACTATCGGTAATGATAATTGGCAAACATCCTTCCTGCTTGATTCGATCGATATAAGCCTCATTACAAAAATATCGATTTTGTTCCTCAAAAAAGGTCTTTCTAGCTGTAATCGCAATAATTTTCATTTAATCGTTTCCTTTCAAAGTATTCTATGAATTTTAAACTTTTTTGTTAATAAATATTCTATGCGCTTTCATGAACTTTGTCCAGTTATTTTAGTTAAATAATTCAAAATGTTTAGAATATATTCAATAATTGTTACTAAATGCACACTTATAACCCTAATTTATGATATTTATTAGGTATCTGGTTAAAATTTTTAGTTAAAATGTGGAAATAAATTGACAAATTAGTTAAAAATGTTTATTATATTAGAAGGTAGTGATACCTCGTGGAAGAATTTCACTAACCTATCTTTTCTTCCCCCACCCATATGGATAGGTTAGTATCTCCCCCAAAACTATGAAATCTTCCACGTATAAAAACTAGAAAAAGATATCGAAAGATGTCTTTTTTTTATGATTCTATATTTTTTATGTTTCTTGCTATTAAATGAGAAATACGAGTAAATTTGTAGATTACTATTTTTATCTTTTATATGCTATAATAATAAAAAAGTGAGGGTAATATTATGATAAATAAACATTATGATCATTGGATGGAATTAGAATTAGAAACATCCATCAATTCGATGAAACAAACGGAAGATAGTTTTTGGTATGCTTTTGAAGATAGCATTTTTTATGTTGAAGGGGGAGGAATGCAACGAGATACGGGAACCATCAATGGAATCGAAGTACTTGATTTGAAAATGGAAGATGATCTTATTTGGCATCAAGTAAAAACAAAAATTGAAAATCCAGTTTCAATGAAAGTAGACAAAGCGCAAAGAGTATTGAAATGTCAAATTCACAGTGCGTCGCATTTAATCTGTGGTTTAATGAATAAAGTGTACCATGCTCCAACCATCACTTTTTTTACGAATGAATTTGATGCGGGAGCAGAAATGGGCTTTGATTATTTCGATGATCAAATCATGAATGAATTAGAAGTGAAATGTAATGCTTATATCACTCAAAATTTACCAATTGAAATTGTTTATCCAACTGCAGAAGAAGCGTTAAAACATGTTCCGGATGAAAAAATTGAACATGATGAATTACGAGCTGCCATCATTGGTGATATTGACTATAATATGTGTGGTTGTATTCACATTCCTACTTTATCTGAAATTCAAATGATTAAATTCTTACGTTATGAAAAAACAACGAGAGGTTACCGTATTTATTTCGTATGTGGCAATCAGTTGTTAGAAACTTATGGTAAACAAAATCGAATGACACTTGAATGTGCCAAACAATTAGGTATTCCACAATTTGAATTATTAGAAGGTGTTAATAAAATACAAAATGAAATAAAAACAAATAAGAGTGATCTAAATAATTGGAAGAATAAATATATTGAATTGATGATTGAAAAAATTGCCATGCTTCATCCAGAAGAAAACATTGCATATTTGTTTGATGATATTGATATCAAAACGTTTCAAACCTTATGTTCAACGTTCACTCGTAACTATAAAAAAGGAATCTTCTTTATGTGTCACGATCAAGATCGATGTCATGTAATTATTTCTCATCATAAAGAATTGAATTTTGAATGTAATACTTTATTTAAAGAAATCAGTGAAAAATTTGAATTACGTGGTGGTGGAAATAAAGTGATGGCCCAAGGTGGCGGCATGTATCAAGATGGTATTTATGAGTACTTACAAGCAATCAGCAAAAAATAAAAGGTGAGCGATCACCTTTTTTCTTGATAATATTTACCTTGCCAACTATCTCTTCTTACAAATTCTTTATCAATGTCATTTAAAACGGCTTTTTTATTACCTGTCCATAAGGGGGCAATTAAGTCAGCTTGTTTTCCATCACCAGTTAATCGCTCAACAATCACACTTGGGGGAAGAATTTCTAATTGGTCCACCACAAGTTTAATATAAGCATCTTTACTCAATAAGGGAAAAGGCGAATTTAGGTATTCTTTAGCCATCAGCGTATCTTTCATTATATGTAACATATGAATCTTAATCGCATCAATCTTTAATTTAGCTAAGGCATCTACTGTAGCCATCATCATTGCTTCATTTTCATTGGGAAGGGAATTGATGATATGAACCGAAACTTTGATCTTTGTCTTAGCTAGCGCTTCCATGCAATCACAAAAGCATGAAAACGTATGTCCACGGTTGATTAACTTCGCGGTTTCATCATGTTTGCTCTGTAAGCCTAACTCAATCCAGATATCTTTTGTTTGACAAAGCGATGCCAGATAGGCAATCTTATCAGCTTGTAAACAATCGGCTCTTGTAGCTAAAACAATCCCTTTTACTTCATCCATCTTTAAAAATGGTTCAATTTTAGATTGAATTGTTTCTAAAGGAGCATAAGTATTTGTGAAAGATTGAAAATATACGAAGGTTTTGTAATCCTTCCATTTAGATGAAATGAATTTTTTTCCCTCTTCGTATTGAGATAATAAAGATTGTCGATTTCCTTGAATGAACGTGCCACTTCCTTCAAACCCACAAAAAGTACAACCACCAACGCCGCAGGTACCATCTCGATTCGGGCATGTAAAACCTGCATCAATTGGTATTTTGACAATTTTTGTATGATATTTTTCACGCATCGCATAGTTGAATGTATGGTAACGTTTATTATCTTTACTAAAGGGAAATGGATTAATTTGTTTCATTTTATCACCTGATAAAAGTGTAACATATTTGTATAAAAAAAGGTAAAGTAAAATGTTTCTTTAAAAGTAACGAATTATGTTTGCAAAAGTTAACTTTCGTTATATAATAATCTTACTTATAAAGCATATCGTCATTATGTAATTAAGTTAGTGAACATGTTTTCAATTGATAAAGATAAGGGGTATTTTACATGTTAAATAATAAAAGAGTAATTGAATGTAAGAAATATCCTTTAACTTACACTTTGACCATTAAAAATGTTAAAAATATTAATTTAAGAATTGATCAAGCAGGGAATATTTTAGTAAGTGCAAAGCCATTTACACCCTTAAATAAAATAGACGATTTTGTCAGTAGTAAAAATGAATGGATATTAAATAGAATTAATAAGATTGAAAATCATAAAAAGCTTTGTGAACAGAGTAATAAACTGTTTTCATTATTTGGTCGTCAACTAAAAATTAAAATCACAAAAGGAAAAACCTGTAATAAAGTTTACTATGATAATGAGTATTTATATATTCAAACAAAGGGAAAACAAGACCCATTTAAATTACTTTCTAAGTTTGTTGATCAGTTATGCCAAGATGTGTTTATTGACATTATTGGAATCATGCGCAATACTTTAAATGAATACAATATCCCTACACCGGTTTTAAAGATTAGAACCATGTCTTCAAGATGGGGTAGTTGTATTCCAGCTAAAGATCAAATTACTTTAAATCGACGTCTAATTCATTATCCAATTGAATTTATCGAGTATGTAGTCTTACATGAATTGGTTCATTTTATTCAACCGAATCATTCAAAAGCTTTTTATGAAATTATAGAGAAACATATGAGTGATTATAAGAAACGGATTCAGATGGCTACATAGCCGTTTTAATGGCAGAAAGTGAGTAACAAAATGGTTAAAATTATAACGGACACATCCGCTTTATTCACAGTTGAACAAGGAGAAGCAATGGGTTTAAAAGTCTTACCACTTTGTGTTGCTGCCGGAGATCAACAATTTCGTGATTTATGTTTTGATGTTAATATATTTTATGATTTAATAGCCAAAGGTAATATTCCAAGTTCTTCACAACCTCCAATTGGAGAAGTTTTAGAAGCTTTTGAAGCTTGTAAAGGTGAAGAAATTATTAATATATGTATGGCAGATGGACTTTCTGGTACTTATCAAAGTGCATTAAGTGCGAAATCACAAGCTAGTAATGGCGATGATATCATTGTTTTAAATAGTCAGACTTTATGTGGACCACAACGATATTTAGTTGAAAAAGCAATGAAGCTTACGAAGACTTGTAAAAGCGCTAAAGAAATTATCAATAAATTACAAGATAGCATTGAACATTGTGGTTCCTTTTTAATCCCTCAAGATTTTGGTTTCTTAAAACGTGGCGGTCGTTTAAAACCTGCTGCTGCTGTGGTTGGTGGTTTCTTAAAACTAAAACCAGTTATGATGCAAGTAGATGAAGGAAAACGCTTGGATAAGTTTACCATTTCAAGAACTCTTACATCGGCAATTAATGCGATGAGTGATCATTTTAAAAAACTAGAATTAAATGATAATTATCGTATTTATATCTCACATGCAGATGCTCTTGATTCAGCTAAATTAATAATGGATCGATTAAAACAAACGTTTAATGAATGTGAATTTGAAATGCTTGAATTATCACCAGCCTTTATAACGCAAGGTGGGCCACATTGTATTGCGATTCAATATATTAAAAAATAATACTTAAAAGACAATTTTATCGATCGATGGATCTTGGTAAAGTTGTTTTTTTGTTTCTTAAATAGGATTCATAATCGAATTGCTTCATGTTTAAATTAAAAATCAACAATAATTTCATAAGATTCTATTATTTACGATTGCACCATATTGATAAAAAAGGTAAAATAAATAAGATGTTGAAAGGAGTTTTTACGATGTTTAAAATTTTAGAAAAAGAAAGTTTAAATTCAACTGTTACAAAAATGGTAATTCAAGCAGAGTTAATTGCAAAAAAGGCAAAGCCTGGTCAATTTATTATATTGCGTGTTTGTGAAGGTGGAGAAAGAATTCCTTTAACGATTGCTGATTATGATCGCATGAAGGGAACGATTACGATTATTTTCCAAATTGTTGGGAAAACAACGATGTTATTAAATGAATGTAAAGTTGGCGATTCTATCTTGGATTTTGTTGGTCCACTTGGAAAAGCCAGTGATTTAGATAATAAACATAAAGTATGTGTAATTGGTGGTGGAGTTGGTTGTGCCATTGCTTATCCAGTCGCAAAAGGATTAAAAGATAATGGTTGTGAAGTGACAAGTATTATTGGATTTAGAAATAAAGACTTGGTTATTTTAGAGAATGAATTTAAACAAGTAAGTAATAACGCCTATTTAATTAGTGATGATGGTTCTACTGGACGTAAAGGTAATGTTACCAATATCTTACAAGAATTAATTGATCAAGGAGAAACTTGGGATGAAGTGATTACAATTGGTCCTTTGATCATGATGAAATTTGTTTGCTTGTTAACAAAAAAATATAATATTAAAACTGTTGTTTCAATGAATCCAATTATGATTGATGGAACTGGAATGTGCGGTGGTTGTCGATTAAGTGTTGGTGGTGAAACAAAATTTGCTTGTGTTGATGGACCTGATTTTGATGGACATCTAGTTGATTTTGATGAAGCAATGTCACGATCTACAACCTATCGAGAATTTGAACAACATGCAAGAGAGAATTGTAATTTAATGAAGGGGGTAAAATAATGGCGAATATGAGCTTGAAAAAAATAGTCATGCCACATCAAGATCCTAAAATTCGGGCGACGAATTTTGATGAAGTTGCTTTAGGTTATGATGAAGAAATGGCCGTTGAAGAAGCAAATCGTTGTTTACATTGTGTGAATAAACCATGTATGAATGGTTGCCCAGTAAGTGTTAATATTCCTGAGTTTATCGAGGATATTAAAAATCGTAAATTTGAAGATGCGTATCAAAAAATCAAAGCAACAAGTTCTTTGCCGGGAGTTTGTGGTCGCGTTTGTCCCCAAGAAAGTCAATGTGAAAAATATTGTGTTCGAGGAATCAAAGGGGAAGGTGTTGCGATTGGTCGTTTGGAACGTTTTGTAGCGGATTATCATAGCAATCATGTACAAACTGAAGTTAAAAAAATCGCAAGCAACCATCATAAAGTTGCCATTATTGGTTCCGGTCCTGCTTCTTTAACTTGTGCTGGTGATTTGGCTACGATGGGCTATGAAGTTGTTGTATATGAAGCACTGCATGAAGCAGGAGGAGTTTTAATTTATGGAATTCCTGAATTTCGTTTACCAAAAAAGATCGTTCATGAAGAAGTTGAAAACCTTAAAAAATTAGGAGTAGAAATCAATTGTAATATGGTAATTGGTAAAGTCCTTGAAATTGATGAACTATTTGATATGGGATTTGAAGCTGTTTTCATTGGAACTGGAGCAGGCTTACCTAGCTTTATGAATATGCCAGGAGAAAATTTAAAAGGTGTTTATAGTGCCAATGAATTTTTAACCCGAATTAATTTAATGAAGGCATACCAAGAAAATGTCGATACACCGATTCAACATGCGGAAAGCTTAGCTGTTGTTGGTGGTGGAAATGTTGCGATGGATGCTGCAAGATGTGCAAAACGTCTTGGCGTAAAAAAGGTTACGATTGTTTATCGTCGTAGCATGGAGGAACTACCAGCGCGAGCAGAAGAAGTTGAACATGCAAGGGAAGAAGGCATTGAATTTAAACTACTATGTAATCCAAAACGAGTGTTAGGGGATGAACAAGGTTGGGTTAAAGGCATGGAATGCGTTGAAATGAGCTTAGGCGAAGCTGATGCGAGTGGCCGTGCACGACCAATCGAAAAAGTAGGAAGTGAATTTGTCATCGATATCGACTGTATGGTCATGGCAATTGGTACTTCTCCCAATCCATTAATTCGTTCAACAACGAAAGGATTAGAAACAAATAAACGCGGTTGTTTAATCGCAGATGAACACGGTGCAACAACAAGAGAAGGCGTTTTTGCAGGGGGCGATGCTGTGAGTGGAGCCGCTACGGTTATCTTGGCAATGGGAGCAGGAAAACAAAGCGCAAAAGCAATCGACGAGTATATTAAGAATAAAGTAAAATAATTGTGAAAGGGGTTACAAGTCTTAAAATCTATGGTATAATATAACCAGAAGTAAGGGAAGCCTTCTTCTAACCATCATTTTTTTCATTCTAACACCTTTCTTTTATAACACTTAGGCAATGTTATAAAAGAGTTGAATCCGTCACTGTTTATATTCCTTCCTTAAATATAAAAAAAATTAGGATTCAACAAACGTTTCTTATTCATATTTCCTTTCAATTAATGTTTAAGACACTTGAGAAAACACAGTTATAATTGCTGTGTTTTTTCTTATCCTTTTTTTGATTCGCGCTTGACGTTAAGTTTAATATTCGCTATACTTGTTTTTGTAAGCTAAGAAGTAGAATAGTAGTTATGAAGTCTGGTATAGAGAACTGATGGTTGGTGAAAATCAGAGCAGATACATAATGAATTAACTATGGAGCAAATCCGTATGATCCGCGTTAAGGAGAATGAAGTGCATATTTCGATTGGGATATGAACTAAGGTGGTACCGCGTGATTCACGTCCTTAGAATTAAGGACGTTTTTTTATGTTCAGAAAGGTGGATTTATTATGAATGCGTTTGATCACAGAGAGATTGAAAAGAAATGGCAAAAATATTGGTTAGAGAATAAGAGCTTTGCATGTGATACTAGTGACTTTTCAAAGCCGAAGTATTATGTATTGGATATGTTTCCATACCCAAGTGGAAATGGATTACATGTTGGACATCCGGAAGGTTATACGGCAACTGATATTATCGCAAGAATGAAACGGATGCAAGGTTATAATGTTTTACATCCGATGGGTTGGGATGCGTTTGGATTACCTGCCGAACAATATGCAATTCAAACTGGTCATCATCCTGCTGAATTCACTAAAAAGAATATTGATCATTTTAGAGACCAAATTCAAGCACTTGGTTTTTCTTATGATTGGGATCGTGAAATATCGACAACCGATCCAGATTATTATAAATGGACGCAATGGATCTTTACGAAATTATATGATCGTGGACTTGCTTATGTTGATGAAATTCCTGTGAATTGGTGTCCTGAATTAGGTACCGTGCTTGCCAATGAAGAAGTTATCGATGGCGTAAGTGAGCGTGGTGGTTATCCAGTTGAACGTCGCCCGATGCGTCAATGGGTATTAAGAATCACGGAATATGCAGAAGAACTATTAGCGGATCTTGATTTATGTGATTGGCCACAATCTACCAAAGAAATGCAAATTAATTGGATTGGCAAAAGCGTTGGTGCCAATGTAATCTTTAAAATCAAAGATACGAATAAAGAATTTACGGTCTTTACAACTCGTTGTGATACATTATTTGGAGCTACTTATTGTGTTATGGCACCAGAACATCCCTTTGTAATGGATATTTGTGATGAGCATAAAAAAGCAGAAATCATTGCTTATCAAAAGGCTTGTGCAAGTAAATCTGATCTAGAAAGAACGGAATTAAATAAAGATAAAACCGGTGTCTTTACCGGTGCTTATGCGATTAATCCTGTGAATGGTAAAGAAGTACCAATTTGGATTAGTGATTATGTTTTATCAAATTATGGAACAGGAGCTATCATGGCAGTACCTGCTCATGATACGCGTGATTATGAATTCGCCAAGAAATTTAATTTAGAAATTATCCCAGTTTTAGAAGGTGGTAATGTGGAAGAGGCTCCTTATTGTGAAGATGGTCTTCATATTAACTCAGATTTCTTAAATGGTATGGATAAAGAAACAGCCATTTCTACAATGATTGAATGGTTAAAAGAACATCATTGTGGGGAAGGAAAAACTACTTATAAATTACGTGATTGGTTATTTTCACGTCAACGTTATTGGGGAGAACCAATCCCAATTGTACATATGAGTGATGGTACTTCTAGAACCGTTGATATTGATGAATTGCCACTAGAATTACCAGCAACCAATAATTTTAAACCAAATGCAAATGGTGAAAGTCCACTTTCTCATGTAGATGATTTTATCAACATTGAAATTGATGGTGTAAAAGGTAAAAGAGAATCAAATACAATGCCACAATGGGCTGGTAGTTGCTGGTATTATTTACGTTATATTGATCCTCATAATGATCAAGCATTAGCCGATCCTAAATTATTAGAACATTGGTTACCAGTTGATTTATATGTTGGGGGAGCAGAACATGCCGTTTTACATTTACTTTATGCACGTTTTTGGCATAAGGTATTATATGATTGTGGTGCGGTACCAACCAAAGAACCATTTAAGAAGTTATTTCATCAGGGAATGATCCTTGGTGAAAACATGGAAAAAATGTCTAAATCAAGAGGCAATGTAGTAAATCCAGATGATATTATTCAAAGTCATGGAGCGGATGCTTTACGAGTTTATGAAATGTTTATGGGACCTCTTGAAGCAGCCTTACCATGGAATACCAATGGATTAGATGGAGCTCGTAAATGGATCGATAGAGTATGGCGCTTATATTGTGATTATGATAAATTCAGTGATGAAAATGATGGCGCATTGGATAAAATATTTAATAAAACGGTTAAAAAAGTAACAAGTGATATTGATACTCTTAATTTAAATACGGCAATATCGGCAATGATGATCTTTGTCAATGAATGTTATAAAGTTGATAAGATTTATAAAGAATATGCAACTGGTTTCTTAAAGATGTTCGCATGTTTTGCCCCTCATACCGGCGAAGAATTATGGCATAATGTCTTTAAACAAAACGAAAGTATTACGTATGCTGCCTGGCCTCAAGTAGATGAAAGTAAACTTGTGGAAAATGAGGTTGAAGTAATTGTCCAAGTGAATGGAAAATTGCGTGGAAAATTTTTAGTTGCCGTTGATAGCGATGAAGCATTTGTGAAAGAAGAAGCGATGAAAATACCTGCTGTTGTATCTCAATTAGAAGGTAAAACAATTCGAAAAGTGATTGTAATAAAAGGTAAAGTAGTTAATATTGTCGCAAATTAAGCTGAGTTTTTAACTTCTATTTGTAAGCGACAAAAAAGTCTGATATAATAAACATGCGAAAATTTGGAGAGTGATTATAAAATGGGAAGACATTTTGAAGTGCGAGCTGCTTCCATGCAAAAAACAGCAAACGCAAAAGCTAAAGTTTATTCAAGGTTTGGTAAAGAGATATTAGTAGCTGCTAAATCCGGAGTACCTGATCCAGAGATGAACGTAACCCTTAAAAAAATGATTGAAAGAGCAAAAGCTAATCAAGTACCTGCCGATGTAATTAAACGGGCAATTGAAAAAGCAAAAGGACCAATGACGGAAAATTATACAAGTTCAATGTATGAAGGCTTTGGTTCTGGTGGTGGAGCTACCATCTTAGTTGAATGCCTAAGCGATAATGCAAATCGTACCATCGCTGAATTACGTGGAGCTTTTAATAAATCAAAAGCGAAGATTGGGGTGCTTGGTAGTGTTTCATTTAATTATGAACATATCGGTGCTATTTCAATTGAATACACAGATGAAGAAGCGATGATGGATGCTTTAATCATGGCGGATGTTGATTTAAAAGATTTAGAAGTAGAAGATGGGCATATGGATATTTCAGTTGATTCTCAAGATTTATATAAAGCTAAAACGGCGATTGAAGAATTGATTCCGGATGTGAAATTTGATTTATTGGAACCTACAATGGTACCAAATGAATATGTTGAACTTGATGGAAATGATAAAATGTTATTTGAACGCTTGGTTACTTTATTAGATGATATTGATGATGTTCAAAATGTTTATCATAATGTTTCAAATTTAGAATTATAGTTATAAGTCGGGGAATCCCCGACTTATTTTTAAAAGGGTGAAACTATGAAAGCAAGATTAAGTAAAGCAACAACGAGGGATAAAAAGGAATTGGAAGATTTCTATTTAGAAGTAGTAAAGTTTCAAGATGATCATCAAATGCATCAATGGAATGTTGAAGATGTTTTATGGGAAAATCTAGCAAAGACATATCAAATAGATGATTTTGTGATTGGTCGAATTAAGGATAAAATTATAAGTGCCTGTAGTATTGTTGATGTTGATTTAATCTATTGGCCTGAAGTTAAACAAGGAACAACTTTATTTCTTCATAAAATTGCGATTCATCCAGATTATCGTCATGCTCATTTGGCAGATCAATTGCTAGATTACTTTAAAGAACAAGGCAGACTTAAACAAATGAAAGATGTTCGCTTGGATGTTCGTGAATATAAAAATAAACTACGCTTATTTTACGAAAGAAACGGTTTTAAATTATTTGAATTGAGAAATATCTTTAAAGAGTATCAAACCGCATTATATTATTTTCCTTTAGAGAATAAGAAAGAAGAATAAAATGGATAAGAAAGAAATTAGAAAACAATTAAAGCAACGTAAATTACCATTTATAGCTACCCCTTTTATTGCTCATAATGAAGCTGCTTTGCTGGAAGAATGCAAACTTTGGAAGAGTGAAACAAGCGATATCATTGAATGGCGCATCGATTGCTTTGATAACTATAAAGACAGCGATGCACTGTTAGATATGTATGAAAGACTGCGTTGTGAATTAGCAGATGCAATCATTATGGTAACACTACGCACGCAACAACAAGGTGGAAAAGGCGATGTAAGTGAAGAAGAATACATCGAACTATTGTCGGCATTATGTGCTTGTGATATTGATTTATTAGACATTGAAGATAGTAATACAAATAAAACAAAACAAGCATTAATTGAGTTATGTAGTAAACAAGGTATTATAGCTATTTTATCGTATCATGATTTTAATAAGAGTGAAACAACGCAACAAATTGAGAAACGATTCTTATCAATGGCAGAATTCGATGCGGATATCTTAAAAGTTGCCTATATGGCAAATAATGAAAAAGATGTGGAATCATTAATGGAAGCAACGAAGAATAGTAATGAAAAAGTGGAACAAGCAATCATTAGTATTTCAATGGGAGAAATGGGAAAGGCTTCAAGATTTGATGCTTATCAATATGGAAGTATTTTAACGTTCGCCTTCTTAAAAGATGCTAGTGCACCAGGACAAATCAGTTTAAAAGAAATGAAAGAATATTATAAAAGCCACTTTAACTAAGTGGCTTTATATTTGACGATTTTCATATAATTTAATGATTTGATTGCATGCATCTTCAAGTGTGCCATCATTATGAATCATTTCATGCGCACTTTTTAGATAGCTTGGATGACGTTGGTGATACATCGTCAGGATGGCTTGACGATCTTTTGATAAAGGGCGGGAAGGATCAATTAATAATTTGCTTGGTTCGCGCTTAATATAAATAAGAAGTCCATTTTGTTTTAAATGAAATACATTATTCGCATCTTTAATGATACCGCCACCTGTGGCAATAACTAAATTGTTTTCTTTACTTAATCTTTCGCAAACGTTACATTCAATTTTGCGAAAAGCGACTTCACCAAATTGTTCAAAATAATCTTTGATGCTCATATGAATTTCTTTGATTATTTCCTCATCCGTATCAACAAAAGTTTTATTTAATAAAGCGGCACATTGTTTCCCAATCGTTGTTTTACCACAAGAAGGCATCCCGATGAGAACAATATTACTTTTTGATTTTAATGTTTGATGATAGATTTCATCGATTCTTTGAATTGCTAATGTTTGATTGAGAAAAAACTCCGCAGCATAAAAGCCTTGAGCAACTAACATTTCTAAACCACCAATGGCATCCATTCCTTGATCAATCGCTGCTTGAACAAGGGTTGTACGTAATGGATTATATATAATATCGATGACATGTTCACATTGATGAAAGAAACTTAAATCAATCACTTGTTCTTGATTGTTTGGATACATGCCTACCGGCGATGTATTAATGATAAGCTGAGCATCTGGATGCTTATCATATAATTCTTCATACGTGATTGTTTCATCACTTAGATGCTGTTTAACACATAATAATTGACCGACATTTAAATGTTTACAAGCGGCTTTTACTGCTTGGGCAGCTCCACCATTTCCTAAGACAACCACTTTTTTATGTTCAATTATTATATTGTGTTTATCAAGCAAATAGATAAAACCAAGATAATCACTATTATGACCAATTAATCTTCCTTGATCATTCACAATTGTATTAACAGCACCAATTGCTTTAGCTTGTTCATCGATTTCATCTAAATAAGGAAGAACCGCTTGCTTATAGGGAATGGTAACATTGATTGCTTTAAAGTCTTTATGAATCATGAAGGCTTTAAATGCTTCTTGATTTAAAGCTAATAATTCATAATCATAATCTGCTAGTTGTTGATGTATTTGTTTTGAAAAACTATGACCAAGTTTTTCACCGATTAATCCATATTCCATTATGTTTACCTTCCTTTCATTTATCATTTTAAAATACTATTTCTTAAAAAACAATTTTATTTCCACAAAAAGCGTTAACATTTGATGATAGAATTCAATTAAATAATCTTTAATTCCAACTGCTTCCTTTGTTCCTACTAATGCATAAGGATGATTATAACGCTTAATAAAATAATGAGCTCTTCTTAAATGTAAGCTGGATGATAGGTATAGAATGCTATCTTCCACTTTCACCAATTGATTACTAAATTTAATATTTTCATATGTATTTCTAGCTTTTGTTTCCTTTTTAATGCATTCATTTGGTAGAAAACAAGCTAAATAATGAACCATTGTTTCTGCTTCAACATACTTATTTTGAACGGCACCACCACTGACAATCACTTTTGTTATTACATGCGTTTGATAATAATGGATGGCAAGATCACAACGTTGTTTTTGAATCATCGATAAACTACCATCTGGATTAGTCGGTGATCCTAGAATGACACCAATATAAGGGCTCTTATTTAATTTGCGATTTCCTTTTGGAAAACATAAACACCAAAGCACGAGCAAGGTGAGAAAGATTATAAGGATGAACATGGTACAAAGATGGGAGACTGTAATTCACCATCTAACATCGCTTTTTTTTCTTGAGCATTTAAAGGATAGGAATAACACATGCATGCCTTTAATTCAATATCACGCCAAGGTTGTGGAATCTGATTAAAGCGGGAAGCAATCGTAATATTTTTTTTACATTCATTCAAATAAGCTTGTCCTTTTTTATTGTAAGCAAGGATCCGTAAATAAGGACAACTTGTAAGTGAATCAATTCTTTCTTTGGTAGTTCCCATCATTAAATGAATTAAGGTACGACGAATGCGAGAAGTGCTATAACGTTTGGTTGTACAAGCGTTTAAGAATTCATCAAAATCCATATATTTTCTAGCTTGTTTGATTAATAAAGATTCGATTCCTTCATCCATTAAAAAATAAGTTTTAAGTTCATCGACGGAAGTCGTAAATAAAATGTGTTGAATAAGAGGATAATAATTTTTTAATTGAAAGGTGGTATTTAAAGCTTCCATATCACAATAATCATCAATGCTTTGATCATGATAAATGGCCTGGCGAATGGCAGTTGCACTGGCATAAGTAGAGTCGAGTTTTTTATCATGATAGGCATTGGTACGTTTAATACTATGAACGTTAATGGAAGAATTCTTTAAAGCACGAATATAATTCAAACCTAAAATATCATTCGGGTTCATAACTCCATAAATTAGCTCATAAGCTTTGTTTGCGGAAATCCCATCTTTTTGTAAGTCTTTAAATTGAATGCTATCAATATTGGCAAGTTTTTTAAGCGTTTCAATATCATTGATTTCACTACCAAATACAAGATCTTGAATGCCCGCTTGTTTTAAAATATCACAGGCTCCTTGCGCAAAGTATTCTGCACTTTGAACGCAATAGGGAAAGGGAAGCTCAAAAACAATATCACAACCATTTTGAACTGCCATTTTTGCGCGTTGCCATTTATCCACAATAGCAGGTTCACCACGTTGGACAAAATTACCACTCATCACACAGATTAAAAGATCAGGATTGGTAAGTTCTCGGCATTTTTTTAAGTGATAAGAATGACCATGATGAAAGGGATTATATTCAGCGATAACACCAGTAATTTTCATAATTTTAACCTCAGTAAAATAACTATATCATAAATATTGAAAAAAAAGATAATCAGTTATCGTATTTACATAAATTTTAATGTTTTTACAGGCTAATAATGTTATGATGGAAGAAATAAGGAGGGTTTTTATATGAAATATTTAAAAATAACTTCAAAACAAGATGAATTAGAATTAGGGGTTACGATCATCGAACCAAAAGGTAAACCGATTGCGATTATTCAATTGGTTCATGGAATGGCGGAACATCGTCAGCGTTATGAATCGTTTATGGAAGAATTATCCCAAGCTGGCTTTATCTGTGTGATTCATGATCATCGAGGCCATGGTGATAGCATCAAAGAGGAAGAGGATTATGGTTATTTTTATGAAGATGGGGTAAATTCAACAATTGAAGATGTTCATCAAATTAGTGAATATATAAAATATCTCTATCCTAATTTACCTTTAATTCTATTTGGCCACAGTATGGGCTCTTTGGTCGTGCGTCTTTATGCGAAAAAATATGATGATGAATTAGCCGGTTTAATTGTTTGTGGCTCACCAAGTGAAAATAAAGCAATCCCAGCCGCTAAATTATTAGTTAAGTTCATGTTGATCTTTCATAATGATCATTATCGAAGTAAGTTTATTCAAAAAATTGGCTTTGGTGCTTATAATCGTAACATTCATCAACCAGCGAGTGGCAATGCATGGCTTTGCAGCTTAGAAGATGTTGTTGATGAATATGATAAAGATCAAGGTTGTGGTTATATCTTTACTTTAAATGGCTTTGAGACCTTATTCACGATGATGCATGAAACTTATAGTGAAAATAATTGGCAAGTAAAAAAACCAGATTTACCAATTTTATTCATCAGTGGGGAAGAAGATCCTTGTGCCGAAAGTAAACAAGCATTTGAAAAAGCAGTTGCTTTTATGAAGAAAGTCGGTTATCGACAAGTTGACTTCAAAATGTATCCTAAGATGCGTCATGAAATATTAAAGGAAGCAAACAAAGAAGTTGTTTATCAAGATGTAATTCATTGGATTAAAAAATCAATTTAAGTAAAATAGAACGATGAAAACCCAAAAAACTTCATTTATTAATAAAAAGAAAAGTAATTATCGATTTAATTTCTATATTTATTGACTTTATCAGGCTCTTTCTTTATAATAGGTACGTGTTGACAATGAGGTGAGTCTTTTGAAATGGTCGAAAAGCGAATTACTTACAAGCCCGCAAGGATGCATAACTTTTGATGATACGATTACATTCAAAGAAGCTGCATTCGAGAGGATCGATCGAATTAGAGGATTACGTGATGTCAATGTATCCGGAGCGTTGCGCTATGAATCATTCGATGAACGAGTGGATGTAAATCTACATATTGAAGGTGTAATGATTGTTCCATGTTCGATTACATTAGAAGATGTGGAGGTACCATTCTCTACAGATAGTGATGAAGTCTTTACGTTTCTTAAAAATAAGAAAAATGAAGATATGCATGAATGTAAGGGAGATGTCATTGAGTTACTACCGGTTATCTTTCAGTTGATTCTTATGGAAGTACCGCTGAAAGTAGTAAAACCAGGACTTAAGGAATATCCTAAAGGAAATGGCTGGGAAGTTGTCAAAGAGGAACGTTATCATAAAGAAAAACGTGATGAAATTGATCCTCGCCTGGCAAAATTAAAAGATTTTAAAATTGAAGAATAAGCAGGAGGTGCAAACATGGCTGTACAACAAAGACGTAATTCAAAAACAAGAAAAGCAAAACGTAGAACGCACTATAAATTAGCAGTACCTACACTAGGTAAGTGTCCGGTATGTGGAGAATACAAATTATCCCATAGAATGTGTGAATGCGGAAGCTACAACGGCGAAACAATCGTAGCAAAGTAAAAAGCGAAAAAGAGTTCACGTAACTCTTTTTTTGCACTTGAAAGGAAAAACAAGATGCGAACGACATTTATTATTGTTATAACAAAATGTATTCGAACAATATTAACACTATTTCACCGGGGCGGTTCTTTACCCGGATTTATTGCGTTAAGACTTCAAAAAGATTTCTTAAAGCATATACATTATCCAAACATTGTTATTATGGTAACTGGAACAAATGGGAAAACAACGACGAGTAATATGATTTATGAAACGTTTGAAAAAACAAATATGAAAGTGATCGGTAATCGTCGTGGCGATAATATGAAAGCTGGCATTGCATCTTTGGTAATTGGAGCGGTTGACTTACATAAAAACATTCAAAGCGATGTTATGGTAATTGAAGTTGATGAACTTAATGTTCCTAAAGTTATAAAAGAAGTAGAACCAACGGTTTTCGTTGTTCATAATTTTTTCCGTGATCAATTAGATCGAGCAGGAGAAATGGAACGCGTATTAAGAAAAATTATGGCAGTTTTGCCTGACTATACGGGAACGCTTGTTTTAAATGGCGATGATCCCAATGTCGTGCGACTTGGCGATCATGCACCACTTGCGAAGAAGGTTTATGTAGGGGTTGGGGAAAACAGCGAATCCTTAAAAGTGAGCAACGATGCGAGTGAAGGTAAATTTTGTTATAAATGCAATGAAAAACTTGCTTATCACTATTATCAATATTCACATATTGGTAAGTTCTATTGCCCTAATCATGATTTTGGTGATATTGAATTAGATTTAGAAGCTACCGATATTGATTTTGAACTAGGTCGTTTTAAAGTAAAGGATAATTCCTATAAGATGCCGCAAAATGCATTATTTTCTATTTATAACTGTATGAGTGTATTAGGCGTATGTAAAGCACTTGATTTAGATGAACAATATGCACGTGATACCTTTGAAACATTTGCGTTAAATGATGGAAGAAATGAATCGTTTCAATTAGGTAATCGTACCTGTGTTTTAAATTTAATAAAGAATCCTACTGGGGCAAATGAAACAATGAAGTACATTCAAAGAGATCAAGATACAAAAGACATTTTAATTATTTTAAATGATAATGATCAAGATGGTAGTGATGTATCTTGGATTTGGGATGCTCATTTTGAAATCATTACAACCGCAAATGTTGCTCATATTATATGCAGTGGAAAACGTGCTTATGATATGGCATTAAGATTAAAGTATGAGAATTATCAAGGTGTTTTAAGTGTTTATGAGGATTGTAGTGAAGCGATTGATGCTTTAAAGGAATATAGCTTACATGCTTATGTTGTGGCAACCTATACGGCTTTACAGCCGGTTAGAGCACTCTTAAGGAGGAAGCAATAATGGAATGTCGAATAATATGGATGTATCATGATGTTATGGATTTATATGGAGATCGTGGCAATATTCAAGTTTTGAAATATCGCGGGAAAGCTAGAAATATTGATGTTGTTGTTGATACTTGTGGCATTGATGAAATAAAAGATTTATCAACCTATGATATTATCTTTATTGGGGGTGGAGCAGATCGAGAGCAAGGTTTGCTTTATCAAGATTTATTAGCGAGAAAAGATAACATTAAAAAAGCAATTGATGAAGGAAGTTTTGTTTTATTGATTTGTGGAGGTTATCAATTCTTCGGTAAGTATTATATCGATGGCGATGGCAACAAAATGGAAGGCTTAGCGCTCTTTGATTATTATAGTGAAGCGCCAAGTCAACAAAAACGCTGTATTGGAAATATTGCCGTAGAAGCAGATATTGATGGTGAGAAAATTCAAATCGTTGGCTTTGAAAATCATGGTGGTCAAACGATGAATGTGAAAACTCCATTTGCGAAAGTTTTAAAGGGGCATGGAAATACCTTCCAAGGCGAGTATGAAGGCTTCTATAATGGACAGGTCTTAGGAACTTATATGCATGGGCCTCTGTTACCTAAAAATCCAGCTGTTGCTGACCTGATTTTAAGAAAAGGGTTGCATAAACGCTATGGTGAAGTTTTGCTTGAACAATTAGATGATTCACTAGAAGCAAAAGCAAGAGAAGTTATGATGAAGCGTTTGGGTATCGAATAAACAGACCATAAGTATAAAAAATCAAAAAAGCCTTGAATTAAACCTGTATTTTTGATATATTATATCTATACTTTAAGCAAGGAGTGGGTGATGCCCACTCCTTCATTACGTATAAAAGGAGTAAAATATGGATCAATTAACAAAAATTGAAGATCTAGCAAAAGAAATTCTAGCCACTCATGAACTTCAGTTGTATGAAGTTTCATGGAATCAAGAGAACAATATGCGTATTTTAAGAATTGCGATTATGAAGTCGGATGGAACGATGGATATTGATGTTTGTGCGAGTATGTCTGAGGCAATCTCATTAAAACTGGATGAAGCTGATTTCATTACAGGCGAATATTACTTAGAAGTATGTTCACCAGGTGCGGAACGTGAATTGCGAAGTCTTGAGGATATCAAAGGCGCTATCGGCGAATATGTTTATATTAAGCTGAAAAATGTTATGGCGAAAGGTTTATTTGAAGTATATGGAACACTTTCTAACATCGAAAATGATATGGCGATGATCGAATATATGGAAAAGGCAGTACATAAAAAAGTAATGATTGAATTGGATAATATATCCCTAATCCGCTTAGCGGTTAAATTCTAAGGAAAGGAAAAACCAAAATGAAATTAAAAGATTTTATGGCAGCTTTGCAGGCCATTGAAAGTGATCGTATGCTTTCAAAAGAAATTGTAATTGCAGCACTTCAAGAAGCTTTATCAAAGGCATTCCGTAAACATATTGAGAATCCAGATGCACTTGTATTAGTGGATATTAATGAAAAAACGGGTGAGATTAAAGTATATCAACAACGTAAAATTGTCGAAGAAGTTGACGATGATGATATTGAAATTTCATTAGAAGATGCAAAAGCAATTAATAAAGATTATGAATTAGAAGGTTTTGTAAACTATGAAATTGAAATTGCTTCCTTAGGGAGAGCTGCGGTTATTTTAGCTAAAAACGTAATGAAACAAAAAATTCGTGAAGCTGAAAAACAAGTCGTATATGATGAATATTGCGATAAAGTTGAAGAGATGGTCATTGGCCAAATTGAATCCGTCGAAGAAAAATTCTGTGTTGTTAATATTGGGAAAACACTTGCTTTAATGCCTAAAAATGCACAGATACCTGGTGAACGTTATCATGAAGGACAACGTTTACGCGTTGTTATCACAGAAGTAAATCGTGAAACAAAAGGGGCACAAGTACTAGTATCAAGAGGCGATGCCAACTTAGTAAAACGTTTATTTGAAAAAGAAGTACCAGAAATATATCAAGGAATCATCGAAGTAAAAGCAATTGCTCGTGATGCCGGTGAAAGATGTAAGATGGCCGTTTATTCAAAGAATGAAAATGTTGATCCAATTGGTGCATGTATTGGGCCTAGAGGAAGTCGTGTTCAAGTTGTTATTGAAGAACTTGGTGGCGAAAAAATTGATATCTTTGAATGGAGTGAAGATGTTAGTGAATTAATTAAAAACGCCTTAGCACCAGCTGAAATTTTGGCGGTTATTCCAAGCGGTGAACGCCGTGGTTTAATGGTGATTGTGAATGATAATCAATTATCACTTGCGATTGGTAAAAAAGGTAAGAATGCTCGTTTAGCAGTTAAACTTACGGGAAGTAAGATTGATATTAAATCGGTTAGTGATGTAGAAGCAATTGGTATGGATTGGAAAAACATCGCAATGCAACAAAAAGAAGAAACGTTACGTGTTCAACAAGAAGCAAAAGCAAAAGCACAAAAAGAAATTTTTGATGAAAATCATGATGAAGCAGTTGTGGTGGATGAAAAAGTCTTTGAAGAAATGATGCCATCAACACCAATAGCTGAAGAAATAAGTGAAGAAGTTGAAAAAGTAGAAGCAATAAATGAAACAGAAAAAGTTGCTGAAGTTGAAGAAATAGATGAACCAGTGAAAAAGGTTAAAGCTAAAAAAGCTGAAAAAGCTAAAGTAAGTGAAGAAGAAAGTGATCTTGAACGTGCTTCAAGAATTGCGAAAGAGAAGAAAAAACTTACGGGTATCAATATTGAAGAAAAACGTGAGTTTGTATCAAAACTTGAACAATTTGCGGAAAAAACAAATAAAGTGGATGAAAAACCAGCTCGTCCTAAATACCGTAAATTTGAAGAGAAAAAAGAAGAAGAACATCGTAAACCTACTTATGATTTATCTAAGAAAGATTATGACTATAAACCAATTTATTCAGAAGATGAACTTGCTGAAATTGCGCGTCAAGAAGAAGAAGAAAAACAAAAAGATTGGATTAATGACGAAATTGATTTTGATGAATTTGATGAGTTTTACGAAGAAAGCTAGGAGGTGTTTCTTGTGAAGAAAATACCAATGCGTAAATGTGTAGCAACACAAGAGCGTTATCCTAAAAAGGAATTAATTCGCATTGTAAGAACACCAGAACAAACCATTTGTTTAGATCCAAGTGGAAAAATGAATGGAAGAGGTGCTTATTTGAAAAAGAGTACAGAAGCTTTAGAAATTGCAATAAAACGTAAATCACTTGCAAGAGCATTAGAGGTTGATATTCCACAAAGTGTATACGATGAGCTTAAAACGATGTTTGAACATGAGTAATACAAAAGGTTTACTTGGTTTAGCAGCAAGTAGTCGAAAAATATCAACAGGCGAAACGGTGTTTGTTAGCATTCGAAAAAAACAAGCAAAACTGGTGATTATTGGAGACGATTTAGGTAATAATACACGTAAGAAGTTAATCGACAAATGCACCTTTTATGAAATCCCTTATGTATTCTATGAAAGTAGTAAGCTATTAGGGGAAGCTATTGGGGACTATAACAAGAAATATGTTGCAATATTAGATGAGGGATTCGCTAAGAAACTTGAAGTTTGCTTGAAAGGCTAGGTGATACTATGGCAAGACCACAACAGAAAAGACGTAACAATAACAATCGTAATCGAGGAAATGTAGCACATGGTAAAGAAACAGTACGTATACCAACAGAGGTTATAAAGGAATTTACTTATAATGGAGTTTTATCCGTAGGTGAATTGGCAGAAAAGATTAACCGCAGTGCAGCTGAAATTATTAAATTATTGTTTATGATGGGAAATATGGTTACAATCAACTCGACATTAGATGATGAAACAATTGAACTTGTTTGTATGGAATTCAATATTGAAGTTCATAAAGAAATCATTATTGAAGAGAGTGATTTTGAAGAAATGATGGATGAAGTTGATGATGAAGCTAATTTAGTAGAACGTCCAGCTGTTGTTACCATTATGGGGCATGTTGACCATGGTAAAACAACCCTTTTGGATACCATTCGTAAAGCTCATGTAACACAGGGTGAATTTGGTGGTATTACGCAACATATTGGTGCTTATCAAGTCCTTGTAAAAGGTAAAAAAGTAACCTTTTTAGATACGCCAGGACATGAAGCTTTTACCGCAATGAGAGCACGTGGTGCTAAAATCACCGATGTTGTTATTATTGTAGTAGCAGCAGATGATGGTGTTATGCCACAGACAAAAGAAGCAATCGATCATGCGAAAGCAGCCGGAGTTCCGGTTATTGTCGCAATTAATAAAATTGATAAAGCAGAAGCAAACGTTGAACGAATCATGTCAGAAATGAGTGATTGTGGACTTATGCCGGAAGAATGGGGTGGAACTACCATTTTCACGCAAATATCCGCTAAAATGGGAACCGGTGTTTCTGAACTATTAGAGACTGTTTTAGTACTAGCAGAAGTTGAAAACTTACGTGCTAATCCAAATAAACTAGCAAGTGGAACGGTAATTGAAGCTAAGCTAGATCGTGGTAGAGGACCAGTAGCTACTTTACTTGTTCAAGGTGGTACTTTAAATAGTGGTGATGTTATTGTAGTTGGAACAAGCTATGGTCGCGTTCGTAAGATGGTCGATGATCATGGACGTGAAATCAAGAGTGCAGGACCTTCTTCACCAGTTGAAATTATTGGTTTAAACGATGTTCCAGTTGCAGGTGATGTTTTCCGTGTCTTTGAATCGGAAAAGAAAGCTCGTCAAATTGCGGAAACACGTTTAATTAAACGAATTGATGCAGAACGTAATTCTTCTAGTGCTTTAACGCTTGATGATTTAGCTCGACGCATTGAAGAAGGCGATATTCAAGAAATTAATGTTATTGTAAAGGCAGATGTACAAGGTAGTGCAGAAGCCGTTAAAAGCTCACTTGAGCGAATTGAAATTTCAGGAGTCCGGGTTGTTGTTATTCGTTCTACCGCAGGTGCGATTACGGAATCCGATATTATGTTAGCTGCGGCATCCAATGCAGTTGTTTATGGTTTCAATGTTCGACCAAATGCGGCAGTTCGTAAGAAAGCCGAAGAAGAGAATGTTGAAATTCGTCTTCATAATATTATTTATAAAGCAATTGAAGAAATGGAACATGCTATGAAAGGTATGTTAGCACCTGTTTATGAAGAAGTTGTAATTGGACAAGGTGAAGTTCGTCAATTATATAAAGTCACAAAAATTGGAACAATTGCTGGTTGTATGGTCAGTGATGGTTGCTTTAAAAGAGATTGTAAAGTTCGTTTAATTCGTGATGGTGTTGTTGTTTATTCAGGTCAATTGGGTTCTTTAAAACGTTTCCAAAACGATGTGAAAGAAGTAGCAGCAGGTTATGATTGCGGTATTACGATTGAAAACTTTAATGATATTAAAGAAAATGATATTATTGAAGCATATGAAGATCAAGAAGTAGAAAGCGTTTAAAATTATGACAATGAAAAAAGATAAAATAGAAGGAATCATTCAAAAGAATGTTTCTGAAATTATTCAATTTTCTTTAAAAGATCCTAAAATAGGCTTTGTTACGATTACCGACGTTAGTGTTACAGGTGATTTATCACTTGCGACTATTTATGTTTCTTTCTTAGGTCAACAAGCTCGCAGTGAAGCGGGTTTAAAGGCATTAGAAAGAGGTAAAGGTTATATTCGTAGTGAACTTGCGAAACGAATGACAATTCGTAAAGTACCAGATCTTAGATTTAAAATTGATGTTTCTTTAGATAAGGGCAATAAGATTGATGCCATTATAAGAAAAATCCAAAAAGATTAAAAAAAAGGACAGGCGATGATTCATTGCCTGTCTTTTCTTATAACTTCTTTTCATGTTTTAGTAAGAATATATTGGATAAATTAGAGAAGAGCGACATCAATAAGGGAATGCAAACAATACCAGCTAATGTAATCGCTGCATTTAATAAACTGAGATAAGTAAGTGAAAATAAATTTCTAAATAAAACAACACTTAAAACAAATAAGGCTGTCATACTAATAAAAATAATCGCTCTTTGCTTACTGAATGGAATACTTACTTGATATAAAACACATAAGCCACTTGCTCCGGTCATTAAGACAATCATCGTTGATTTTACCGCTTCATCAATATTCAAGAAATAAGCAACCGTATTTAAGAAGATAATCGATAGGATGACGCACATAGCACCTGGTAGAGCTCTTCCAAGGACATTTGTAATAAAGTTACCTTTGACTCGATTTCGGTTCGGCTCAAGCGCTAAGAAGAAGGATGGGATACCAATGGTAAGTGCTGATATCAAAGTTAATTGAATTGGCATAAACGGATATTTTGTCGGTAAGAATAAAGTAAGAATAGCTAGAATCGTTGAGAATGTTGTTTTTACTAAGAAAAGGGAAGCAGCTCTTTGAATGTTATTAATAACTCTACGCCCTTCATAAACAATATATGGTAAACTAGCAAAATTTGAATCCAACAATACTAAGTTTGCGACATTTTTCGTTGCTTCACTACCATTCGCCATCGCAATGCTACAATCACTTTCTTTTAAGGCGGGAACATCATTAACTCCATCTCCTGTCATCGCCACAATATGACCTTGCTTTTTAAGCATTTCAACCATCTGTTTCTTTTGTTGAGGAGTAACGCGACCAAATACATTGTATTGTTTCATAATCATTTCAATATTTGTATCATTGATGCTTGTTGCATCGATAGCACAAGCATTTTTAACCCCAGCTTTGCAGGCAATTGCTTGAACGGTTAAAGGATTATCACCGGATATTATTTTAATATCGACACCTTGTTCTCTAAAATAATCTAAGGTTTCTTTTGCTTCTTCACGGATTGGATCCGATAATAATAATAAAGCAATCGGACATAAATCATCCGGAATCGTTTGTTCTTGCATTTGTTTTTTACTAAATGCGAGGGTAAGCACACGACTTCCTTGTTTCGCATAATCACTAATTTGATTTGCTAAGGTAACATGCTCCGCTAAGTTCATAAATTCATAGGCACCTAATACAAAAGTTCCTTCTTCAAAACTAACGGCTGATATTTTCCTAGCACTTGAAAAAGATAACGTATCAATCATATGATAATTACTACTTGTTCCGACATAATTACGAATCGCATGGAACGTACTATTATCATCTTTTAAATAAAAACAAAAATTCTCAAGAATTTCATTTATATTCATTTGTTGATCCAAAGCAATGATATTCTCTAATTGCATTTCACCTTTGGTAAGCGTTCCTGTTTTATCCAAACAAAGGACATCGACACGGGCTAATGTTTCAATGCAGTATAATTCTTGTACCAACGTTTTATGCTTAGCTAGATTGATTGAACCAACCGCAAGAGCAACACTTGTCAATAAGACTAAACCTTCTGGTATCATTCCTAATAAAGCAGCAACGGTACTAATAATAGATTCATCCAAAGGATAGTTTAAAATATAAAACTGCTTAATAAATAATGAGATACCAATCGGAATAATAATAAAGCCAACTACTTTTAAGATATAATTTATTGAATCTCGCAGTTGTGATTTATGCTTCTTTAAAACTTTCGCTTCACTTAAAATCTTATAAGCATAATTATCTTTTCCAACATGTTCAACGCGTACATAACTCTGTCCAGATACAACAAAACTACCGGAATATAAAGAATCACCTGGCTTTTTCACAACCAGATTACTTTCACCCGTTATTAAGGATTCATTGACTTCTAACATACCTTGAAGAATCAAGGAATCGGCACATATCTGATTTCCACTTTCGAGTTTCATAATGTCATCCAAAACTAATTCCTCGATGTGAATTTTAGTTGGCTGATGATTACGAATAACTGAAATCATCGTTGCATTAATTAAAGATAATTTATCTAAGGTTCTTTTGGCGCGAACTTCTTGATAGATTCCAATTACGATATTTGATAGAATAACCCCTAAAAATAATAAGTTTTTATATGAATCAACAAAAAGAACCAAACCAGCTAAAACCGCATTAATCAAATTAAACAAAGTGAAAACATTATCTTTGATTATTTTCTCATAAGTTTTTGTCGTATGAATATCTTGAATATTGGTTTTACCATTTTTAATTTGTAGATTTATCTGTTCATCATTTAAACCATCTTCAATGTTACAAATAAATCTTTGGCTATTAGTTTCACTCATAATATCATCCTTTTACTATGTACCTATTATATCAGGTATCAAAAAAAATTAACCTTACAAAAATGTATTATTACCAAAAGAGGGCATTTATTTCTTAATTAAATCGTTATTTTTGCTTCCATTACCCGAAATAAATGATGGAATTTAACATAAGCAATTTCAATCAAAGGACCAAAGCATACAATCATAATAAATGAACCAATACCGATTGGTCCACCAACAATAAAACCTAAGCCTAATCCTAAGCTTTCGGTTATTATTTTTGCTTTGGTAATTGAAATATTAAAACGTGTTTTCATACTCATCATAAAGTAATCAATTGGATTTGGAGGTAAATCACTTACTAAATAGATACCTGCACCAATTGAAATAATAAGAATCGCAGCCATGAATAGAAATAAAGAAAGATAAGTATTTTTAATATGGATCGATTGAAGTAAATTCATCCATAAATCAACCCCGGTACCAATAATGAGGGAAGTGATAATACATTCGAATTGGGGTCTTTTCTTATTTAATAAACCACCTAAGAAAATAAAGCCTACCGCACAAACATTCATCCAAATACCGATGCTTAAGCCAAAGTGTTGTTTTAAACCAATTGTAAAAGTATCCCAAGCACCTACTCCAAAATTAGATATAATCGATAAGGAGATACCAAAGGATATGAGCGATAAACCAATTATAAAAAAGCAGATGCGAAGATTGCGCATTGCTTTATTTTTTATAGCCATGTGATTTTACTTTCATTACCATTTCGAATCCGTTGAATATTCTCTCGATGACGATAGATTACTAAAATACAAAGTAAGTAGGAAGCAATCGTAATCTGTAGATTATCTTGCATAACCGTAATATAAATACTGGAAGTAATGGATCCAATGATGCTTGATAAAGAGACCATTTTTGATAGTTTTAAGGTAACGATAAAGAATAGAAAGGGAACTAAAACATACCATGGGTTTTGAAAGGTGAAAATTGCGGTTGATAATAAAAAACCAAACATAGTGGCAGCTGCTTTTCCACCTTTGAAATTAGCAAAGATTGGATAACAGTGACCAAAGGCTGCGGCAAAGCCAGCCCAAATAGAGGCAGGTTGATCAAACAAAGATACAAGGAATACAGCTAATACAACTTTTAAAACATCCAATGCGATAACGGCGATAGCTGCATTTTTCCCAAGCACGCGACCAGCATTCGTTCCACCTAAATTTCCACTTCCAAATTTTCTGATATCGGTATGATAAAAGACTTTCCCAATCACCAAAGCAAAAGGAATGGAACCTAGGATATAACCAATTAAGATTGCGTATAATAAATTTAAATTCATTGTGATCACCTCGACTTATCTATTTTAACATGTTTTAGGTAGCTAAAAAAGAAGTTTTTGTCAGGTTCTTTTCTTTTCGTTGAAATAACAATCAAAAATATGTTAATATACAAGAAGTATTTATCAAAAACAAGTGAGGTGTGTTAAATGGCAGAAAAAGTTTATGATGCCAGTAGTATTCAAATTCTTGATGGATTGGAAGCTGTACGCAAAAGACCAGGGATGTATATTGGTAGTACAGATTCAAAAGGACTTCACCATTTAGTTTGGGAAATTGTTGATAATTCAATTGATGAAGTTTTAAATAATCATGGGAATATAATAAAAATTACGATTGAAAAAGATGGTGTATTATGTGTTGAAGATGAAGGAAGAGGAATGCCAGTTGCACAACATGCAAGTGGTGTTTCAACCCTTGAAGTAATCTTTACGGTGCTCCATGCCGGAGGTAAGTTTTCCAGTGAAGGTGGTTATAAAACCAGCGGTGGTTTACATGGAGTTGGTGCCAGTGTTGTTAACGCCTTATCAAGATGGGTCGAAGTAACCTCTTGTACTGGCGGTAAAATGTATACGATGATGTTTGAAGATGGTGGTAAAAAAGTTGGCAAATTACAAATGGTTGGGAAAACGAATAAAACCGGCAGTAAAGTTCGCTTTATGCCAGATGAACGAATTTTCTCTTCCACTAATTTTTCATTTTCGGCAATTGCAGAACGTGCCCAAGAAGATGCCTTTTTATTAAAAGGCTTAACTTTAGTTGTGAAAGATGAGCGAAAAGATAAAGAAAAAGAAGAAACATATTGTTATGAAAATGGGTTAGAAGCCTTTATCGAGTATCTTCATGAAGGAAAACAAACGTTTCATAAACCTGTTTCTTTTTCAGGTAATTACTTAGATATCAAAGTGGATTGTGCCTTTCAATATACCGATGAGTATCAAGAAAATATGTTCTCATTTGTTAATATTGTAAGAACCAAAGATGGTGGTTCTCATGAAGTAGGTGCTCGTAGTGCATTCACAAAAGTCTTTAATGATTATGCACGACGTAATTCATTATTAAAAGATAAAGATAAAAACTTTGAAGGTAGTGATGTTCGTGAAGGATTAACGATGATTCTATCTTTAGGGGTTCCTGAAAATCTATTACAATTTGAAGGTCAAACCAAAGGAAAACTTGGTACAAGTGAAGCAAAAACAGCAGTTGAAAATATTGTGAGTGAAAAATTAAATTATTTTCTTGAAGAAAACAAAGAATTAGCAACGACTTTAATTAAAAAGATGTCCCGTGCTTCACTTGCTCGCGAAGCAGCAAGACATGCTCGTGAAGATGCTCGTAAAGGTAAAACAAAAGGTAAAAGTGAAAAGATTTTATCAGGTAAACTTGCTAGCGCACAATCAAAAGATGCACGTAAAAAAGAATTATATCTGGTCGAAGGTGATTCAGCTGGAGGAAGTGCGAAGCAGGGTAGAGATTCTCGCTATCAAGCAATTTTGCCTTTGCGTGGTAAAGTTTTAAATACTGAAAAAGCAAGTAGTGCTAGCATCGAAAAAAATGAAGAATTGAATACGATTATTCATGCTTTAGGAGCTGGAGTTGGGCCTTCTTTTAGTGCCGAAGATTCCAATTATCATAAAGTCATCATCATGACCGATGCCGATACCGATGGGGCACACATTCAAATATTATTACTTACGTTCTTTTATCGTAATATGCGTGATTTAATTGACAGTGGAATGGTTTATATCGCATTACCACCGCTCTATAAATTATCAAAAGGTAAGGAAATTCAATATGCATGGACCGATGAAGAATTAGATGAACTTCGTAAAACATTCACAAAAGGCTTTACCTTACAGCGTTATAAAGGTCTAGGTGAAATGAATGCAGATCAATTATGGGATACGACCATGTGTCCTGAGACAAGAACATTAATTCAAGTATCGATTGAAGATGCGATGCTTGCTGATCGTAAGGTAACGGTATTAATGGGCGATAAAGCCGATCTTCGTCGTGATTGGATTCAAGATAATGTATCCTTTACCCTAGAAGATAATTATCAGTTAGGGGGAAATAAGTAATGAAATCAAATAAAGAAACCAAAGACTTAATTATTCCACATCAACATGTAATTGTGACACCATTAGAAGATTTAATGGGAGATCGATTTGGTCGATATGCGAAATATATTATTCAAGAACGTGCTTTACCAGATGCAAGAGACGGATTAAAACCGGTTCAAAGACGAATTCTTTATGCGATGTATGAAGATGGTAATTTATCGGATCGTGGTTATCGTAAATCTGCGAAAACAGTCGGATTGGTTATTGGTAATTATCACCCTCATGGTGATTCATCCGTTTATGAAGCGATGGTGAGAATGTCACAGAATTGGAAGATTCGAACACCCCAGATTGATATGCAAGGAAACAATGGTTCAATCGATGATGATCCAGCAGCTGCGATGCGTTATACGGAGGCAAGACTTGCTCATATTGCGGATTACTTACTAGCTGATATTGAAAAAGATACGGTTTTATGGGCACCTAATTTTGATGATACACAAGAAGAGCCAACGGTATTACCAGCTCGTTATCCCAATTTATTAGTAAATGGAATCACTGGTATTGCGGCTGGATATGCAACGAATATTCCACCTCATAATTTAAATGAAGTCATTGATGCTGCTATTTTTAGAATTCAATTTCCTGAATGTGATTTAGAAGACTTAATGGAATACATTCAAGGACCAGATTTCCCAACTGGTGGAATTGTTCAAGGAATTGAAGGCATAAAAGATGCTTTTCGCAGTGGAAAAGGTAAAATTGTTATTCGCTCTAAAGTTGAAATTGTTACAACGAAAACAAACCAACAGATTATTGTGAAAGAGATACCTTATGAAGTTATTAAATGTAATATGGTTCGTAAAATTGATGACATTCGTTTGAATAAATTAATTGATGGAATTATTGATGTTCGAGATGAATCGGATCGTAATGGATTAAGAGTAGCAATTGATATTAAGAAAGATTGCGATGCTAATTTAATTTTAAATTATTTATATAAAAATACCGATTTACAAGTTTCTTATAATTATAATGTGATTGCGATTGTAAATAAACGACCAGTACAAATGGGCTTAGCTGCCATGTTGGATGCTTTTATTGCTCATCGTCAAGAGGTGATTGAAAAGCGTTCTCATTATTTATTAGATAAAAAAGAAGCACGTTGTCATATTTTAGAAGGTTTAATAAAAGCAATTAGTGTTTTAGATGAAATTATTGCTTTAATTCGTTCTTCAAAAGATAAAGCAGATTCAAAACGAGCAATTATTGATGCGTTTGCTTTCAGTGAAGAACAAGCAGAAGCGATTGTAACGATGCGTTTGTATCGTTTATCTTCAACGGATATTACACAATTAAGAGAAGAACATACGCAATTGCTTGCGGATATTGAAAATCTAAATGATATTCTAACAAATCCTAAAATGTTAAATAAAGTTATGATTGATGAATTAAAAGAAGTTAAAAATGAATTCCCAACACCTCGATTAACTAAAATTGAAGCAGATATTGAGGAAATCGTCATTGATAAAACAGCGATGATTAACAGTGAACAAGTTATGCTTACACTATCAAAAGATGGTTATGTAAAACGGGTTTCATTGCGTTCTTATATGGCGAGTGAACATTTAAAAACTGCGGCAAAAGAAGGCGATCAATTATTAGCTTATCGTGAAGTGAATACTTTAGACTATTTATTATTCTTCACAACTCTTGGTACCTATGGATTTACTTCCGTATATCAATTAGAAGAAGCTAAATGGAAAGATGTCGGATCGCATTTAAATGGTGTTGTTAAGATGAATGGGGATGAAAAGATTGTCGATGCCTTTATCTTATCAACCTTTGAAACCTATGGATTTATCGTTACAGTTAGTAAAAACGGTATGATTAAAAAGACTTGCATTAAAGATTTTAATGTTTCTCGTAATAGTAAAACAATGAGTGCTATGAATTTAAATGATGGCGATGAATTGATTGGTGCATTCTTATGTGACATCGATGATGAAGTGTTGTTAGCTAGTAAAAATGGTTATGTTTGTCGTTATCCGATTGCTTCAATTCCTTTAGTTGGAGTGAAGTCAAAAGGGGTTAAGGCAATGAGCTTAAGCAACGATGAAATAGCCAGTGCTGCGATTCAACATGGCGATTGTAATTTCTTAGTTGCTATCAGTGATCAATTTGCGATGAAGCGAATTAAATTATCGGAAATCTTAGTTTGTAATCGAGGTACCAAAGGTAATTTAATTTGTAAGAAAGTGAAGAGCAATCCTTATGTGATTAAAACCATTTTAGTTGGTGATTTACAAACTGAAATTGTATTCTTGGATGGGGAAGAAGAAATTGTGAAGATGAAAGATATTTCATTGATGAACAAAGAATCGACCTTTCAAGCGCCACTTGCGATTGATAAAGATGCTTATATTTTAAAAGGTATTAAGTCAATTGAAGTAAAAGAAGAACCTGAAGAAGTAATTCATGAAGTGAAGTTTGAAGAATTGAATTTTGATCTTTAAGGATGAGGATAATATTATGAAAATAATATTATCCTTTTTAGATAAAAAAGCCGATTAAATAGCGCTTTTCATCCTATTTGATATCGTAAAAAAATATTGACGAAGTCGCTTGTTTGTGGTAATATAACTACGTTGTATGTCCTTTTGTGACTTACAACCGCTCAGTAAAGGTCTTAAGTACGTTATTTGTACGCCTTGTATTGGCGAGTCTGAAGATCTAATAAAAGGAGGTGTACGTTAATGTACGCAGTTATCGAAACAGGCGGAAAACAAATCCGCGTCGAAGAAGGTGCAACTATTTTCACTGAAAAGCTTGATGCTCAAGAAGGTGATGTTGTTGTATTTGATAAAGTTGTAGTTTATTCAAATCGTACCACTCGTGTTGGTACTCCTTATGTAAAGGGAGTTAAAGTTAATGCGAAAGTGGAGAAACAAGGAAAAGATAGAAAGATTACTATTTTTAAATATAATAGTAAACAAAGCAGTACTCGTAGAAAACAAGGTCATCGTCAACCATATACTAAGTTAACGATCGAATCAATCGAGGCTTAATATGATTACGATTAGCGTTTATCAAAGCGTTGATCTAATTAAAGAAGTTAAGATTAAGGGACATGCCCAAGCAGCTGATGCTGGGGAAGACTTAGTTTGTGCTGGTGTATCATCAATTGCGATTGGTACGCTTAATGCACTTGACTTACTTAGTAAAAACACATGCGATGCACGTATGCAGCAAGCATGTATCCATATCAACGTAAATTGTATGGATGATAATCGAACTCAGATCATTCTTCAGACGATGCTGATTCAGTTATCAACCATGGAAGAACGTTATCCAGAAAACATTAAAATAAAAAAACAGGAGGTGTAATTATGAAATTTATATTAGATATTCAGTTGTTCGCTTCTAAAAAAGGAGTAGGTTCAACTCGTAATGGTCGTGATTCAATTGGTAGACGTCTAGGCTCTAAATTAGCCGATGGACAAACAGCAAAAGCTGGAGCTATCATTTATCGTCAGCGTGGTACTAAAATTCACCCAGGCACAAATGTTGGCCGTGGTGGAGATGACACGTTATTCGCAAAATGCGAAGGTGTTGTTAAGTTTGAACGTGTTGGTAAAGACAGAAAGAAAGTTTCTGTATATCCAGTAGCTTAATAAAGAAATCCCCGCAATGGGGATTTTATTTTTTGAAAGGAGGCAAACGTATATGTTTATAGATCGCGTAAAAGTCCATGTAAAAGCTGGACGTGGTGGTGATGGAATTACTTCCTTTCGTCGTGAAAAATATGTACCATTAGGTGGACCTAGTGGTGGCGATGGTGGCCGTGGAGGTAATGTAATCTTTGAAGTTGACGAAGGTAAAACAACTTTATTAGACTTACGTTTCCAAAAGAAAGTTGTTGCCGAAGATGGCGGAACTGGAAAAACAAAGAAAATGCATGGTGCAGACGGTGATGAAACAATCGTTAAAGTTCCCCAAGGAACGATTGTGAAAGATGAGCAAGGTAATATTATTGCGGATCTAACGCGTCATGGACAACAAGCCATTATTGCGAAAGCAGGTAAAGGTGGTCGTGGTAATTTTCATTTTAAATCAAGTAGCAATGCTGCTCCAAACTATAGTGAAAAAGGTGCACCAGGCGAAGAAAAAGATATTCAAGTAGAATTAAAACTATTGGCAGATGTAGGCCTTGTTGGCTTTCCATCGGTTGGTAAATCAACGTTATTATCGGTTGTAAGTAAAGCAAGACCAGAGATTGCGGAATATCACTTTACAACGATTACACCGAATCTTGGCATGGTACAAGTTGGCGATGGCCGTAGTTTTGTCATGGCGGATCTACCAGGCTTGATTGAAGGTGCGAGTGAAGGTAAAGGACTAGGTATTCAGTTCTTACGTCATATTGAACGCTGTCGTGTTATTATTCATATCATTGATATGGGTGCAAATGATGATCGTGATCCAATTAAGGATTATGAAATAATTAATAAAGAATTGGGTCAATATACGTATCGTTTATTAGAACGACCTCAAATTGTGTTGGCAAATAAGATGGATTTAGATGGAGCGCAAGATAATCTTAATCGATTTAAAGCGGCTTATCCAGATCTTGAAGTATTTGAAACAACAACAATTATAGCGGAAGGACTTGAACCAGTACTATATCGTGCTGCTGACTTATTACTTACAACGCCTCAGTTTCCTTTGTTTGATGAAAAAGATGAAACAATTGAAGGGGTATACTATAAATTTGAAGCAGAAGCACCAGCCTTTGCAATTCATAATTTAGGTAATGGTCATTGGTTGCTTGATGGAGAGGGAATTGAACGTTCTTTCAAAATGAGTAAGATAGATAATGAAGAAGATGCGATGCGGTTTGCTCGTAAATTAAGAAAAATGAATGTTGATGAAGAATTAAGAAAAGCCGGATGTAAAGATGGCGATGTTATTTCTTTATGTGATGTTGAATTTACATTTATGGATTAAAGGTGATGAAAATCATCTTTTTTTCCATTCATTAAATGAAAGGAGAAATTAATATGCCGAAAATCGGATTAAGAATTTTAAAATCATCGCTTGCTGTGTTTATTTGCTTTCTTATTTCTTTGTTAAGACAAAACAGCGGCATTGTTTTTTATTCCTGTATTGCAGCTGTTTTATCAATGCAACAAAATGATACAAATACAAAGAAAGTTGCTAGAAACCGAATTGAAGGAACATTTATCGGTGGAATTATTGGTATGTTTACGCTTTTATTTGAACGAGCATTCATTCCAAATGATATGATCGTGTTACAGTATGCTTTTATATCCTTAATGATTATTCCTATTATTTATATTACCGTTTTATTGAAAAAAACATCTGCATCATATATTACCTGTGTTGTCTTTATGAGTATTACGGTATCGCATGCAGTGGATATCAATCCTTATCTTTTTGCTTGGAATCGTATTCTTGATACATTAATTGGTATTTTTGTAACATTTGGAATTAATTGTGTGCATTTACCATATCGTTACAATAAAGATGCGTTATTTCTCTGTGATTTCGAAGATACTTTATTAAATGAAACAAAACAGTTGAGTTCATATACTGAAATAAAGCTAAAACAGTTATTAGAAAAGCGTGCGAAAATTATGATTATGAGTGAAAATCCTCCGACCGTCATTTTACCTTATATTGAGAATATTGATTTCACAATGCCGCTTGTTTGCATGAATGGCGCATCTTTATATGATATAAAAAACAATCAGTATTATAATCATAATAGGATTGATAAAAGGACAGTTAAAGAACTATTATTAATTTGTAAATCACTCAATATTAATTGCTTTATTCATTCAATCTTTCATGGGGCGTTACATATTTATTTTAACGAATATAAAAATTGTGTGGAAGAATCTATTTATGCACCATTACAAAAAGCAAATAATCATATTTATATATGCGATGAGTTTCCTGATAATGGTGATGTACTTTACATTGATTTAATTGATAAAAATGAATTGATTAAAGAATTTTTACAACAGATTCAAGAAAAGCAATTAGATTTGAAGATAATAATTAAAAATATTAACGATAATAAAGCGTATACAAATCTTAAGATATATTCAAATGCTACAAGTAGGGAACAATCAATCCATGAATTCATTGAAAGAAATGAAGGAAACGATATATTTTTTTTTAGTAACAATCCTGAAGATGTTGGATGTATGAAGCAAGCAACTTCTGCTTATACAATGAATCCTGAAATGAAATATATTGCCTATCAATTGGATTTAAAGAAGAGTGATGTAGTTGTACGTAAAATGACTAAATTATTTCATATGAATAAAAAATGACCTAGAGAACTAAGTCATTTTTTAAATGTCTATTTATTTACGTAAGTATCGATAAAATGAAAGACTGTTTTATAGTATTTATCTGGATCAACATCAGCACTAGCTCCATGTCCCGCCCCTTTGATAATAAGTAATTCCTTGGGACCTTTGTAAGAATTATAGAGTTCTAATCCCATTCTTGTAGGTACATAGTCATCGCTATCACCATGAATAAATAGGATGGGAAGCTTTGTCTTCTTGATCTGATCAATGGCACTAGCATCACTAAAATTGAAGCCAGCACGCACTTTCGCAAAGACTTGAGCGGCTGGTAGGAAAGGAAACTCTGGTAAAGAAAAGCGTTCTTTTAATTGATCTTTAAACATTTCATATGCCGTTGTATAACCACAATCTTCAATGACAGCCAAAACATTCTTTGGAAGTTTTTCACCACTTGCCATCATTACGGTTGCTGCTCCCATTGATTCTCCATATAAAATAATTTCTGCTTGTGGATCCTTCTCGACAATCTTATTTACCCACATCACGACATCATTTTTCTCAAAGTAACCCATACCAAGATATTTACCTTCACTGTGTCCTCGTCCTCGTTGATCGGGAGTGAGTACATGATATCCTTTTTCATAGAATGGTTTAATAGCAGGGGCTATATCGCGATTGTCAACCGTATAGCCGTGAACTGCGAGAATGTATTTATGAGAATCTTTATTATTTTCATAAAAACGACTCCATAGTGATAATCCTTCATCATTTTTCTCAATCCAAACATCTGTTTTTATATCTTTAACCCATTCATCGTATTCCTTTTGAGCTTTTGTATCTTGAATCCCTGTATATTTTTCATTACCCATCGAACCAATGTTACCAGCTTCATCAACCGTGATTGCATAATCGACTAGAAAATTACCGGCAAAGGCACTAATACTTACAAATAAAACTAAAATAACGCTAAATAGAATAATCCAAAACTTCTTTTTTTTAAACATAAATTTTACCTTTCTTTTATGACTGGCATATTATACAAGACATTACTTTGATTGTCAAACTATATGGGACTTTATGTTTAATTTCTAAAGTAAAAAGTGAAACGATATGGTAGAGAATGAAAATAATCATTGTTATAATTTGCTAAAAGAATGGTTGAAGTGTATAATTATAGTAGTTGTATCGACTTAAACTACGAAATATTGAAATAAAAGTTGTTCTAAATTATTAAAAACAATATAATTTTATATAGAGGAACAAGCCATGGATGAAAGAGAATTTATGTTTCAAGAAAGTGATTATAAACTAATTAATAATGTACCAGGGGGATTAGCCATTTATCGAATTGGTGAAACATTTGAGACATTATATTTTAATGATGGAGTTTGTTTATTAACTGGGCATACACGAAGTGAATATGCGAAAATAATTAACCATGATGCTATGGATATTGTATACCAAGGAGATCAAGTCGTTCTTGGAAATGAGATTAAAAATGCGATTACTTATAATCGTAAAATTAATATTTCATATCGAATCATCCATAAAAATGGTCAGCTTGTGTGGGTTCATCTTTCTGGTAACATTAAAAATGTTGAAGGCCGTGGGTTATTGATTTATGCAATTTTTATGGATATTAGTGACGAGCGAAAAGTTCAAGCTTTATTAAGTGAACGGGCAGAAAAAGATAGTTTAACCGGTTTATTGAATCGAGTTGGTTTTGAAACCCGCATTACAAATAATTTAAGTGAAAGAAAGAATCGTAACTCAGCTTTTATCATGCTTGATGTTGATAATTTCAAACAAATTAATGATGATTATGGACATACCAGCGGCGATAATATGCTGTGCTTTGTAGCAGAAGCTTTAACAAATATCTTTTATAAAGATAGCTATATATCAAGGATGGGCGGAGATGAATTTGCCGTCTTTGTCAGTGATGTTGAATCAAAAAGAGAACTTAACAATTTGATTGAACAGTTTTATCTTGCGATAAAAAATAAACAAAATAGCGATATAAACACTTTGTACATCACATGTTCTTTGGGTATTGCTTTGGCTCCTAAAGATGCTCTTGTATACCAAGATTTGTATGCGAATGCCGATCAAGCGCTCTTCTTTGCGAAACGCAATGGAAAGAATCAATATCATTTCTATTCAAAAGGAATGAAACATAATCAACCTTCTTTATTATCCAATGTTGAATGGATCTTAGATGAAACATCAAATGGTGTGTATATTACAAATAGTGAAACATATGAATTATTATATGTTAATAAAGTAACCAAGAATTTATGTAATATTAAGGGCGATGAATATTTAGGTAAAAAATGTTATGAAGCTTTATTAGGAAAAACAAAACCTTGTGAAGTATGTAAACTCAATAAAATGGAATATGATGAATTCTTAGAACGTGAATATGTAATTGAAAAACCTTTACGTTATTTAATCTTAAAAGGGAAGCTATTTAATTGGAATGGTATCAAGGCTCATGTTGAATTTGTTACAGATAATACACAAGGATCCCTAATTTATAAAAAATATGAAAAAACGGCGAATCGTTTACAAGCTTTGATGGATTCTATTCCAGGGGGAATTGGTATTTTTGAAATAGAAAAAGAACATATTACAGTACCATATCTAAACGATGGTTTCTATAAATTGGTTGGTTTCCCAGTTACAGATAGTAGATTATATTTGGGAGATTTTAATGATCAACTCTTAGAACAAAATGATCTAAAAGTATTTTATAAAGAGCTTAAATACAGTTTAAAACATAATACAGGTATGAACATTAATTTTCGTATTAAAACAATTAAAAATACATATCAATGGTTAAATATGCAAACTACAATTGTGAAACAAGAAGATAATAAAACGACGTTATATTGTTCTTTCACAAACGTAAATAGTTTAAAAGATAGTGAATTAGAAGCTAAATTACAAAAGAATAAATTTGATGTAGCTTTAAATAATACGAATATTTGTGTTTGGGAATATGATGTTAAAGAAAACAAAATAATTCAATCAAGCAATTCACTTAAACTATATCCTTTTGGTGAAATCATTTATGATTTACCTGAATCAATTATAAGCAAAGGCTATGTAGCGAAAGATTCGATCGAAGCTTATCGTGATTTATATCGTAAAATAAAGGAAGGGAATGAAAAAATCACTGCTGACATCCATTGGATTGGTTTTGGGAAGAATAAAGATTGGTGGGCAAGAATTACTTATTCGTTAATCTTTGATGATCAAGGGGAGCCAATGATAGCAATGGGGGCTACTACGGATATCACCAACGAAAAGATGGCGATCAAACGCTATGATGAGGAACTTGAAAATCGGGCTTTAATTACGCCTTCTACGGTTGTTTCCTTTAAGATGAATTTATCGAATAATAAGATTGAAGAATGCATTTTGAATGATCAAAAATTAGCTCACTTTAAAAAGATTACTTCAATTGATACCTTGTTTGATGAAATTCAAAATACATTGGTAGCGGATATCGATAAGAAAAATGCCCAGATATTAAATCGCAAACGTTTAATTAAAAAGTACAATGAACAACAAATTCATATTGAAACACAATATCGTCGTAGTTTAAATGAGGGTTATATTCGTTTCTTTCATGTGACGATTAATTTAATGAAACATCCAGAAACAAATGATATTATGGCCTTTATTTACACAACGGATTATACTGAGAATGTTGTGATTGAATCTGCGATTCATAATTTTGTGAAGTATTATTATGATTATATTATGTTTATTGATGGAATGGCTGAAAAGTATAAAATATTTGATAAGAAAGAACGCTTAAGTTATTATCATGGCTTAGCGGAAGGTTCTTATTATGATTATTTTAATGAATTTATTAAACATAATATTAAAGAAGAAGAACAAGCTAAGATTCGTGTGTTGATTGATCTTCAAAAGATTTATCAAGAGTTAGAATTAAAAGATACATATGAAGTGAGCTTTCAAACATTTAATGGAAATGAATTATCGAATGTTAAAGAATTAAGATATTCTTATATTGATAAAGAAACAAAGAAATTATTGTTAGCTCAACATAATTTGAATCGAAAGAATAACTAAAGAAGAATTGATTATTTGATTATCTTTCTTCTTTTTTTCTTAAATATTTGTTATGATACTATCAAATAGAAATGAGGTAAATTATGAAATTAGTATCTTGGAATGTGAATGGAATACGAGCATGTGTTACGAAAGGCTTTTATGATTTCTTTCATCAAATCGATGCCGATGTCTTTTGTATTCAAGAAAGTAAAATGCAAGAAGGTCAATTAACTTTTTTAACACCGGATTATCATATTTATATGAACAGTGCAGATAAGAAAGGATATAGTGGAACGATTACATTTAGTAAGCAGGAAGCATTATCGGTTGCTTATGGTCTTGATGAAGAGGAACATAATCATGAAGGACGTGTTATTACCCTTGAATACGAGCAATTTTATTTAGTGAATGTTTATACTCCCAATTCAAAAGAAGGTTTAATTCGCCTAGATTATCGCATGCAATGGGAAGATGCGTTTAAAGCTTATGTAAAGAAACTAGAAAAGCATAAAGGTGTTATTATCTGTGGTGATTTGAATGTTGCTCATCAAGAAATTGATATTAAAAATCCTAAAACGAATCACAAAAATCCGGGCTTTAGTGATGAAGAAAGAGCAAAAATGACTTCTTTATTAGATTCAGGATTTATTGATTCTTATCGTAATTTTTATCCCAATCAAGAAAATGCTTATTCTTGGTGGAGTTATCGTTTTCATGCAAGAGAAAAGAATGTTGGATGGAGAATTGATTATTTTTTAGTATCAAAAGGATTAAAAGAAAAAATGAAGGATGCTTTTATTCATGCAGATGTTTTAGGGAGTGATCATTGTCCTATATCGCTTGATCTTGAATTATAGTTTACCTTGATTGTAGAAGCTTATTCCATTATACTTAAGAAGATGTGAATAAAGAAAGAGGAATTTTATGAAAAAAGAAAAAGGCGTTGGATATTGTGGCTTATCATGTGCAAATTGCGCAAAGAATGATATTTGTGATGGTTGTCATCAAATAAAGCCAGAAGAGAAGTATTGGTGTGAAAATCTACGCTGTTGCTTAGAGAAAGGTTACAATGGTTGTTGGGAATGTGCAGATTTTCCTTGTCAGGGAAGTATGCTTGATAAACTTAAAATTCGCGCATTTGCGACACTAATTAAAGAACAAGGAGAGCAAGCCTTTTTAAATCATTTACAACGCAATGAACAAAATGGTGTTGAATATTTAAAAAAAGGCAGCAATTCAGGGGATTATGATGCATTTGAATCAACTGAAGAAATCCTTCAATTTATTAAAAATAATTAAAACGAAAACGGAAAATAATCCGTTTTTTTTAAGTGAATTGTCGAATGAATTCTGCTATAATGTAAACAGGTGATTAAATATGATAGCGTTTATTAAAGGTATTATTTTTGCAATTGGAAGTGATCATGTCATTGTGGATAATCAAGGAATTGGTTATCGTATTTTTGTGGCTAATCCTCAAAGTATGAGTTTAAATCAAGAGATAACATTGTTTACCTATCAACATGTTAGAGAAGATGCCATCATTTTATTTGGCTTTTTAACAAGTGAAGAACATGATTTGTTTTTACGTCTAATTTCAGTTAAAGGAGTAGGACCTAAAACAGGCTTGAATATGATGAGCATGGGGGGGACAAGTGGCATTATGGAAGCCATTGAAACTGGGAATGTTGAATTTCTTAAAAAATTACCTGGTATTGGAGCAAAATCAGCACAACAGATTGTGTTGGATTTAAAAGGTAAATTAGTTCAATCTTCTGATTCAAAAGGAATTAGTACCGATCAAAACTATTTAGATGCTTTGGATGCTTTAAAAGCATTAGGTTATAAAACAAATGAAATTAATGGAATTAGTAAAGAATTAGCAGCGATGAAGAAAACAACGGTAGATGAATACATTCGTTGTGCATTAAGTATTATGTTGAAACGTAAGGGGGTTTAATATGGAACGCATTTTATCAAGTGAAGAAGAAATCATCGATGATGAAGCAACGCTTCGTCCTCAATCATTAAAAGAATATGTTGGGCAAAAGGATTTAAAAGATAATCTAGCAATTTTTATTGAAGCAAGCAAACAACGAAATGAAGCATTGGATCATGTTTTGTTATATGGCCCTCCCGGTCTTGGGAAAACGACGTTAGCTTATATATTAGCAAATGAAATGAAAGTAAATATTAAAACAACCAGTGGACCAAGCATTGAAAAAGGTGGCGATTTAGCCGCTATTTTGTCGACGCTTGAAGCGGGTGATGTTTTATTCATCGATGAAATACATCGCTTACCAAAACAAATTGAAGAAATTTTATATCCAGCAATGGAAGATTATTGTATTGATATCGTGGTTGGCAAAGAAGCATCGGTACGTTCCATTCGTCTTGATTTACCACCTTTTACTTTAATTGGCGCAACGACAAGAGCAGGGGATTTAAGTGCTCCTTTGCGTGATCGTTTTGGCATTGTTTCACAATTACAATTTTATAATATGGAAGAATTAAAGTTAATTATTAAACGCAGTTCACGTGTTTTAAATACCGAAATTGAAGAAGATGCTGTCATTGAAATTGCTCGTAGATCAAGAGGAACACCGAGAATCGCAAATCGTTTATTCCGTCGAGTTCGTGATTTTGCACAAGTGATGAACGATGGATTTATCTCAAATGAGATTGCTACCATGGCCTTAGATCGTTTAAAAGTCGATCATTTAGGTTTGGATCATGTCGATCATAAATACTTGAAAGGGATCATTGAAAGATTTCAAGGAGGACCGGTAGGTCTTGATGCACTTGCTTCTAGTATTGGTGAAGAAACGATGACATTAGAAGACGTTTATGAACCTTACTTATTACAAATTGGTTTTATAAATCGAACTCCAAGAGGAAGAGTAGCAACGAAAAAAGCATACGATCATTTAGGAATAGCGTATCAGGAAGCTTTTTTTGGTGAATGAAAATGAAGGATAATCACGCAAAGCAATATATTAAAATATTAAAAGAAGAACTTGTTGTAGCATTAGGTTGTACCGAACCTATTTCAATTGCCTATGGCGCAGCAGTAGCTCGTGATATTCTCGGGGAATTTCCGACTCGAATGTGTGTTCATGCGAGTGGTAATATTATTAAAAATGTAAAAAGTGTCATTGTACCTGGTAGTGGTGGATTAAAAGGGGTAGAAGCAGCAGCGATTCTAGGGGTTGTAAGTGGGATTGCGAAACAAAAGCTAGAAGTTTTAAATCATGTTAAGGAAGCTGATTTGATCCAAGTAAATTCGTTATTAAAACAGCAATTTTGTAAAGTTGAATTAATTGAAAATGTTGAAGGTTTGGATATTTGGGTGCATGTGTGGGGTAAAAAAGATCATGTGCAAGTTCAATTATTACATACCCATACAAATATTTCTAAAATTATTAAGAATGATACGGTCATTGAAGATAATCATTGCGTCGAAGGTGATTTTAATACTGCTTTGACGGATCGTAAATGTTTAAACATTCAAGATATTTATAACTTTTCAAAGGATGAAAATATGGATGAGATTCGCGATTTATTAGAAATGCAAATCACGTATAATATGGACATTGCGAATGAGGGATTAGCTCATTGCTACGGAGCTGAAGTAGGAAAAACTTTATTGGAATCAACCAATGATATTTATAATGAGGCGATTGCTTATACGGCAGCAGCAAGTGATGCAAGAATGAGTGGTTGTAGCAAAGCCGTCATGAGTAATTCAGGAAGTGGAAATCAAGGCTTAACGTGCAGTGTTCCAGTTATTCTGTATGCGCAACATAAACAATTAAATCATGAAGAATTGCTTCGTGCTTTGTTGTTTTCTAATTTAGTAACAATTCGTTTAAAGACGGGAATTGGACGCTTATCCGCTTATTGTGGGGTTGTCTGTGCAGCGTGTGCAAGTGTTGCTAGTTTTACCTATATGGACAAGGGAAGTATGCAACAAATCGAGGATACAATTATTAACACCCTAGGTTCGATATCCGGCATGGTTTGTGATGGCGCAAAACCATCTTGTGCTGCGAAGATTGCTTCTGCACTGTATAGTGGTGTCATCGCTCAAAAGCTAGCAATGAATCACCATGTTTTTGAACCACATACTGGTATTATCAAAGGCGATATTGAAGCAACGATTGATGCGATTGGTTATTTAGGTCGGGTTGGAATGAAAGAAACCGATACGTGTATTTTACATATGATGATTGATTAATTGACTCGATGTAGATTCTTAGCTAAAACAGTGAAAAACAGATAAGCAAGCAACTTAGCGAATAATTCACAAAATGATATTAAATTTCTTTGTGGCATCAACAAGATCGATAATAAACATAAAATTGATACGGGAAATAAAGCGTGTAATAGCGCTTTTTTATTGATTTTTTGGCCAAGATAAAACCCTCCAACGGAATAAGCAATCATCCCTGAAACAGCAGTTGAAAGGATAAAGAATTGTGGGGAAATAAGATTATGATAGTATAAAGATGCAATAAGTAGGGAAAATAGGAACGTAGATAGAAATAATAAACCAAAAGAAATGGTGATTGCTTTAATTTTAATGTACATTGATTCACCTCACCTTATTTTATGTTTATCTTAATCAAACTATGTTAGGAGAAATTCATGGAAGAATATATTATTTTAATCTTAAAGTGTTGTATTTCTTATTTTGTCATTATTTTTGCCTTAAGAATTATGGGGAAAAGAGAAATTGGTGAATTATCCGTTTTTGATATTGTAATCTTTTTAGTTATGTCTGAATTATTAGCATTATCGATTCAAAGTGATACAAACATCATGTTTTCTTTGGTCCCAATCGCTACCTTAGCATTTCTTCAAATTATGATTTCTTTTATCCAATTAAAAAGTAAAAAAATGCGGGATATCATTGATGGTAAATGTGTTATTTTAATTCATAATGGTCATGTAAATCAATCTATTATGAGAAAGGAACGATATACGATTGATGATTTAATGTTACAACTTCGCAATCAAGGGTGTGGTACCCCAGATGAAGTTGCCTTTGCGGTATTAGAAAACAGTGGAAATTTATCAGTATTAACAAAGAAGGATTGTAAAGTTAAGCATCCTTTTCCTTTGATTAGTGATGGAACAATCGATCTTATTTCATTAGCAGAAATAAATAAAGATAAAATATGGTTAATCGAAGCATTAAAAAAAGAAGGGGTGAGCGATTATCATGAAGTGTTTTTATGTTTAATAAAAAAAGATGGTTTGTTTGTAATTAAAAAAGAAATGAAATCAAAAAATAAATTATTTCATTTATCATGATAGAAAGCAACGCTGATATGATAAGCATGAAGAATCGTAGTTAGCATCATTCCTAAACACATCGCAAGTGGTAAACTTATTACTTTTAAATAGTTAGAGGTAAATGCAACGAAAAGGATTCTTAGTAAGGATCCTAGAAAGGTATCTAGCATCGCTTTATTAGAGAAGGATAAAGCATGTAACATAGCGGAAAGAACTGGTTGAATCGCATAGAAAGCAAAGGGCCATGCCATCATTTTTAATAAGTTAGATCCGAGCTGTTTTTTATATAAGAGCATTAACAACGGTTCACTATAGTTAAAACATAAATAAGCGGTTGTTATGCCAATGAGGAAACAAAGGATTAAAATGATATTAAATAATTTTTTAGCTTTATTTATATGACCTCTTGTATAATGAAACGTAAAAGCAGGTAATAATACATTACTTAAGGTAATCGTAATAAACGATGGCATGGTAATAATGGGAAGGACATAACCATTTAGAATCCCATACGTATCTAACATCATTTCACGACTGATATCATTTAAGGATAAAACCATTACGATTGGTTCAATGAAATACGTGAAGGAACCAATAAAACGACTTCCTACCATTGGTAATGATACCGATAGAATTTGTTTATAATATTTTAAGGAAGGACGATTTGAATACTTTTGATAGTGAAAGGAATGCTTTTTTAATAGATAAAAAAACATTGATGCAGCAGAACATATTTCCCCAACGGTAATGGAAATCATCGCAATGGTAGCCATCCAAATCGCATCCATATGCGGATTTGTATAAAACATAACAATCAAGAACAAGATTCTAGCTAGTTCCTCAAAAACTTGGGATTGGGTAGCAATATCATGTAATTGAATCCCTAAAAGGTAACCTTTCAGAATCCCAGAAAATGAAACCATTGGGATTAATGGCAAAATCGCATAACATATTGTTTTCATTTCAACCTGTTTTAATATGAAATGTGAAAGAAAAGGAATAAATATTATAAAAAAGAGAATTAATAAGAAATTATTTAATAATGTTAAAAGAATTGCAGCTTTGATTGAATTTCGATGTTGCTTTTCTTCTGCAATCACTTTTGATAAAGCACTTGGAATACCCATTTGAGCTAATGTGATGATCATAACCATCGTTGGTGAAGCTAACGTATAGTAATTCATCGCATCTACACTTAGCGTTCTCGCTAAAAAAATGCGAATCGTAAAGGATAATACTTTCGCAATGAAAGAGACTAAAATTAAATAAAAAGTTGATTGAATCATATTTTTCTTCATCTAAAGGACCTTTCCTTACCTTAAGTTTATGGAATAAAATATTTTATATATCTCTTATTAAGAATGGATTCAATATTTTGTTTACGAATTCCGACTTTTATCTTCTTAACTTTGTAAAAAACATTGCGTTAATACCCGGTTGGCTTTATAATAAATATTACGATATGAAAGGATGGGTAAGATGAACACGCCAGAATTTAAAGAAAATTATCAAATAAAACTAGCGATTACTTTAAAAACAAATCAGCTAAAGCGTGAACAATTACCGTCGCTTACTTATCAATTTGTTGAAGCAACGTTATTTGGATATAAGTGGAAACATACTGAAAAACTTACGCTTCATCAAGCAATTGATGATATCTTTAATTTAACAATTGGGGAAGTGGTTGCTTATTTATCAAATCAAGCAATTATTATGGGATCACAAATGCAATTTAATGATTTTAATGATCTACTTGGAGGAAATTAAGTATGAAAAAGTCACGATTATATGTATTCGGTGGCACAGTTGTCGCCTTATTCATTATTATTTCATGTTTTGCTAGCGATGTAGCAAATAACATGCGCCTTGGATTAGACTTACAAGGTGGTTTTGAAATAGTTTACCAAATTCAACCATTGAAAGCTGGCGATGCCATTCCAGATATGAGTGCTGTTGCTCAATCAATATCAAAACGTATTGATATTTTAGGAGTAAATGAACCAGATATTTCAGCGGAAGGCACGGATCGTGTTCGTGTTCAATTAGCTGGTGTTAAAGATATAACACAAGCAAGAAAAATTATTTCTTCAAGTGCAAATTTAACTTTTAGAGATGTAAATGATAAGTTATTAATGGATGCTACCGTATTGAAAAAAGGGGGAGCATCGTTAAGCTTTGATAATACAGGAAAACCAAGTGTTTCATTAAAAATTCAAGATCAAGCTCGTTTTTATAATGTAACTTCTGAAGTTTCTAAAGCAGCAAGTGGCCAGAATTTAATGGTTACTTGGTTGGACTTTGATCCAGTAAGTGATTCTTATTTAGCGGAAACGCAAAAAGATCATCCAAAGTTTGTTTCTTCGGCAACCGTTTCACAAGGTATTAATGGAGATGCGGTTATCAGTGGCAATTTCACAAAAGAAGAAGCAAAGCAAATGGCGGATTTAATTAATTCTGGTTCTTTACCATTTAAGATGAATGAAATGTATTCAAATGCAGTAACGGCTGATTATGGCGCAAATGCATTTTCTTCAACGATCTTTGCTGGTGCGGTTGGTATTGCATTGATCATGTTATTTATGATTCTTGTCTATCGTCTACCTGGTCTTATTTCGGCAATTTCAATTGCTGTTTACGTATTTGTTGTATTCTTGATTTATAATACAATGGGTGGTGTCTTTACCTTATCTGGTATTGCTGCACTTGTATTAGGAGTAGGAATGGCCGTCGATTCAAGTATTATTACCTTTGAGCGAATAAAGGATTCCATGTATGCGGGTCGAAGTGTTAAGAGTGCTTTTTATGAAGGAAACAAGAAATCATTATTAACTATTTTTGATTCTCAACTTACAACCTTTATTTCCGCATTAATTCTATATATTTTCGGAACAGGTAGTGTTCGTGGCTTTGCGACGATGTTAATTGTTTCCGTTATTGCGACATTCTTATTAATTGTCTTTATTGTACGTTTCTTATTAGGCTTAATTATTGAAAGTGGAATTGTTGATCATCGCCGTGATTTATTCGCTGTCAAAGATAACCAAGTTCCAGATGTTTCAAAAGGTGAAAACCAATTCTATTTTGGCCCATTTAAAACATTTGATTTTGTTGGCAAAGCCAAATACTTTATCATGACATCACTTGTGATTCTTGTCTTAGCTTTAGGAAGTAGTTTAATTCAAACAGCTAGTGGCAATGGTCCATTCAATTTAGGTATTGACTTCACGAGTGGTACTAAAATTACGGTTCAAAGTGATACGAAGATTAATGAAACTAAACTTCGTGATATTTTCATTAAAAATGATTTAAAACCAAGTGCTGTTAAACTATCGGGTGATCAAAGTAATATCGCAAACGTCACAGTTAAAACAGCGATTAATGAAAAAGATATGGCTAAATTAAAGAAAGAATTAAAAGCTGTATATAAATACGATGTCAATGATAATGTAGTAACACCAGTCATTGGTCGTGAATTGATTAAAAATGCGGTTATCATATCGCTATTAGCATGGATTGGTGTCTTAATTTATATTTCATTGCGCTTTAAATGGGACTATGCAATTAGTGGTATTGTAGCGCTTATTCATGATGTCTTTATTATCTTAGCGTTCTGTTCGATTTTCCGTTTGGAAATCAATACGGAAATCATTGCAGTTATGTTGGCAATTATTGGTTATTCTATCAATAACTCAATTGTTGTATTTGATCGTATTCGAGAAACTTTGAAACGTCATACGAAGTATGAAATGACGCCGGAATTATATAAGAGGGTAGTGAACGATGCCTTACAAAATACTTTAATTCGTTCCACTTTATCATCCTTTACAACTATTTTACCGGTTGTATGTTTACTACTTCTAGGTTCAGGTGCCATCTTTACCTTTAACCTTGCCTTGATTATTGGTCTAGTAGCGGGAACGGGTTCTTCCTTATTCATCGCATCTCAATTATGGTTATATATTCGTGTTCATCATAAAGAAAAACCAAAAAAATTAAAGAGTTATAAAAAATTAGATGAAGTAACCGAAATGATTATTCCAGGTGTTAATGATTAAACTGCCAAAAGGCAGTTTTTTTATTGTATTAAGGAGCAAATAAAAGCAAAATAAAGATTATCTTTACAAAACATGTTAAAATATATGTAAATTAGAAAGAAGGTTCAACATGATATATCAAAAGGGCGATGATACAAATTATATAGAAATTATGAATCAGTATAATACTAGTGATTTAGTAGCTAAAGTATTAGCGAGTAAAGCATTAAGTGAGGATCAATTAAAACAAATATTTTCCTTACCAAAATTAAGTGATCCTTTTAAAGCAACTGGGGTAAAAGCAATTGTTGAGCGTTTAAAACAAGCGGTTGAGAATAAAGATAAAATACTTATTTGTGGGGATTATGATGCCGATGGTATTTGTGCTACGGCGATTATGGTAAAAGCATGCAAACAAATCGGTTTAACTTGTGGGTATTATATTCCAAATCGATTTATGGAAGGTTATGGTTTAAATGAAAAAACAGTTCGACTTGCTAAGGAAAAAGATTATCAGATTCTATTAACCGTTGATAATGGTGTTAAATCAGTGAAAGCAGCAAAATTGTGTAGGGAATTAGGGATGGAAATCATCATCAGTGACCATCATAATTATGATGAGCTTCCAGAATGTGATTATTTCTTACATCCTTGCTTAATGCCTTCCTTCTTTCAATCACTAAGTGGAGCAGGGGTTGCTTTGTTATTAAGTAGAGCTTTAATTGGTGAGGATTCAACGTCACTTATCTTAGCTGGGATCGCTACGATTGGTGATGTTATGCCACTGTGGGATGAAAATCGCAACATTGTACGCTTAGCGATTCAATCCTTAAATGAAGGTAAATGTTTGCCAATTCAAATGTTAGATACTCATCAAGAGGAATGGAATGAAACCCGGATTGCATTTCAAATTGTTCCTAAATTAAATGCAACCGGAAGATTAAGTGATCTTGCTAATGCAAATATGACCGTTCGATATTTGTTGAGTGATAAGGAAGATGAAATCATTAAATTTAGTAAACAAATGAATGAATTAAATGAACTACGTAAAATTAAAACCGAAGAAATGAATCGTAAAGCTTATCCGCTTGTGAAAAGCGAATATCCTTTTCAAGTCATTTATGATGAAACCTTTCATGAAGGTCTAATCGGTATTGTTGCGGGTAAATTAAGTGAAAAATTAAATCGTCCGGTGATGGTATTAACACGCAAAGAAGATGAATTAAAAGGAAGTATCCGCTCACGTGGAGATTTAGATTTAAGAACGTTTTTTGAACCTTGTCAGCATTTATTTAATGCCTATGGAGGTCATAAAAGCGCTGCTGGAATTAGTATTTCAATCGATCAATTTAAACCGCTTCGCCATTACATAAACGAAACAATGAAAGATATTTTCATTCAAGATGATACGGTAGCAGAATATATTTCAATTAATCTTTCTCAATTGGATGTTAATAAAGTAGCTTCCTTAAAACAAATTGCTCCCTTTGGTCAAGGTTTTCTTCCACCTTTATTCGCCATTCAGGCAAGTGATGATATGAATTTGAAAACAATGAGCCAAGGAAAGCATCTAAAGTGGGAAAATAATGAAATTGATTTATTATATTTTAACCAAGGAGAGCATTATAATGAGTGGAAAAGGAAACATAATTTTCGCTTTGTGGGAAGCTTGTCAATCAATCGTTTTGCCAATCGTGAAAAAATAAATATGATGGTACAGGATTTAATTTAAAAATAATGCAATTTGCTTGTAATTTTGCTATAATGAAACTATGTTTGAGGAGGTTTTTACAATGGATTTATCAAAAAATATTGCTAGTATTCCAGGGTTTCCCAAAGAAGGTATTATATTTCGTGATATTACTCCTTTGATGGGAGATGGCGCAGCGTTTCATGAAGCCTGTGCACAGTTAATTGAATTCGCAAAAGAAGTAAAGGCAGAAGTGATTGTAGGACCTGAAAGTCGTGGTTTTATTTTTGGCTGTCCGGTTGCTTATGAAATGGGAATTGGTTTTATCCCGGTTAGAAAACCAGGAAAACTACCAAGAGAAACGGTTTCAATCGCTTATGATTTAGAATATGGAAGTAATGAACTTCATATGCATGTCGATGGTATTAAAAAAGGTCAAAAAGTTTTAATTATCGATGATTTGCTAGCTACTGGTGGTACCGTAAAAGCAACCAAAGAAATCGTTGAACAATTAGGTGGTATCGTTGTAGGTTGTGCCTTTTTAATTGAATTAGTGGATTTAAAAGGAAGAGCATTATTAAAAGATACAAAAGTGAAAACAATCTTAAGTTACGAAGGCGAATAACAGCGAAGGGCAATTGCCCTTTTCTTGAAATAAGGTGAAAAAGTGGAAGCAAAGACAATCGCTACGTTTGAAGAACTTCTGGATGAAGTCAAACAGTATATTCATAAAGAAGAAAACATCGATCTGATTACCAGAGCGTATCTTTGTGCTGAAAAAAATCACCAAGGCCAATTTAGACGCAGTGGAGAGCCTTATACAATTCATGTTCTACAAGTTGGATATATCTTAGCTCAGCTTAGGACAGGCCCTAAAACAATCGCTGCAGGCTTGTTACACGATACCATTGAAGATTGCGATATTGGTAAAGATGATATCATTGAAATGTTTGGTGATGAAGTTTATCAATTAGTAGAAGCAGTCACAAAGATTGGTAATCTTAAATTTAAAGATGAAAAAGAATACTTAGCGGCAAATCATCGTAAAATATTTATCGCAATGGCGAAAGATGTACGAGTAATTTTAATTAAATTAGTTGATCGTTTGCATAATATGCGAACACTTCAATTTATGCCAATTGAAAAGCAACGTAAAATTGCAAATGAAACGTTAGAAGTTTATGCACCAATCGCACATCGATTAGGTATTAGTGAAATTAAGAATGAATTAGAAGATTTATGTTTCCAATATTTAGAAAAAGATAAATACTATGAAATTGCGAAATTAGTAGAGAGAAGAAAAGCCGAACGTGATTCGCAAATTCAAGATATGATGAAAGAGATTTCCGCTTTATTAGTTGATAATCATATTCATTTTAGAATCTTTGGAAGATCAAAGCATTTATATAGTATTTATAAGAAAATGGTTAAAAAGCAAAAACGTTTTGAAGAAATATTAGATTTATTAGCAATTCGTATTGTTACCGATAATGAAACCGCATGTTATGAAATATTAGGATATATTCATGCGACGTATCGGCCGATTCCGGGACGATTTAAAGATTATATCGCTATGCCTAAAATGAACATGTATCAATCTTTACATACGACGATTGTGGCAGATGAAGGAAATATTTTTGAAGTTCAAATTCGAACCGAAGAAATGGATGAAATAGCGGAACAAGGAATTGCTGCGCATTGGCGTTATAAAGAAAACATTAATGGTGGTCGTGAATTTCATCAAAGAGAAATTGAAGAACAGTTGCATTGGTTTAAAGATTTTTCACTTATGAGTGATGAAACAAACGATGATGCCATGGAATATATGAATTTGATGCAAAAAGATATTTTTGAGGCAAATGTTTATGTTATGTCACCAAAAGGTAGAGTAATTGCTTTACCAAATGGTGCAACACCGATTGATTTTGCTTATCGAATTCATACGGAAATTGGACATCATATGGTTGGAGCAACGATCAATGGAGTATTGGTACCGTTGAATACGCCACTTAAAACCGGTGATGTAGTCGCAATCAGAACAAACAATCAATCAGCAGGACCAAGTGAAGACTGGTTAAAGATCGTGAAATCGCCGCATGCGAAAAATAAAATTCGAGCGTTCTTTATGAAAGAAGAAAACGAGCGAAGAAACGATGGCATTAAAAAAGGCGAAGATATGTTAAGAGATGAATTAATTCGTCGTAAACAAGATGTAAGTTTAATGGAAGGAAAACGCATTGATAGCATTGCTTCTTCTTTAAGCTTTGCAAGTGCAAATGATATTTTATATGCATTAGGTAGTAAAGTTGTATCCGTTCAATCGGTAGTGGAACGTTTGGTAAAACATAAAACTTTTAATAATTTAGATAATGAAAATTTATTGAAGATGTTTAATCGACAAGAGACACGAAAAAAAGTTCCAAGTAAATCGGGAATTAGAGTACCAGGCGTGGATACGATGAAAATCACCCTAGCTGCTTGTTGTTCACCAGTTCCAGGTGATGATATTGTTGGTTATATTCAAACCGGACAAGGGGTAAAAGTTCATCGCACAGATTGTCCTAATATTATGAAAGAAAAAGCTCATTTAATAAATGTTGAATGGGATGATGAATTAGAAGAAAAGAATTATGAAGTTCAATTAATTCTTAATTCAAATGATCGTAATTTTCTTTTATCGGATATTGTCACAATCGTATCTCAATGCAAAGCTGGTTTAAACCATGTTGATAGTAAAGTTAATGAAGATAAATTAACGGCAACGACAAAAATGACGGTTGTGGTAAAAGATGCTGAACATTTAAGAACATTAATCGCAAACCTTCGTAAAATTGATAGTGTTGTTGATGTTTCAAGAATTATATTATAAGCGAGGAGTATCGATTCTATGCTCCTTTTTTTGTTTGACAAATAGGTAAAACACAGGTAAACTATAAGTAATCTGTTGATCAAGAATTGTTTATTGAAGCTTATTAAAGAGAAAAGGGGATTTGGTGAGAGCCCTTAGGTAAGAAACAATAAATGAGACACTTGTAAGGAATGCTTAGGAAATGAAGCATCGAATTCATCTGCGTTAGTGATGTTGAGGGGCATATCATTTATGATATGAACTAAGGTGGTACCGCGCATATTGCGTCCTTAGATAAGGATGCTTTTTTTATCGTTTAAAGACAAACTATTAGATGTCAATAAGTAACTTTAAATTTATGAAAAATAGTTAATCTTCTCAAAATCAAGAGTGTTTATCTTGATATAGAGGTGAATCCTCTATAAAAACTTCATCATGTATCTTTAAAAGGGTACTTTGAAAACAACTTTTTTGGATATTTTCAAAAAAGCTTGTGAAATTGAAGAAAATAGCCTGAATTAGCTACTCTATGTAGAGTTTGGAAGTACTGCGATAAACAAATTCGTGTACCTCACCAAGTGCATCTTCAAAAAGGTATTTCTTCTTCCGTGTTGTTGCCAAGAAGTCTGTCTCGGCGTTGTGGAAAAACTCATTTTGGGTTACTTCCGGCAGTTTCGCTAAATCGCGATATTTGATTACGTAGATTGAATCATTTCTCATGATGGAGAACAAAATTGCACACAGTTTATTCGCTACAGCATTCACCGCTAAGGTATGCTTCTTACGATCACCATTCTTTTTGCGAATGAAATAATCTTTCAAAACAGGATTATTCCTTCTGGCAAATTCGGCAACCATGTATAAAGCATGCCTTAGTTCGCTAGAGCCTTTCTTGGATAGTTTTCCACGTTTGTTTACAGAATTACCTGATTCCGAGTTATATCCAAACAAACCAGCAAAGGAAACGATTTGCGAGGCTTTATGGAATCTTGATAAATCACCTAGTTCTGCAATGATTGTGGCAGCAGTCGATTTGCCACAGCCAGTGAAAGACAACAAAATTCTGTAGGCAGGAAAATCCAAGGCTTTCGTATCAATCAAATGATCAAGTTCATGAATCTGAGTTTCAAGATAATGAACAGAATCCATTAAGCTGAGAATGTGAAACTTTTCTTCCTCAGAAATTAAAGTTCTGACGGCGATAGAGTTTCTAGCAGCCTCAATCAGTTCTATCATCTTTTCCTCACCATAACGATTCTTAGATGCTAGTTTTATGAGATTTAGTAATTTCTCTTGATCAGCATTTATGATAGAATAAGGTGTGGAATATGATGAAAAGATAGCTTTCATAGTAGCAAAGCCAGTTTTGAAAACATTGAGCAAATCAGGGAAATAAACGTTTATCCGTGCAAGGAATCGATTCTTCTCCTGAGTCAAGGTTTTCTTCAAACAAGTGTTTCTACGAGTAAGTGATTTCAATTCAGCATATTCCTTTTTCTGTGAAGAAACAGGTTTCGCCTCACCTCTAACAAGAATTTCTGTAATACATTTGGCATCCAACTTATCAGTTTTTGGAAGTCCTAAGTAATCACGATATTTCTTAACCGAATCAGGGCGGATCATAATGATATTGAAACCATCCATTTTAAGACGCTCGTAGAGATTATCACCATAGATACCAGTCACTTCTAAACCAATGAAAATCTGGGATTTATCGGTAGAAAATGTAGTTAGTTTATCAACAAACTTTTGATATCCAGGTAACGTGTTATTAAAAGTAAACTTCTTGATCAGGATCTTTGAATCTTTGTCCATGATACAACAATCATGTTTCATCATGGCAACATCGATTCCAACAAACAATGAATAATGGTTCATATAAATCTTCCTTTCGTAATCAGTTCTGGATTGCACCTCTAAAGCAAGACAAACACAACCTCGTCAATGAGAAGATATGAAACAAGTCCATTCTTCAACAAACCAATCAGTGAATAAAGAGTATCTTGTTTAAAGGAATCAGTCTTTCGAAAGCAGATCAACAGTCTGCAGGAGGACAGTAGATAACCTTAGATTCAGAACAACTCTATTATCTTGATTAAAGAAGGAAATTACAACCAGTAATGACAAATGAGGCCTTACTGATTACGTTACATATTATACGAGGAGGATAATTTATGAGTTATCAAATGCCCAAAGGAACCCAAGATATTTTGCCAAAGGATATAAGTAAATGGCATCAATTGGAAGATTTAATTAAACAATTTTGTTATGTTTATGATTATCAAGAAATTCGCACACCGATGTTTGAACATACAAATGTCTTTAAAAGAGGAAATGATTCAAGTGATATGGTGAATAAAGAAATGTATACGTTCACCTTGAATAATAGTTCGACTTCACTTACCCTACGTCCGGAAGGTACAGCAGGGGTTGTTCGTAGTTTTGTTGAGAATAAAATGTACGGAGAAAGTGATTTACCTGTAAAACTATATTATGTGGGGCCACAATTTCGTCATGAACGTCCACAAAAGGGCAGACAGCGCATCTTTCATCAATTTGGTGTAGAAGTACTAGGCGCTAAAAATCCTTTGCTAGATGTGGAAACAATCGCCTTAGGTTGGTCTTTTATATCCGCTCTTGGCTTAAAAGACTTAAAGGTATGTATTAATACTTTAGGTGATGATGAAACGCGTAGTGCCTATCGTGAGGCTTTACAAGAACATTTTAAAAATGATATCGAACATATGTGCGGCGATTGTAAACGTCGTTATTCACAAAACCCATTACGTATTCTTGATTGTAAAGTTGATCATGATTTAGAAATCATGAAAACAGCACCAAAAATGAGTGATTATCTAACGAAAGCAAGTAAAGATTACTTTGAACAAGTACTTGCTGGGCTAGATGCGTTGGATATTCCTTATGAAGTAGATGATCGTTTGGTTCGTGGTTTAGATTATTATACTCATACAGTCTTTGAAGTAGTTTCCGTTAATGAACAAATGGGTTCTCAATCAACCGTTTTTGCTGGAGGTCGCTACGATGGTCTTGTTGAATATTTTGGTGGCCCTGAAATGTCTGGTATTGGTTGGGCAATGGGAATGGAACGATTAATTCTTGCATGTGAAGGAGAAGGCATTGAACTTGGTGAACAAGCAGCGCTGGATGCTTATGTTATTTGTTTAAATGAGCAAGCTAGTTTAGCGGCATTTAAAGTCGTGACGATGTTACGTGCAGCTGGATATCGCAGTGATATGGATTATTTAAATCGTTCGTTTAAAGCTCAGTTTAAAAGCGTCGATCGAAAACAAGCAAAAATTGCTATCTTAGTTGGTGAAAAAGTCCTTGAAGATGGAATGATTACGATTAAGAAAATTGAAGACAAAACACAAATTGAAGTAAATATGGAAGATGTTGTTGATCATATGGATCAATTGTTTGAAGATGATCATGATCATCATGAAGAATAAAAGAGGGAAATAAAATGAAGAAAACACATACATGTGGAGAGTTATCTTTACTAAATATAAACGAAAAGGTAACGTTAATTGGTTGGGTAAGTAAAAGAAGAAACTTTGGTTCCATTGTATTTATTGATTTAAGAGATCGTACTGGGATTACCCAATTAGTATTTGATGAAGAATTAGCAGCTTCCATCAGTAATGTAAGAAATGAATATATCTTACAAGTTCAAGGATGTGTTGTTGAACGTAAAGATAAGAATTTAAATCTTACAACTGGTGAAATTGAAGTGAAAGTAGAACAAGTTGAAATCATTAATAAAGCAAACACTACACCATTAATAATTGCCGATGAAACGGATGCTTTGGAAGATACACGTTTAAAATATCGTTATTTAGATTTACGTCGTCCTTTGATGCAAGAAAAAATTATAACGCGTCATGCGATTGCTCGTTCCATGCGTAATTATTTAGATGATCAAGGATACATTGAAATAGAAACACCGTTGTTAGGTAAATCAACACCAGAGGGTGCTCGTGATTATCTTGTACCAAGTCGTGTTCATCCTGGTAATTTTTATGCACTTCCACAATCTCCTCAATTATTCAAACAATTGTTAATGATAGCGGGCTTTGAAAAGTATTATCAATTTGCTCGTTGCTTTCGAGATGAAGATTTAAGAGCGGATCGTCAATTGGATTTCACCCAAGTTGATATTGAAATGAGTTTTATGGATGAAGTTGAAATTCAAACAATGATGGAAGAAATGTTATGTAAAGTGATGAAAGAAGTAAAAGGAATCGATGTGAAACGACCTTTCTTAAGAATGAATTATCACGATGCAATGAATACATATGGTAGTGATAAACCTGATAATCGCTATGATTTAAAACTACAAGATATTGGCAGTGTCTTTGCCAATAGTACATTCAAAGTATTTGCGGATTGTCTAAGTAATCAAGGTAGTATCAAAGCGATTGTTATACCAAATAAGAGTGATATGACAAGAAAAGAAATCGATCAAGTAACCGATTTAGCTAAGAAAAATGGAGCTAAAGGCTTAGTAACATTAAAATTTAAAGATGATAAATTAGAAGGTAGCATCGTTAAGTTTATGTCGCAACAAGAACAAAATGAATTGGTAGCTACGTTAGCTTTAAAGGCGAATGATTTGATTTTAATTGTATCGGATCAATGGAAAACAACTTGTGAAGTTTTAGGAGCATTAAGAGTTTATTTCGCTTCGCTATTAAAACTTACGAATAAAAGTGATTATTCTTTCTTATGGGTTGTCGACTTTCCAATGTTTGAATACGATGAAGAAGAGGGAAGATATTATGCACAACATCATCCTTTCACTCGTCCCAAAGCAAGCGATGAAGCTTTGTTAGATAGTAATCCTGCTGCCGTAAGAGCAGATGCTTATGATGTAATCTTAAATGGTTATGAATTAGGTGGAGGAAGTTTACGTATTTATGATGAAGTGATGCAGAAAAAAATATTCACAATTCTAGGTTTCAGTGATGAAGAGATTAAAGAACGTTTTGGTTTCTTTGTCGATGCCTTTCAATATGGTACACCACCTCATGGTGGTATCGCTTTAGGCTTTGATCGAGTTGCGATGATTCTTACGGAAAGTGATAGTATTCGTGATGTCATTGCTTTTCCAAAGAATGCCAGTGCAAAATGTCCAATGTCCGATGCACCTAGTTATGTTGATGAAAAGCAATTGGAAGAACTTCATATTGAAATAAAAAAATAATAAGAAAAAGAACCGAGCAATCGGTCCTTTTTACTAAATATCGAATTCTGGTGCTTTATCTAACTCTTTTGAGACATAGGCACCATTTTTTTTACGCTGTCTGACACACTCGCTAAGTAAGTATTCAATTTGACCATTAACGGATCTAAAATCATCCTCAGCCCATGCCGCAAGTGATTCATATAACTTGTTTGATAATCGAAGTGGGATTTGTTTCTTAGTTTCACTAATCACGTTTAATATAAACTACCGGAACTAATGATTGGTTGAACATCGTGATTTCCACAAAGAACAACTAATAGATTAGATACCATGGCGGCTTTTCTTTCTTCATCTAATTCTACTACATTTTTCGCATTCAATTGATCTAATGCCATTTCTACCATTCCCACAGCG
>JAVXTH010000004.1:0-83027 GCA_036642795.1 Erysipelotrichaceae bacterium
AATTTAGTGTAAGGTTGATAACGGAAGGGAAGATCAATCCAAGTTGCTTTTTTGACTATACTATATTGATGTGAGAACGTAGTAAAACTACGTTTGCCATGATAACTACCCATACCACTTTGACCAACTCCACCAAAACCTAGTTTATTACTAGCTAGATGAATAATGGTATCATTCACACAACCGCCACCAAAACTACATTGATTTAGTACAATCGTTTCGCATGCTTTATCGTTGGTGAATAAATACAAGGCAAGTGGTTTTTCTTTTGAATTTATATAAGTGATCACTTCCTTTATATTTTGATAAGGAATTAATGGCATAATCGGTCCAAAGATTTCCTCTTGCATGATATCATCGCTTAATCTTACATCATTTAAAACAGTTGGAGTAATAATCAATTTTTCTGGATCGTAGCTACCACCAATGACAATTTTTTTATTATCAAGTAAATGAATTAATCGATCAAAATGTTTTTGATTAATAATCTTTGGATATTCATGATTGTTTAATATATCATCTTTAAAGAACATTTGAATGTATTCTTTTAAATAATGAATCAATTCATCTTTAATTGATTCATGAACAAATACATAATCTGGCGCAACACAGGTTTGACCGGCATTTAAATACTTACCAAACGCAATTCTTTTTGCCGCAAGTTTAATATTTGCCTTTTTATCAACGATACAAGGGCTTTTACCACCTAATTCTAAGGTAATAGGGGTTAAATAGACACTTGCTTTTTCCATGACTAAGCGACCTACACTTACGCCTCCGGTAAAGAAAATATAATCAAATCGTTCATCTAATAATTCTTTATTTGCCTCTCTTCCACCTAGCACACAGGTGATATAGTCATCTTTAAAACATTGTTCCATCATATTCGCAATCACAATGGAAGTCGCATGAGCATAAGCACTTGGCTTTATAACGGCACAATTACCAGCAGCAATCGCACCGATTAAAGGTGACATGCTTAACATAAAAGGATAATTCCAAGGTGACATGATTAAAACAATCCCAAAAGGCTCATATTGCTCATAACTCGTTGCACAAAACTGGGCGAGTGGTGTTGCTACATAATGCTTTCTCATCCAACCTTTTAAATGTTTTTGGGTATAAGTGATTTCCGATAGAATCATTCCAATTTCACTCATATAACTTTCTGTTGATGATTTATTTAAATCATCTTTTAAAGCTTTCATAAGGATGGATTCGTTTTTAAGAATCCAATTTTTAAGAATGGATAATTGTTTCATTCTAAATTCATAACTCTTTGTATTTTGAGCATTAAAGTAGTTTCTTTGTTGTTTCATGATTGATTTAATTTCCATAAATTAACCTCACTTTGATTAAAGATATTGTATCATAAGCCATTTCGTTTTTATACTAATTAACATGAAAGATTGTATATAATATTTATTATGATAATATTAAAGGCAGAAGGTCGAAAGAGGAAGCTATGTTAAAAATTGTAGGCTTAGGAGCCGGAGATATTAGTCAATTACCAATCGGAGTTGGCGCATTATTAAAAGAAGATAATGAAATATATTTAAGAACCGATCATCATCCAATGATGAATTACTTTAAAGAGAACCATATTGCCTATACAAGTTTTGATGCTATTTATGAACGTTTCGATACATTTGAAGAAGTATACCAAGAAATTATTACTACCTTACGTACCTTATCAAAAGATAGAGATATCATTTATGCCGTTCCAGGTCATCCATGCGTTGCAGAATATACCGTAAAAACACTTATGCAAGATGAAAATGTTGAAGTTGTTGGGGGACAGAGCTTTTTTGATGCAATGTTTGCATCCTTAAAAATCGATCCGATTGATGGCTTACTCGTTATGGATGCCCAAGATATTAAAACCAATTTATTAAGTGATCAAATTAACTTAATCATTCCACAAGTTTATGATCAATTATCAGCTTCCAATGTGAAACTAGATTTAATGGAAGTATATCCAGATGAATATATGGTATGCATTGTTCGCGCTGCTGGTAGTTGTGAAGAATCAAAACGATGGCTGCCTTTGTTTGAAATTGATCATGATTTTCCCGTTGATAATTTAACAACGCTTTTTGTACCATCCTTATCTACCTTATAAAGTGGATATTAACTTGAATCTAAAGAAATTTAACGCTATAATGAAAACAAGATATTCGTTATGACGAAAAGGAATGAGGAGGAAAGTGAATGAACTATAAAACCGTACAAGAGATGTCGGTTCTTTGGAATGTTAATATACGCACCATTCAAATTTGGGCAAAACAAGGTAAATTAGAAGGCATTAAGAAATTCGGTCGAGATTGGATGATTCCCGAAAATTGCATTGCTCCCAATCAAAAAGGACAAATTGAAATTCCTTTAAAAGAGACAAAAAGATTATCTGCAATGCCACTCATGAATGGAAGCTTTACTCCTGGAAAAGCACTTGATTATATTGACTCAATTGAAGATCAGGAAAGTAGATTACTAGCGAAAGCTGAATATCATTATTTTTGTGGAACACTTGACTTAGCAAATCAGGATGCAACGGCATTATTGAAAAGTGATGTTTTCACGATTCGTTTATCCGCTTTATTAGTTCATTGTTTTTCTAATATTGGTTTAGGTAATGTTATTGAAGTTAAAAATGACTTTGGCAAATTAAAGAGTGAAATAAAAGTAAAATCAACGGACCTGAACGAAGAAGAATATGCACTATGTGCTTTTGTCAGTAGTATGACTGAAATTTTATTACATAATATAAGCGATGAATCGTTAAGATTAGAAATGCATGCGAAAAATCTACCGGATGGCATGAAGTTATTTTCCTTTTATGCATTAGCTCACCTATACTATTTAAAAGGCGATTACAGTCGCTCTTTAGGCATTAGCGAGGCCGGTTTATTAATGAATCATGATATATATCCGATTCCAATGATCTATTTAAACCTCATTGGCGCAATGGCAGCGATGAATTTAAAGAAAAGTGCACAAGGGAAGCAATACTTTAATGATGCTTGGAAATTAGCAAAACCAGATCACTTATTACAACCATTTGCCGAACATCATGGATTGCTTGAAGGTTTAATTGAAGTTGTTTTAAAGAAGACAGAACCAGATGATTATAAAAAGATTATTAACATTACATATTCATTTAGTGATGGCTGGCGAAAAATACATAATCCAAAAACTCAAGAATCGGTTACCAGTGTTTTATCAACAACTGAATTTACCATTGCGATGCTTGCTTCTAAGAAATGGACAAATGAACAAATTGCTCAACATATGAATTTATCAACCAGTACGGTTAAAACTTATATATCACATATTTATGATAAATTACAAATTACAAATCGAAAAGAATTGAATAAATACATGCTGAAATGACCTAAAAGAAAGGGTCATTTTTTTTATTCGTTTCGTTATATTTTCGAAATATCCTTTTATGAATGAATATCATAATCGTGTATTTTCGTTATAACGAAAATATAAAATGCTCTATTTCATCCTTAAATTCAATCCTATTATAGATTGTTGTTTTCTTTATCGCTCATTTTTAAAGAAGCTAAACTATTTGAAATAATTGTTATAAAATGAGAAAAATAAGAAAGTTTAACTGAATATTTATTATCCTTTTTTTCAATATAAAGACTGATTACTTTCTTGAATTCTTATCGTATACTATATATAGTAAAGAACTTTGTTCAAATTTGCTTTATTTATCAAGCTTTTAAAAAGTTGGGGATGATGTAGTGATGAAGATATTAAAGTTGATTTGACTTTAATTTTTCAATGTAAACAAAATAAAGAGGAGGGAAATTATGAGTGCAATAGAACAAAAAACAAATGACTTAATGAAGATCAATTTATTTAATGAGTTTGTAATCGAATATAAGAATGAAAAAATTATAGTACATGAGATTGCAACTCGTCAATTGATGAACTTATTAGCGATTTTGATTTATTATCGTCGAAATCCAATTAACAAGAGTAGACTAATTGAACTCATGTGGCAAGAAAATGAAAATCCTTTGAATGTCATGAAATTTTCCATTTTCCGTTTACGTACCTTGCTTGAAAGCATTCCTGTTTTAGCCGATTTAGATTTAATTATAACGACCAAAAATAGTTATGAATTCAATCCGAATATTCCGGTTGAAATTGATGTTGAAATCATGAGTGATTGTTGGCAGCAAATGAATCGTAGTGAAGAAACCAATCAAGAATATTATAAATCAGCTTATAAAATTTTACATTTATATCACGGTCAATTTTTAACGGAAAGTAATGAGGAATGGGCCGTTCAACAACAAAACTATTATTCGAATATGTATATGAATGTTTTTAAACATTATGCAGATTATTTATCTAACGCAGGGAAATATGATGAATTAATTGAAATATCTCATCAGGCCATTCTTCTTGATGATTTAAACGAAGATGCTTATTTTTACTATATTAATGGTTTGATTCAAGATCAACAGTATCATAAAGCATTAACGACGTATAAAGAAGTACAAAAATTGTTTTTCAAAGAATTTGGTAGTCCTTTAGATTTAAAACTTAGAAGTCTTCATAGTGTCATTGTCGCAAAGGATGAAGAAGATCAAATTGATATTGAATCCTTACGACAAAAACTAAATACAGAATTAAATGATGAGGGAGCCTTTTATTGTGAGTATGAGTTGTTCCGCCATATTTATCAAGTTGAATTAAGAAATCTAAAACGTGATCATCATCAAGTATTTTTAATTGTGTTTGAAATCCATTGTGAAGGCAATCAAAAGCAACAACAAAATGCAATGGATATATTAAAAAAGACAATTAGTACCTCATTAAGAAAAGGCGATGTGTTCTCTAGAATGAATAAAGTTCAATATTTATTATTAATACCTTGTTTAGATGTTGAAAATGCACATTTTGTTATTCATCGTATCACGTCTGCTTATTATCGAAAAGTTTCAAAAATGAAAGTTAAATTATTCTATCATTTATCTTCTTTATTAGATGAAAATGAAACATTATAGATATCATTCATTATAAGTTAACGATTTGTATTCATATTTTTAGTAAGCTTGTCCATACTAAAGGCAAGGAGCTAAGCTATGAATATAAATCAGATGAAAAATACCCAGATTCGCCATAAACCAAATTCGCATCGTTTAAAACATGCTATCCTTGCTTTTTTAAGTGGTGGTTTTATGGGATTATTTGCCCAATGTTTGTGGATGCTTTATCAAAATCAATTTGCATTAACGAAAAGTAATGCTTTAACGCTCGTGATTGTCACGATTATTTTTATTACTTCCTTAACCACTGGTCTAGGTCTTTATGATCGAGCTGCGCAAAAATGTGGAGCAGGTTTATTCATTCCTATTTCAGGTTTTGCCAATGCGCTATCATCGAGTGCAATGGAAGGTAAAAGTGAAGGACCAATTTTTGGAATTGGCGCTAATATGTTTAAATTAGCTGGATCTGTATTAACGTATGGGGTAGTTGCAGCCGCTGTATTTGGTAGTTTGCGCTACCTTTTATATGGAGGTTAACTTATGACTTCCTATCATTTTGACCATGTGTTTATTGAAAGCCGTGGGTGTGTCGCTGGGGTTAAAGAAAAACAAGGACCTTTAGCATCTTTGTTTGACAAAACATATGATGATTATTATGCAGGTGAAAAAAGCTTTGAAAAATGTGAACAATTAATGATGAAAGAAGCAAGTGAATTTGCATTAAAAAAAGCAAATTATACAACAAAAGATATTGATTTAGCCATCGGTGGTGACTTAATGAATCAATTAAGTAGTTCTCATTATTTTGCACGATCGTTACCTATCCCTTTTATTGGCATGTATGCCGCTTGTGCTACTTCGGCTTTGATTATTGCGCAAGCTGCCATTTACATAGAGAAGTATTTAGCGAATCGAGTTCTTGTATTTACATCATCAAATGCCAATAGTGCGGAACGTCAATTTCGTTATCCTAATGAATATGGAGTTCAAAAAAAAGCTTCGACAACGATTACCGTAAGTGGAGCAGGAGCATGTATTTTAAGTAGTAAGCAAAGTCAAATCAAAGTGACATGTTTCACCGTCGGAAAAATTATCGATTGGGATTTTGATGAGGTAAGTGATTTAGGAAGTGCAATGGCACCGGCCGCCTTTGATACCTTACTTACGCATTTTAAAGATACGAAACGTACCATCGATGATTATGATTTAATCGTGACTGGTGACTTATCAAGCGTTGGCTTTGCTTTTTTTTGTGATTTAATAGAACAAGAAAAATGGTCGACCAATAAATTGAATGATTGTGGTTTAATGATTTACCATGATCATCAAAAGGATACCTTCAGTGGTGGCAGTGGCTGTGCTTGTAGTATGCTTGTTACGATGAGTGATTTATTAAACAAAATTGAGGATGGAAGTTATCAACGAATCATGTTAATTGCTACCGGAGCCTTATTATCACCTGTTTTACTTCAACAAAAAGAAAGCATTCCTTGTATTGCTCATGCGATTGTTTTTGAAGGTGAAGCAAATGATCATGATTAATGCATTTTTATTCTGTGGAACTTTGTCTTTGATTGGTCAACTTATTTATGATAATACAAAACTTACTCCCGGTCATATTACTTCAATGTTTGTCGTTGCCGGAGCTGCTTTTGATACGTTTGGTATTTATGATAACTTTTTAAAATGGGCGGGAGCAGGAGCATCCATTCCAATCACTAGTTTTGGACATTCGCTCATTCATGGAGCACTTGCAGGTGCACATGAAAATGGCATCATCGGTATCTTGCTTGGAATGTTTGATTTAACGGCAGCAGGCATTACTTGTGCTATTTTATTTGCTTTTCTTACGGCACTTATTTTTAAGGCGAAAAATTAATGGATTCATTTGAAAAAAAAATAGCGCATATGAAAGACGTTATAGCACCATCGTTTGATGTTGTTTATCGAAGCATAACGATTCGTGAAGTACGTGCTTATGTTATTTATTTATCTTCCTTAAGCGATGGTAGTTTAATCTCAGATGTGATTGAAAGTATTGTCATTACCAGCGCTAAAACTTTAGCTTTAACTTTTTATCCCGGCAGTGTTGATGCGACGAAATTAGAAGATAAAGCAATCTTACAAATTCTAAGTGGCCAATGTATCGTAATTGTTGATCAAGATGCTCACTATTATTGTATTGAAACTCGTCATTATCCATCGCGCAGTACTTCCGAGCCACAAGTTGAAAAAAGCGTTCGTGGTGCACACGATGGCTTTGTCGAAAACATCATTTTAAACGTGGGCTTAATCCGTCGTCGAATTCGTGATCCTAAACTACATATCGTCTTAAATAAAGAGGGGGTAAAGACCCGCACGGATATTGCTTATTTATATATTGATTCATTGGTAGATCAAGAAATATTAAATGATTTTGAATCAAGATTACTAAATTTAGCTCAGATTGAAATACTAAGTGAACGTAATCTTTGTGAGTTATTGTATGGGAAAACATTAAACCCATATCCGCATGTTCGTTATAGTGAACGCCCGGATATTTGTAGCATTCATATTCTTCAAGGTTATTTAATTGTATTAGTTGATAATGCACCCTCAGCGATGATTATTCCAACGACTTTTTTTGAACAGACAAAACAGATTGAGGAATACACACAAACGAGTGTCATTGCTACATTTACTAGAATCATTCGCTTTTCAGGGATTCTTTTTTCATTGTATTTATTACCCTTATGGATTACGTTAGTCGTTACGCATAATGAAACGATGTTACATATTCCGATTCAAGCTAAAACAAATGTCTTTGAATTTGGCTTTCAAATTATTTTTATTGATATCATTGTCGAATGGATTCGCCAATCGCTGATTCATACACCAACGATATTATCGAGTATTATGTCATTTGTCGCGATTTTTGTCTTAGGTGATATGGCAATTAAACTCGGTGCTTATACAGAGGCCATTTTAATCATTGTAGCGCTCTGTAATATTGGTAATCTATTAACACCTAGTTATGAATTAGCGCTCGCTAATAAGTTTTTTCGTATCTTTATGAGCTTATTAGCACTATTTTTAGGCTTACCTGGCTTATGTATTGGAATTATCATTCATGTGGTGGTTTTAATGAGTACGAAATCAATTAAATTTCCATATTTATATCCTTTTCTTCCTTTATCATTCAAAGAAGTCTATAAATTATTATTTGGTAATGTAATTAAGTTTGAAAAAGACCATAAAAACTAATTGTTTTCATCCGTTCGATATTTTGGTATAATGATAAACGAGGTGATTAGATGGCATTTGAGATCATGATTGATCAATTTGAAGGACCCCTTGATCTTATGCTTCATTTGATCAAAGAAAACAAGTTAGATTTATTTGATTTAGATATGAATACACTAACCGATCAATATTTAACTTATATCAATGCAATGGATTCACTGCATTTAGAAATTGCTAGTGAATATCTAAGTGAATTAGCAGGCTTAATTGAATACAAAAGTAAAAAGTTATTACCTCAAGAAGAAGTTAAAATTGAAGATAATTATGAAGAAGATCAACGCGATAAATTAGTAAAACGATTATTAGAATACCAAAGATTTAAAGAAGTAACGCATATCTTTAAAGATAGTTTTGAACAAAGACAATTACTGATGGGAAAACCATTAAGTGAAGAAACAAGCAAATGGGTTCATCAAGTAGTAGAAGAAGAATTAAAAGGAAATCCTTATGATTTAATTAAAGCGATGAATAAAGTAATTCGAAGACAAGCTTTATTAAAACCATTTGAAACTAAAATGACCATTAAAGAATTATCTTTAGATGAACGAGTTGTACAAATAAAACAAAGATTAAAAGGTTGGGTAGGAAAAATGAGCTTTGAACAGTTATGTGAAGATTGCATTGACTTACATATGGTTATCGTTACCTTTTTATCTGTTTTAGATTTAATAAAACATCAAGAAATTACGTATACTCTTGATGAGAAAGAAACAATTTGGATTATAAGAGGTGAAGTCAAATATGCCTAATACAGGTGCAATATTAGAAGGATTATTATTTTTAAGTGGGGATGAAGGTTTAACAATTGACCAGTTACAAAATACCTTAGAAGTAGATAAAGAAACAATTGAATCCGCTTTAAATCAATTAAGCGATGAATATCTTAAAAGTGAACACGGGATTGAATTAGTTCGATTTGGTGGCATTTACAAATTTGTTTCCAAAGAAATCATTCATCCTTATGGTGAAAAGCTATTCGCTAGTAATCATCTTTCCACCCTATCCCAAGCCGCATTAGAAACACTTGCCATCATTGCGTATAAGCAACCGATTACAAGAGTTGAAATTGAGGAAATAAGGGGAGTCGGTTGTGATATGATGATTCGTAAGCTTTTAGCAAGATCCTTAATTAAAGAATGGGGAAGAAGCGATGCCCCTGGTAAACCATTTTTATATGAAATAACGGAAGAATTTATGGATGCCTTTAAATTAGAAAGTTTAAAAGAGTTACCAGATCTTCCAGATTATAAAGAAGAACGCGAAGAAGAGTTATTTGAAGGATAAAGATTTCTTAAAAGAGAAGTCTTTTTTTCTTGGATAACAACATATACTAAAACAGGTGATGAGATGAAGGTTTGGTTATGTCTTTTATTATGTTTTTCAAATCTTTCCCTCAGCAAAGAAGCGGATGATATGTATTGTATCTTGTCTTTTGAAGATCAAAGTATCCTTGAATCTAAAAATGCGCATCTTCAAAAAAGCGTTGCTTCAACATCAAAGATTATGAGTGCTATCATCGCTCTTGAACAAGGAAAATTAAAAGATGAAATTAAAGTATCACCCCACATTTTAGATACTTATGGTAGTAGTATTTATTTAAAAGTGAATCAAAAGATAAGTTTAAAATCGTTATTATATGGATTACTGCTTAGAAGTGGTAACGATGCCGCCATAGAAATTGCGTATCACATTAGTGGAAGTGAAAAGAATTTTGTGAAGGAAATGAATAAAAAAGCAAATGAAATTGGGATGTTGAATACAGAATTTCATAATTCAAGTGGAATTGATGATCAAGGCAAAGGGAATCTATCTACTGCTTACGATATGGCTGTTTTAATGAGCTATGCGATGAAGAATAAAAACTTTAGAACCATTACTCGTACGAAGTATTATCGGGAAGGAAATCGTAAATGGAAGAATAAAAACCGTTTGTTATTCGATTTTCCTTTTGTGAATGGAGGTAAATGTGGTTATACTAAAAAAGCTGGAAGAACCCTTGTTACCAGTGCAATCAAAGATGATTTAACTTTTATAATTGTTACTTTAAAAAAAGATGATGATTTTACATTTCATAAAGAAAAGTATCAACAATTATTTAAAGATTATAAATGTCTTACCGTTTTAAACAAAGGAACCTATCAATCCAATCAGTATCAAATTAAGATCAACAAAGATATTAAAAGTGTAATTCGAAAAGATAATCAAGATCAATTAAGCATTCATACGCATATCGAAGATAATATATTTACGTTAGAACTCAATAAAAACAAACAAGTCCAATTGTATCATTTTCCTGCAAAGCGCGTACAACACTCGTTTTTTGATCGTTTTAAGCCATGAGTATCGTATGGTTAATAATGATTGCAGCATCAATTATCTATGCTTTCATCCAGGGCAATGTCAATGGAATCAATCAAGTCTTGTTAGAGATAGGGAAGGAAACATTCACCTTTGTAATCCCTTTAATTTGTATTATCTGTTTTTGGAATGGCATCTTAACGATTGGTAAAGATGCTGGTTTGTTAGAATATCTTCAACGTTTCTTAGCGCCTTTATTAAAATGGTTATTCCCAGATCTTAAAGATGATAATGAAACGCTTGGTTTTATCGCAGCGAATATCACAGCGAATTTATTTGGTTTAGGCTCAGCCGCAACGCCAACTGGTTTAAAAGCAATGAAAGGTATGCAAGAGCATAATCAAGATAAAACAGTTGCGACACGATCCATGATTACTTTTTTAATCCTTAATACTGCCGGTATAACCATATTACCAACCACCCTGATTGCTTTACGCTCCAGTCTTCATTCTCTTGAGCCAATGCGTTTTGTACCTTATGCGATTCTATCTTGTTTTTTCGCATCTTTGTTTGGTATTACCATAGATCGGTGGTGGAATCATCGAAACCATCGCTAATTATCTTTTACCAGGTTTATTATTATGTATTGTAATCTTTGCGTTAATGAAAAGAATTAATGCGTATCAAAGCTTTCTAGAAGGCGTTAAAGAAGGTTTATCTTTATTCACAAGTGTTTATCCAGCTTTATTAGCAATGATGTTCGCAATACGTTTATTAAGAGAAAGTGGCTTACTTTTATTATTATCTAATTTTATGTCTGCTTATGTACCCTTAATTCCAAGTGATATTTGGCCAATGGTTATCTTTCGACCACTTTCAGGTAGTGCTTCTTTAGGAATTCTTATCGATATTTATCGAACGTGCGGGGTTGATTCAATGGCAGGATTTATGGCATCGATTATTCAAGGCTCAACGGATACAACTTTTTATATTATTACTTTATATTTTTCAAGTGTTAAAATCACAAAAATAAAAAGTTCTTTAGTGATTGGTTTGTTGGCAGACCTAGCGGGAATTTCAATGGCAATCTATTTATCCTTGTTATTTTTTTCTTAAGTCTTTTCATTTAACAGTTGATAGTGTACAATACCTTTGTTGAAAGGATGTGCACGATGGAACGATTACAAAAAGTGATTGCAGCTGCCGGAATTGCATCAAGACGTAAAGCAGAAGAAATGATTAGCGAGGGACGTGTTTTAGTCAATGGTGAAGTCATGGATCAATTAGGCTATAAAGTCAAAAAAAATGATGCGATTGTCGTTGATGGTAAAGCAATTATGAAAGAAGATAAAGTTTATTTTGTTATGAATAAGCCTAAAAAAACATTATGTACCAATGAAGATGATTTTGATCGTCCTACTGTTGTTTCTTTGATCCATTGTGAACAACGTATTTATAGTGTTGGTCGTTTGGATTATGATACAAGTGGTGTTTTAATTTTAACCAACGATGGTGATTTTGCGAATAAAATTATTCATCCACGTTATCATATTCCTAAGTTATATAACTTAACAATCAATGGAATATTGAGTGGGGAAGATATCAAGAAGATTAAAAATGGAATTGTTTTAGATGATGGTATTAAAACATTACCAGCTAAATTTAAATTAACGGAAAAGGATAATGTAAAGAATCAAATGTCCTTTGATTTAACGATTGTCGAAGGACGTAATCGTCAAATCAAACGAATGATGGAAGCCTTAGGTTTTGAAGTTAAAAGATTACATCGTAAACAACTAGGATTCTTACGTGTTGATAATATGTCACAAGGTGATTATCGACGTTTGAAACCAATTGAAATTAAAAAACTTCGGCTTTTAGCGGATGAAGGTAAAGATATGGTCGGATAATCCGACTTTTTCTTTATCGTTTTTTAAATTATTTGTGTTATACGTTAAAATAGGGTAAAATACTATTTGGAATTTATTGATGATAAGGAGGATTATAGTATGAATAAAGTATTAAATTTATGTAATAAAAAATATAGTTTAAAATATGAAAAGAATCCAACTTATCAAGCTTTATATAAAAATTTAACTACCTTAAATGAAAAGTATCATTTAGATCTATACGATCATAATGAGTTTGATTGTTTTCGAAATGAGATATTATATTATTCATTGCTTAATAAGATTGCCTTTGAAGATTGTTTTCTTAAAACATACGTTAATATGTATGATTATTGGTATGATTTGTTATACCAAGAAAGAAAACATCAAATGAACGTTGATATTGATCTAATGCGTACATCCTTACCTTGTTTTCAATATCAAGAACAACTTATTTATTTACCATTCTTCGATGAAAAGATGAATCAGATGTATTTAGAAGAAATGGTGTTGTTTGATTTAAAACAATATGGAAAATTCAGAAATGAATTTAAAGAATTCATTCAAATACCACGCTATGGTAGTGCTTTATATGATAGTGACTTTACTTCACTTGAGTTAATAAGAGAAAAAGATTCACAGATTATTGTTTACTCGCGTGCGATGAATCGACTTTATTTTTTAGAGAAGGATCAATTTGTAGAATCAATTAGTATGGTAAATGAAAAAAGTGATGCGACAAAAGAACAATTACTTAAAATTATTGAACTTTATGAAGAAGATAATGAGATTGAATTAATTAATCAATTGATTGAGGAAGGCTTTGTAGATGAAAAATTAAGTAAGAAGTTAAAAAAGATACAAAATAAAGACATTAAAAAAGCAGCTAAATAAATGGAAGCTTAGTTGTTTTATAAATGAAAGAACTGTATAATACATGATAAAAGGAGTGGGTCCATGACTACATTTGCTATCCATACATTAGGCTGTAAAGTGAATTCTTATGAATCCATTGGTTATGAACAAGGACTATTTGACTTAGGCTATCAACGAGTTGAAAGTGATCAAGTAGCGGATATATATATTATTAATACCTGCGCAGTTACCAATACAGCTGCCGCAAAGTCTCGTCAAAAGATTCATCAAGCTAAGATGAACAATCCTCATGCTTTGATTGCGGTTGTAGGGTGTTATGTGCAAATGGAAGCGAAATCACTGATTGAAAAAGAGGGGATTGATATTGCGATTGGATCGGATCAAAAACATCAATTACCAACATTAATTGATCAAGCGATTAAAAATCATAAGAAATATAATATGGTTAATAAAATTGAAAATGTGAAAGTATTTGAAGCTCTTCCTATTTCTCATTTTTATGGTCATACAAGAGCGTTTTTAAAGGTACAAGACGGATGTAATCAATTCTGTGCTTATTGTATCATTCCATATGCAAGAGGGCGTGAGCGTTCCTTACCGATGGATGATGCACTAAAAATTAGTCGTGATTTATGTGCAAGTGGTCATAAAGAAATCGTATTAGCCGGAATTCATACCGGAAGATATGGCCATGATATTGAATGCAATCTAACTACCTTATTAAAGAATATGAGTGAGATTGAAGGATTAGATCGAATTCGAATTTCTTCGATTGAAATAAATGAGCTTAGCGATGAATTAATTGCTTTAATGAAATCAAATCCAAAAATTGCTCGTCATTTACATATTCCAATTCAAAGTGGATGTGATGAAGTACTAAAACGGATGAATCGTCCTTATACAATGGAAGAATTTAAACAACGAATTCATTATATTCGAAGTGAATTAGGACCAGATATTTCAATCAGTAGTGATGTGATTGTTGGCTTTCCTGGTGAAAGCGATGAAAACTTTTTAACTACATTAGAAAATATTAAACAAATTCAATTTTCTTTTCTTCATGTTTTCCCTTATTCAAAACGTGATCATAGTGCTGCGGCAAAGATGAGTGGTCATTTAACAAATCAAATTAAAAAACAACGTGCTCATGTTTTAATTGAAACAAGCAAAGCTCTTTACGTTGAGTATAAAGAAGCATTTATTGGGAAAAATTTAACTGTCTTGTTTGAGAAAGAAAGTGATGGATACTTAGTTGGGTATAGTAGTGAATATATCGAAGTAAAAGTATTAGGCGATAAAAAATACATTCATCAACTAAAACAAGTTAAAATTACTAAGCTGAAAGATGATTGTTTAATTGGTGAATTATAGGAGGTAAAACATGTTATTATCTAAAATATTTGATGAAGCACCTAAGATAGAAATCAAGGCACTTACCATGGATTCTCGTGAAGTGAGTAAAGACTGTATGTATTTTTGTTTGGAAGGTATGACAACCGATGGGCATAATTACATTGATCAAGCAATTGAAAAAGGTGCAATCTGTATCGTTCATAGTAAAGATATTGAACATATGGTTGATGATGTTGTTTATATTAAAGTAGAGAATGTCAACAAAACGATGAATCGTGTCGCAGCCCTTTTTTATGACGAGCCAAGTAAAAAAATGATGGTGTTTGGCGTGACGGGTACCAATGGGAAATCTACGATTACAAATATCATTCAAGATATTTATAACAAGTTTTATCCTTGTGGTTATATTGGCACCATCGCAATCCGCTATGGTGATCAAGATTTACAACCAGAACATACCACACCAAATGCAATCTTTATTCATAAGACGTTAAAAGATATGGTCGATGCTGGAATGAAAGCTGTTTCCTTGGAAGTAAGTTCTCATGGTTTAGAGCAGGGAAGAGTTACCAGTGTTGATTTTGATATTGTCGTTTTTACTAATTTAACTTATGAACATCTTGACTATCATGGAACGATTGAAAATTATTTTAAAGCAAAATGTAAATTATTTGAATTAGTAAAAAAAGAAGGTGTTGCCATTTTAAACATGGATGATGATTATTATGATCGTTTAAAAGATGCCACAAAAGCACGCGTTGTAACTTATGGTATCAATCATCAAGCAGATTATCGAGCAAATCATATTAAACTTCATACAAAAGGAAGTACTTTTATGTTATATGCTCAACATAAGGAATTTGAAATTCATACAAATCTTGTCGCAACGTATAATATATATAATTTATTGGCAGCAATTGCGGCAATGTGTGAGAGTGGTTTAGACATCGAAGCGATTTTACCTTACTTAGATCAAATTGAACAAATTGATGGAAGAATGGAACGAATTGATGAAGGTCAACCCTTTGAAGTTATCGTTGATTATGCTCATACCCCAGATGGCTTTGAGAAAATCTTTGAATATGCTAATACGATTACATCAAATACTCGTCGCATCATAACTGTCTTTGGTTGTGCTGGTAAACGTGATATGAAAAAACGTCCCGTTTTAGGTGAAATAGCTAGTAAATATTGTGACTTAATTGTACTGACAGAAGAAGATCCAAGAGATGAAGAACCAGCGGATATTGCGACTGAGATAAGAAATGGTATTGTTGATACCAATAATATCTTTATCGAAAATCGCTACGATGCCATTCGTCAAGCCATTGAATCTGCGAACGTTGGTGATACGGTATTAATATTAGGTAAGGGCGATGAAATATTTATGGATCGAAGCAATCGTCATGATGATTGGATTGGCGATCATGTTGCAGCACGTCATATTTTAAGAAAATATTATTTAGGAATGGAAGAAGATGAAATTTCTAAGTCGGAATCATAAGCAATTTCAGGGATATTTGATTGAAAACGCTTACCTTTTGCCGTTTTAGGCAAAGTAATGGCTTTAATATGCAAAAGGTTGGATTTCTTATTGCAATTTGTGTGATTTTTATATATAATTAATTTGCTTGCATCAGAAGGGAGGGTAAACAATGCCGAAAGTAGTACTTAAAGATAATGAAGTTCTAGATGATGCTTTACGTAGATTCAAACGTCAAGTATCTAGAAATGGAACCCTTGCTGAAGCTCGCAAAAGAGAGTTTTACATTAAACCAGGCGTGCGCCGTAAGTTGAAATCAGAGGCTGCACGTAAAGCGCGTCGCGGTAAATAATAGAGAACATTCATGAATTTTCATGAGTGTTTTTTTTATTTTGTAAGTTCAAGCTTATCACTTTATATAAGATGAATCTATTTAAGAAATAAAATCATAAAATAGATTTGAATACGTATTTTATAGAGAGGTGATTTTATGCTTTCCATTGATTTCAATAAAATATTAATTGATCATTATATAAGAATTGAATTTGCCGATTGTAATGAGATGAGAATTCAATGTCCGAAATATTTTGTTATCCTACAAGGTAAGGAATTAAAGATCTTAGTTTTAGGAAAAGATGAATTATTAATTCAAGGAATAATTGAACAATTAGGATTTACTTATGAATCCTAAACGATTTGGTTTAGATCAATACTCACTTGCTTATGAATTAAATGCTTTTATTCAACTTGCGAAAGCAAAAGGCTGGGTAGTTTATGATATTGAAGTGCGTGATACCATATATTTCTATACATCGATTCTTAATCGAAATGAAATCTTAACGACATTACCTTCGATAAAACTAGTTAAGACAACTGGTTTTATCGCCTTTTTAATAAGGTTATGGAAGCGTCCTGAACGTTTAATTTCACTTATATTGATTATTTTTATTTGGTATGGATTATCAAACACGATTTTTTTTATTGAAATTAAAGGGGAAAAGGAATTAACAAAACAGAAAATTAACATGGTTTTAAATAAGTATCATTATCAAGTACCTTTTTTTAATCAAGACAAGAATCAAATTAAGAAGCAATTGAAACTATCTTTATCGCATGATATTGCTTGGTTAGAGTTAGTGAAAAAGGGAAGTCGTTATATTCTTACCTATACACCGAAAGAATATGTTACAGTTAAAAAGCAAAAGGAAGATGTTTTAGTTGCTCAAAAAGATGGAGTCATTGCTAACTTTTCTTTAAAGCATGGTACAAAGCAATGTGCGATGAATGATTTTGTTCATCGTGGTGATATTTTAGTATCTAATGTGTTAGTTGATTCGACGAATAAAAATGAAACGGTTTTTGTTGAAGGTAACGTATTTGCTTATACTTGGGAAACGATTGAAGTAACAATTGAAAATTCTAAATTACCGAAATCTTTAACCTTTTTTCAGTTGTTATTTATGGCTAGAAATAAAGTATCAGAAGATTTTGGCTTGGAAGATAAAATTCATAATGAAAATATTTTGCAATTCTCTTGCGATGTGAGTAAAATAAAGATGGTTGTTTTATATACAACATACGTTGATATCACAACCCCAATTGATAAGGGAGGATAATTCATGGAAGCATGTTATCGTATATCGCTGGAAGATTACAGTATGGAAGATATCAGTAAATTATGTGGTGTTTCAGATCATCATCTAGCATTACTGGATGAATATTATCATGTTAATTTAATGGTGAAAGAAAATGCTATTTTAGTTTGTAATCAGGATGAAGTCCTCTGTGGTAAAATTAGAAAGAGTATTGAAGCTATTTTATCAATGATTAAGAGTAAGATTGAAATTGATGATCGTGATATTATTTATGTTATGAAACTTGTGGAATTGAATCGAATCGATCAATTGAGTTTAGCTTATGCCAAAGCAATTGGTAAAACAATCCAAGGTAAATTGATTTATCCAAAGACGATTGGTCAGCGTTTTTTATGTCGTTGCATGGAAAAATCGGATATTGTATTTGCAAGTGGTGTTGCTGGCACTGGTAAAACTTATTTAGCTGTTGTTTATGCCGCTACTTTATTAAAGAAAAATGAAATATCAAAAATTATTTTAACAAGACCTGCCGTTGAAGCTGGTGAAAATCTTGGTTTTCTACCTGGCGACTTGAAAGAAAAGGTAGATCCTTACTTAAGACCGCTCTACGATGCCCTCTACGATGTATTAGGACAAAGCAATGTAGATAAGTTGCTAGAAAAAGAAGTCATTGAAATCGCTCCTTTGGCCTATATGCGAGGACGTACCTTAGATCAAGCATTCATTATCTTGGATGAAGCTCAAAATACGACCAAAGCACAAATGAAAATGTTTCTTACACGAATGGGTTTTCATTCAAAAATTGTTATTACGGGTGATTTAACGCAAATTGATTTAGTTAAAAAAAGTGATAGTGGTTTAACGAATGCTTTAGAATTACTTCAAGATATTGAAGGGATTAGTTTTGCTCAATTAACAACACTTGATGTTGTACGTAATCCATTGGTTCAAAAAATTATTGAACGATATGAGGAGGAAGCATAGATGGCAGAAATATTATTAATCGAAGATGAAGTTAATATTCGAAAAATCATTGCTTATGATTTAAAGAATGCAGGACATACCATTGTTGAATGTGGAGATGGTTTGGAAGCTAAAAAAGTTGCTGCTTTGCAAAAATTTGATGTAATGATCATTGATTGGATGCTTCCAGGCCAAAGTGGGATTGATTTAATCACTCAATTACGTAACGATGGCAGTGATGCAATTATGATTATGTTAACCGCTCGCGATGGTGAACATGATATTTTAACTGCCTTTGAAAGTGGCGTAGATGATTATATGAGTAAGCCATTTTCCCCAAGAGAGTTACTGGCGAGGATTGAAGCACATCTAAAACGTCAAAACAAGAAAGAAGAAAAGGGCATTGATATTGGAAGTGTTCATATATCTTTACGTCGAAGAGAAGTTAGCATTCAAGGGAATAAATTATTGATGACGAAAAAAGAATTTGATTTATTAGAATATTTAGCTCGAAATAAAGGAATTGTCTTATCAAGAGATCAAATATTAAATGATATTTGGGGCTTTGATTATGATGGTGATACAAGAATTGTCGATGTGCATATTTTTAAATTAAGAGCAAAGTTAAAACCAGCGAACGTTGAAATTAAATCAACCCGTGGTGTTGGTTATTTACTAGAGGAAGTTGAATGAAAAATTCCAATAAAATAGTTATCTTATTTGCTTTATTTGCGATTGCTTGTTTGGTTCAAGCAACCATTGAAATTAATTTTTATCTATTTATTTTTATTTTAATCTTCGCGTTTGCGATTTTATGGTTTTCAAGTGAAGGTAAAATTGAAAATCGTTCTCAAAATGAAAATCAAGAATTAATGGCTCAAGTAAGAACAACCAGCAAAGATGCAAATATTAAACGTAAACAATTATTAACGATGGTAACTGCATTACCATGGCCCATGTTAATGTTGGATCAATTTGGTAAGATTGTTTTATATAATACGCATTTATCTATTTTTGGTCCTTTGGATGATATTGAAAATATGAATTATTTAAATAATCATTTTCATCCTAAAGTACAAGAATTTTTAAAAGATGCCTTTATTTTAGAAAAGGAAATTGATAAAGTAATTAAAATTGATCATCTTGAATATCAAGTTTTATCTCTTCCCATTCTATCAAAACAACGCTTTAGTGGTTGTTTGTTGTTATTTCAAGATGTCACAAAAACATTAGCTGGAGAAAAGATGCAGAAGCGTTTTATTGCGGATGCATCCCATGAATTAAAAACTCCAATTGCGGTAATTAAAGGAATGATGGAAATATTAAATCGCGAAGACTTTGATGATGAAGTTACTAAGAAAGATTTTATGAAACAGATTGTTAAAGAAGTCGATCGTTTGGATTTAATCGTAAAGGATATGTTACAGTTATCAAGACTATCCATTGATAATCCAATTTTAGAACGTCAGAATTGTAATTTAGCTGATTTAGTTAATCAAAGCATTGATCCATTGAATAGGATGATTAAAAAAAGCCAATTAGAATTGATTAAGAAATTTGATTACTTAGGCAATGTCTTTATCGATCCACAAAAAATGAGTCAAGTCATTGTTAACTTAGTTTCCAATGCGATTAAATATAGTGAACAAGGTAAGATTACAATCGCAATTGAACAAAATGATCGCCACGAAGTAATCTTGAGTGTGAGTGATCAAGGTCATGGCTTTAACGATGAAGATAAAAAACGAATCTTTGAACGTTTCTATCGAATTGATAATGATCGATCAAGACAGAGTGGTGGTAGTGGCTTAGGACTTGCGATTGTTAAATCGATTGTCGATGCACATGGAGCTAAAATAAGTGTAACAAGTAAAATTAATGTAGGTACAACCTTTAAAATTGTTTTTAAAAATTAACATGAAACTTCGTTTTCATGTTTTTTTTAACACTTTCTTAACGAAAACTTCATGAAACATAAATAAATGTTCGATAAAATGCCATTGTAACAAGAGGAGGAATTAACAAATGAAGAAATTAATGGCAGTTTTAATGGTAGTTCTACTTGCAGGTTGTGCAAATGAAGAAAGTACACCGAAAGCAATTAGCGGAGCAATTAATGTTTACACAAGAGATGCAACAAGTGGCACACGTGAGGCTTATGAAAAAGCAGGGGACTTTGTTGGTCAACTAAGCAAAACAGCAACAGAGGTAGCAAGCAACGGCGACATGGCGACAAAAGTCGGTGGCGATAGCAATGGAATTGGCTATGTATCACTTTCAACTGATTTTAAAGCGAATAAAGTAACGGCTCTAAAATTTGAAGGAATTGAACCAAGTGAAAAAACGGTATTAGATGGTTCTTACAAATTACAACGACCTTTTGATTTTACCACTCGTGCCAGCAAAGACTTTGGCAGTGATAGCAAAGAACAATTGGTTCTAGCTTTCCTAGATTACTTACAAAATTCAACCGAAGGTATGCAAGTTGTTGAAAAAGCCGGTGGCGTAGTCGATAAGAGTAAATCAACACCTTGGGATGAATTAAAGAAAAACCATCCGATTGTTGAAAAAGACAATCAAGCAATTACGATTCGTACGGCTGGTTCTACTTCCGTCGAAAAAACACTTAAAGCAGCTTTAGAAAGCTTTCAACCAATGGCTGGTAGTTATAAATTCACAATGAATCAAACTGGTTCAGGTGATGGTTGGAAACGTGTACTAGGCAGTGAAAAAGATGGAGCAAGTGGAGCTGATATTGGATTTGCATCACGCGAATTTAAAGCTGGTGAAGAAGATATCACAAACGCCGTAAAAAGTGGAACTTATTGTGTTGATGCCGTTGTAACCATTGTCAACGAAACAAATAAAAATATGAAAGACATTACAGCAGCACAGATCAAAGATATCTACACCGCAAAACTTACAAAATGGGAAGATGTCAAATAAGTAAACATAAGATAGTAGGTGAAATAAAAGATGCAACTTGTACGAAATAGTATTTCAAAAGCAAAGAATGAAAAAAAAATAAAAAATGATAAACGCCTGAAAAGGCTGTTTTTCTTTACTGCACTTATATCAGCTTTATCAATTGTCGTTATTATTCTATTTATAAGTGCCAAAGGATTAACCCCTTTCCTAGAAGGAAAAGTAAATCTATTTGCTTTCTTATTCGGTAATACATGGCGTCAAGATCAAGCACTATATGGAGTTGGTTTTATCGTTATTAACACATTGTTAACTTCTTTTGGGGCTTTATTATTAGCTTTCCCAATTTCTGTATTAACCGCTTTATTTATTGTGAAAATAGCACCCAAACAAATATCAAAGTTAATGATTACGATTGTTGAATTATTAGCTGCAATTCCATCGGTTGTCTATGGTGTATTTGCAGCTGGTAGTATCAGTATTATGATTATGAATCTAGCAAATAGTATGAATATTAATAATGCTGGAGGTAGTTCGCAATTAACCGTTATTTTATTATTAGCAATTATGATTGCTCCCACCATTACATCTTTATCCATCACAGCCATTCAAAGTGTTGATCCTGATTTAATCCTTGCAAGTCTTGCTTTGGGTGCAAGTGAAACACAAACGAATTTCAAAGTCGTTTTAACAAGTGCAAAATCAGGTATCTTCGCTGGTGCAATTCTTGGCATTGGTCGCGCTTTTGGTGAAGCAACTGCCGTCGCGATGGTTGCCGGAAACAAAATGTTTGGTCCAACCTTTAATCCGTTCGATATAACTCGCACCCTAACATCAACCATGTTATCTGGATTGAAAGAGACAACTGGACTAGATTATGACATTCGTTTCTCAGTTGGTATTGTTTTAATGGTAGTCATTTTATTAAGTAACTTTATCTTAAACTACATTCGTAAGAAAGTCGGTCATACCTCATGAAACAATTAACGATGAAGCGCAAAAACAAAGATCGCTTTCTAAACATAATTACGTATTTATCTAGTAGTTTATTTATTCTAATCTTAATTGCTATTTTCTATTTTGTCTTTTCAAAAGGTGGTTCCTTATTATCTTGGGATTTATTAAAAGATGATTATTGGTCAAAAAACTATTTGATTGATGTTCAACAAGTTTCAACGACTGACTTTGTGAAACCCGATGATTTAAGCAAAGATGCTGTGTTTTCTAAAAAATGGGGAATCGGCTTTGTCGATCATGTAAGTCATGAAAAAAGTGATATGATTTTAGTTGAATACATCGATCCAAATTCACCTTTTCTTAAGGCAACCAATGCAAGTGCTGGTCCACAAAAAGGAAAATCGTTTAGCATTGAAGTAGGAATGCAAGCCGAAAAAATTAATTTTAAAAGACAAGATGGTACCAGTGGCCTTGCCGGTAATATTGTATCTCAAACGGCATCGCAACTTGTTGATACCTTAGACCACGATGCACAAATCATTACGCAAAGTTATATAAAAACCATCGGTGGGGGAATCCGTGGTTCAATTATCACAACATTTTATTTAATTTTATTATCATTAGCAATTGCTTTACCCATTGGTGTTTGTGCCGCCATTTACTTAAATGAATATGCTTCAAAAAGCAAATTAAACAAATGGTTACGATCTGGAATTGAAACACTTACCGGAGTACCGAGTATTATTTATGGTTTGATGGGTGTATCCGTACTATTTCCAATTACCAAAGCTTTAGGTGCAAGTACTACTAATATTTTATTAGGTTCACTCACCTTATCAATTATTTTATTACCAACGATTATTCGCTCTACCCAAGAAGCTTTATTGGTTATTCCAAATCATTTACGGGATGCATCGCTTGCTGTTGGTGCTAATAAATCACAAACAATTTTTAAGATTGTATTACCTTGTGCAACACCAGGTATTTTAACCGGTGTATTACTCAGTATGGGCCGTGTCATTGGCGAATCAGCTGCCTTGATCTATACAATGGGAACCTTTATTAATGATTCACCAACGATACTTAGCCAAGGTACTTCCTTAGCAGTTCATATTTGGTCCGTTATGAGTGGGGAACAACCAAACTTTGAACTAGCCTGTGCAATATCAATTATCTTATTAATATTTGTATTATGCTTAAATATAACGGTCAAACTAGTTAGCAAACGATTTACAAAAACCTGGTATTAGGAGGCTAAAAAATGGAAACTATTTTTAATATCGAAGATTTAGATTTATATTATGGAGACAAAAAAGCTTTAAAACAAATTACGATGAAAATTCGAAAAAACAAAGTGACTGCTTTAATTGGTCCAAGTGGCTGTGGTAAATCAACCTTTTTACGCTGTTTGAATCGTATGAATGATTTAATTGAAGGTTGTTATACAACCGGAGTCTTACAAATTGATGGATTAGATCTACAAGATAAGAATTTAAATGTTGTCGATTTAAGAACGCGAGTTGGCATGGTGTTTCAAAAACCAAATCCCTTTCCGATGAGTATCTTTGATAATATTACGTATGGTCCTAAATGTCAGGGAATTAAGGATAAAAAAATATTAAATCAAATTGTGGAAACTTCGCTTACCAAAGCAGCTTTATGGGATGAAGTTAAGGACCGCTTACACGATAATGCTTATGGTTTATCTGGAGGTCAACAACAACGTCTTTGCATTGCTAGAACGATTGCGATGGAACCAGATGTCATTTTAATGGATGAACCAACGAGTGCATTAGATCCAATTGCTACCTCAAAAATTGAAAATTTGATTGAACAATTAAAAGATCAATTTACGATTGTGATTGTAACCCATAGTATGTCACAAGCAGCAAGAGTAAGTGATGACACTGCCTTTTTCTTATTAGGTGAAGTTGTAGAATTTGATGAAACAAAGAAAATATTTCAAAAACCACAAGACAAACGTACGGAAGATTATATTACGGGACGATTTGGATAGGAGAAAATATGGTAAGAATTGAGAAAGAATTAGATACACTAGAAGAAACCCTCATTACAATGGGAAATAAAGTAATTACCATGCATCAAAATACATTATCTTTATTTACAGAAAACAATTGTGAAAAAGCGTTAGAAATTATCGCAAAAGATGATTTCATTAATAAACTAGAAGAAGATATCAACGATCAATGCCTTGCTTCTTTAGCGCTTTTATCACCGGTAGCAAGTGATTTAAGAAGAGTAATTACGGCAATTAAGATTGCCTCAGAACTTGAACGGATTGCAGATTATGCAAAGAATACCGCATCTTTTATGATCAAGCATCAAATTGATAATGCATATGTAATTGATTACACAACTTCAATGGAAAAAAAGCTAATTGAAATGCTAAGTGAAACAATGGAAGCTTATAAGAATCGTGATTTACAAGCTGCCTTTGATATTCCTGAAAAAGATAAACATATTGATCAATTGTTTAATGAATTAAAAGAAAAATTGAAAGAAAATGAAGATTTAGAAGCATATCGACATATCTTTTCAATTTCTTCAATGTTAAGAAATATGGAACGAGCAGGGGATCACACGATTAATATTTGTGAACATATTATTTATTTAATAAAAGGTCAACATTACGATTTTGGTTAAGAAACGAAGTATTTCGTTTCTTTTTATATTTTATACCTTTATGAGCATACTAATTTTATAGTTAAAGGAGTTTTGCTGATGGAGTTGATATCAATTATTGTCCCATGTTTTAATGAAGAAGCTAGTTTACCAATCTTTTATAAAGAAATCATCGTAGTTTTAAAAGAGATTGGATTAGCTTATGAAATATTATTCATTGATGATGGTTCTAGTGATGGAACACTCGCAATGTTACAGTTATTTGCGAATCAAAATAGTTCGGTCTTTTATTATTCATTTTCTCGAAACTTTGGGAAAGAAGCTGCCATGTTAGCTGGTTTAAATGAATCTAGAGGTGATTATGTTGTCTTGATGGATGCTGATTTACAACATCCGCCTTACTTGTTAATTGAAATGATTCGTTGCTTAAAACAAGATTCGATCGACTGTGTAGGGGCAAAGCGAATGGACCGCAAAGGGGAAGGAAAGCTTCGAAGTATGTTTTCTAGAAGTTTTTATTATTTAATAAATCGCGTATTTCATTTAGAAATGGTCGATGGTCAAGGGGATTATCGAATGATGAGTCGAGCAATGGTTCATTCCTTGTTATCGATGAAAGAATATAATCGTTATTTAAAAGGAATGTTTAATTTTGTCGGGTATCAAACAAAATGGATTCCTTATGATAATGTGGAACGCATTGCAGGGGATAGTAAATGGTCAATGAAACAATTGTTTGCTTATGCAGTAGAAGGTATTTTTTCGTTTTCAACGGCTCCCTTAATGCTTGCTTCTTTATTAGGAACTATTTTTATTTTAATTGGTTTTCTTTTATGTATCTATATCATGCTTACAAAGTTTACAACGTTTAAAGTAATTATGATGATGTTGTTTTTATTAAGTGGATTTCAATTATTCTTTTTAGGAATTGTTGGCGAATATCTCGCAAAGAATTATTTAGAAAGTAAACATCGACCATCTTATATTATTCAAAATAGCAATCGCATAAAAAAAGTTGGAACTTAATCCAACTTTGTATGTAAGGGAGCATCTTCATTAATTATTTTTATAATATTCATGGTGTGATCACCAATACGTTCTAGATTTCCTAAAATATCAACATAGATACTTGCGGCAATCGCTGTATTACATTCACCTTTAGCCATCCGTTTGAAGTGTCGTTGACGGGCTTTTTCTTCAATTAAATCTAAATAGTTTTCTTTATCATTTATAATTGAAACAATGCTTTCATCTTGAACATCAAAATAGTTAAGCGCTAATTGATTCATCTCTAATACGGTATCATACATTTCATTCACATCTTGAATAGCATCCGTTGAGAATCCACCTTTTTCATCAAAAGCTAGTTCATAAAATTCATTTAGATTCATGGTAATATCACCAATTCTTTCAATGTTTTTAATGACTTGTAGATTACCAATAAACTCATCAATATCATGTTCACCTAAATTATTATGCGCAATTTCCATTAAGTATTTCGTTATTTTAGAATCAAGGGAATTGATCGCATCTTCATATTGTCGTGAAACTTCATTGTACTTAGAAGATCTTGTATTAAAATATTTTTTGCTTTCCTCAATCGCATCCATAGCAAGTTCACCCATTTTAATTGTTGCTTGTTTGGAAATACCTAAAGCACCAGCTGGTAAGGAAATCGCTAATTTAGGATCTAAGTCATCTAGTTTAACATCAATTCTTTCATTTTCATCGCCTGGTAATATCTTCTTAACTGTTTTAACCATCAAAGGAATCAAAGGATAAGCTAGCAGGGTAGTCGTTAAGTTAAATAAAATATGAGCTAATGCGATTTGCATCATCGGTGCTAGCATCATATGATTTGATAAAGAAACGAGTAGATGTGAAAATGGATATAAGATAACCATAAATAATGCAGTACCTAGAACATTGAAGATAACATGGACACCGGCTGCTCGCTTACTAGCAAGGGAACCACCTAAGGCCGCAAAGATTGCCGTTACCGTTGTTCCAATATTAGAACCAAAGACAAAAGGCAAAGCAGCAATTAAGGTAATCGAACCAGATTCATATAATTTTTGAATAATACCGATAACTGCACTAGAAGATTGAACTAAGGCGGTCATCGCGGTTCCCGCAAAGAGTCCTAAAACAGGTTGTTTTGCCATCATTTCCGCAAAGGCAGCAAATTGAGGTAAATCACCGAAAGAACCTAATTCATCTCCCATTAATTTTAAACCAAAGAATAGAATACCAAAGCCTAAAACAATTTCACCAAAATAAGTAGCTTTTTTTCGTTTTGAGAAAACAACAATTAAAACCCCAACAAAGATAAAATATAAAGCGAATTTTTCGACTTTCATACCGATTAGAATGGCCGTGATTGTCGTACCAATATTGGCACCCATAATCACACCAATCGCTTGATCTAATCGCATCAATCCAGCTCTTACAAAACCGATTGCGATTGCTGTAGTTGCCGAACTTGATTGAATAAAGACGGTAATACAGGCACCAATGATGATTCCCATCCAAGGTTTACTTGTATATTTATCTATATAATCTCTTAATTTGTCGCCGGCGATGCTTTTTAATCCATCTCCCATATATTGAATACCAAAGAGGAATAAAGCGAATCCACCGATTATCATATCCCAATGAATGGAAGATATCGACATCGTTTGAGTAGCAAAAGGTAACATATTGACCCTCCTAGCGAATACGAATATATTCTATCATGATATGGAAAGATAAAATACAAAAAAATGGATTTTTTTTAATAAATTTAATCTTACTTATTAATTTTATTGTTATTATCTGTAGAATTGTATTTTTATGATATAATAAAACATATAGAAAAAGAGGTGCTTTATGGAACTATCCATTATAAATCAAAGCAATGATCTTGAATGCATTAACTATGAACCATTGTTTCATCAAATTAGTAAACGTGCTGAAGCAGTCTTACATATTGGCGAAGATAAAGAAATGTCGGTCATTTTTGTGAATGAAGCTGATATACAAAAAATAAATCTAGAATATCGACATATCGATGCCGTTACCGATGTTATTTCCTTTGCCTTAAATGATCTTGAAGATGACTATGAAAAACTAGATGGTAATCAAGAAATTGGTGACATCTTTATTTGTGTAGATCGAATGAAAGAGCAAGCAAAAGAATATCATCATAGTGAAAAACGCGAAATGGGGTTCTTATTTACTCATGGTTTGTTACACTTACTTGGATTCGACCATATGAATACCGAGATGGAACAAGAAATGTTCCATATGCAGGATGTGATTTTAAATGATATCGTACCTAATGAAAGTAATACATAAATTTCAATATGCTTTTAATGGATTGTTTCATGGAATCTTCCATGATTTTTCAATTCGTTTACAAGTTGTATTAGGTATAATTACCATTGTTGCTGGTATCTTACTTGAATTTAATCAAAACGAGTGGGTTATTGTCGTTATGTTAATTTTTTTAGTTATTGGTATTGAATTTATTAATTCGGCTTTAGAACATGTGGTTGATTTTGTTTCACCTCAATATCATGATGAAGCTAAGATTATAAAAGACTATGGTGCAGCAGCTGTATTATGTATTTCATTAGCTGCTTTTATCGTTGCATGTATTATTATAGGAGGAAAACTTTAATGGAAAAGAAATTATTATTAGATAAAGCTTTTGAAGCAATGGATAACGCTTATGCGCCTTATTCAAATTATCATGTAGGTGCCTGTGTTGCATGTAAAGATGGAAACTTTTTTCTTGGTGCAAACATTGAAAATGCATCCTTTGGTTTAACCAATTGCGCTGAACGTAGTGCTATTTTCGCGGCCTATTCTCATGGTTATCGCAAAGATGAAATTGAAGCCATTGCGATTGTGAGTGATGGGAAAAGAATTGCTGCACCATGTGGTGCCTGTCGTCAAGTTTTATGTGAATTGATTGAAAAAGATACGCCAATTTACTTAAGCAATCATGTCGATGAAGTCGTGAAAACGATTGAAGAATTACTACCTATGTCCTTTGAAAGTGATGATGTCCTATGAGTAAATCAGGGTTTATTTCAATCATTGGTCGTCCCAATGCAGGAAAAAGCACTTTATTAAATGCTTTACTAGGCGAAAAAGTATCGATTATTTCTCCTAAGCCACAAACCACACGTAATAACATTCAAGGGATCCTTACCAAAGATGATGTTCAATATGTATTTATTGATACTCCAGGAGTTCATAAACCACATCATGAACTCGGTCGTTCATTAAATAAGAGTGCTTTTACAGCATTACAAGATGTTGATATCATTTATTTAATTGTTGATGCGAGTGAACCATTTGGTGGTGGCGATGAATTTTTATTATCGAGAATTGCAAATAGTGAAGCACCATGTTTTTTATTATTAAATAAAATTGATCGTTTAGATAAGACAACCTTAATTAAAACATTAAATTTATGGCAATCAAAATTTTCATTTACGGAAATTATTCCAATTTCAGCACTGGATCACAATAATTTAGAAGAATTATTAAAAGTAAGTGAAACTTACTTACAAGAAGGACCGATGTTTTATCCCATTGACCAAGTGAGTGATCATGGACGAACGTTTCAAATACAAGAAATAATTCGTGAAAAGATTTTATATAAAACGGAGGAAGAAATTCCACATTCCATTGCTATTATGTGCGAAAGCATAAAAGAAACAGATACCAAAATGAATATCTCTGCACTGGTTATTGTCGAACGAGATTCACAAAAGGCAATTGTCATTGGGAAACAAGCGAGTATGATTAAAGCCATTCGTTTGGCAGCTCAAAGTGAATTAAAGAAACTATTTAATAAAAAAGTCGAATTAGAATTATATGTAAGAGTAGAAAAGAATTGGCGTAATAAAACTAGTAAATTAGCACAATTTGGTTATCAAGAGCATAATGAATAACAAAATTGAAGGAATTGTTTTAAAGAATCGTGATTATCGAGAAAATGATGCGATTTTAACGATACTGAGTAAGGATCAGGGAAGAATTGATTTTGTTGCTCGTGGCTTACGAAAAATTACTAGTAAAAATGCCGGTAGTTCACAAATGTTTCAACACGCTTATTTTTATTATGATGAAAAGGGAAGCGGTTTACAATCCTTAAAAACAAGTGAATTGATTCGTGGCTTTCATCATTTAAGAGAAACTTTGTTGGTTCAATGTATTGGCGAAGTCATGTGTGAAATCATGAGTAAGATTGAAATACTAAATTCTGAAGAAATGTTTGATTTATTATATCAATCCTTTGCTTCACTAGAAGAAACTAAGAATCCGTATACAATCTTAACCTTATTTATGTCCATTATTCTTCGTGTGCAAGGCATTGAGCCTTGTGTGGATCATTGTGTTCGTTGTGGTAAGCAACAGGGAATTAATGGCTTATCTTTATTAGATGGTGGTTTTGTTTGTATGAATTGTTTTGATCATCAAGATCTTAAATTAAGTAAAACGGATTTAAAGAAGTTTCGTATCGTAATAAAAGCTAATTTAGAACATCGTTCCATTCTTGAAAAGAATTGTGAACTTAATTACCAAGATTTTGAAAGAATTGTTGCTTTTTTTATGGAATATAGTGGTATAAATTTAGTTAGTATTCAATTTTTAAATAAAATCGAATCCTTGAATTAATAAACGAATGAAACAGGAATAACACACATATCGTGTTTATCCTGTTTTTTTGCACATTTGAGGTCGCTTTTTGTTGACAATTCGTGCTTTAAGGTGTTATATATTATAGTGTATATTTGTATGTAATTTATGATATATTCATCATCTTTAAGGATGATGTAATTTTTTTGAAAGGGGCGACTAAAAATGAATGAAAAATTATTTGAAACCGTTGTTGCACATGCGAAGAACAGCGGTTTTGTTTACCAAGGCTCTGAAATTTATGGTGGTTTATCTAATACCTGGGATTTTGGACCTTTAGGTGTAGAGTTAAAAAACAATATTAAAAATGCTTGGTGGAAGAAATTTATCCAGGAAAGTCCGAATAATGTGGGTGTTCAATCCGCTATTCTAATGAATCCTCAAGTATGGGTAGCGAGTGGCCACGTTGGTAATTTCTCAGATCCTTTAATGGATTGTAAGAATTGTCAAACTCGTCATCGTGCCGATAAACTGATTGAAGACTTTTCAAAAGGTGAAGTAAATCCAGGTGGTTGGAGCAATGAAAAAATGATGCAATATATTGTTGATAACAAAATTGCATGCCCCGATTGTGGATCTCATGATTTCACTGATATTCGCCATTTCAATTTAATGTTTAAAACATTTCAAGGTGTTGTGGAAGACTCAAAAAATGCAATCTTTTTAAGACCGGAAACAGCCCAAGGAATTTTCGTCAATTTCAAAAACGTACAAAGGACAACTCGTCGTAAACTACCTTTTGGAATTGGGCAAATTGGAAAAAGTTTCCGTAATGAAATCACACCCGGCAATTTCATCTTCCGTACGCGTGAATTTGAACAAATGGAATTAGAATTCTTCACGAAGCCTGGAGAAGATATGAAATGGTATGCCTACTATAAAGATTTCTGTATGAATTTCTTAAAGAACTTAGGTATCAATGAAAAGAATCTTCGAATTCGTGAACATGATGCAGAAGAATTAAGTCACTATTCAACTGGAACAAGTGATATTGAATATAGTTTCTCATTTGGTTGGGGTGAATTATGGGGAATCGCGGATCGTACCGATTTCGATTTACGTTGTCATCAAGATACAAGTAAACAAAATCTTGAATATCATGATCCCATCACCAATGAAAACTATCTACCATATTGCATTGAACCAAGTGTTGGAGTAGAACGTTTAATCTTAGCTTTCTTATGTGATGCTTATGATGAAGAACAATTAGAGAATGATACGCGTGTCGTATTACATCTTCATCCATATCTAGCACCAGTAAAGGCTGCTATCTTACCACTTAATAAAAAATTAAGTGAACAAGCGATGGAAGTATTTCATAGCGTATCCGGTATTGGAAATTGTGAATTTGATGAAACAGGAAGTATTGGAAAACGTTATCGTCGTCAAGATGCAATTGGTACACCATTTTGTATCACGGTTGATTTTGATACTGAAAACGATCATTGCGTCACAATCCGTTCCCGTGATTCAATGAAACAGGAAAGAATTAAGATTACAGAACTTAATGATTTCCTAGAGAAGCAAATGAAATTTTGATTGAGGTGATCTTGTGTCACGAATGAAGGAAGAGGAAATTAATGATGTCCGTGCACATAGCGATATTGTCGATATTATATCTCGTTATGTGCCACTAACTCACAAAGGTAAGAATTACTGGTGTGCTTGCCCTTTTCATGATGACCATAACCCAAGTTTATCAATTAATCCTGATAAACAAATATTTAAATGCTTTGTTTGTGGTGCTGGTGGTAATGTTTTTACCTTCGTACAAAAGTTTGAACATATTTCCTTTGTTGAATCCGTATATAAAGTTGCGGAATATGCAGGGATTCATCTCGAACATGAAATGATCTTATCAAGTGTACCAATTGATCCTAAAAAAGCTCCTTTATACAAAGCAATTCAAGACATGATTGAATTTACGCATTATGAATTACAATCACAAGCAGGTAAACCAATTAAAGATTATTTAATTAAAAGAGGCTTAAACGATGCCTTGATTGATAAATTTGAACTTGGCTACAATCCTGAACAAGATGCTGTTTATAAATTCCTCCATGCGAAGAAACACGACGATCAACACTTAATTGAAGCTAACTTAGTAAGATCGAGCATGAGTGGATTAAAAGATGTGTTTGCCAATCGAATCACCATTCCAATTCATGATGCCTATGGAAATCCAGTTGGTTTTTCCGCAAGAAGAATCATTGAAAATGATGATGCTAAATATATCAATACGGGTGAAACGATGATTTACACCAAAGGTAATTTGATTTATAATTATCATCGTGCAAAACCAGAAATTAAAAAACATAAAAAAGTATTTTTAGTTGAAGGTGCCATGGATGTGATTGCATTTGGCAAAGCAGATATCTACCACGCATTAGCAACGCTGGGAACTGCTTGTACAAAAGAACAACTGAAACTATTAAAAGCACTCAATGTTCCTTTAGTCCTATGTTATGATGGCGACCGTGCAGGTCGTGATGCTACTTATAAGTTTGGGAAAGCTGCTCGGGAACAACGATTGAACTTTGAAATTGTCGAGAACAAGCGTGGCTTAGATCCTGACGATATCATTGAATTATATGGAAAAAAAGAATTACAAACAATGAGTGAAAAAACGATATCTTGGGTAGAATTCTTATTTGATTATTTAAGTGAAAAGTATAATTTAGAGAATTACACACAAAAGAAAGAATTTGCTCAAGAGCTTGGAAATGAAATCAATTTAAATGTTGATCCCTTCGAAAAGCAAAACTATTATTTACGATTAAAAGAATTAACTGGCTTTGATATGAGTATCTCGCAAACGATACCAAGTCAAGAAGCAACGAAATCAAACCATGTTCAAAGGCAGAATTATTTAAGAATTCCTAAAATGGGAGAATTTCATGCTCAACAAGAAATTCTATCGCAAATGTTATTAGGAATTGTCGCAAGTAATTATTTCAAAGATGAATTAGGTTTTCTTCCCGATGAAATGTGTAATAAACTAGCTATTTATATTATTGACTATTATCGAAATCATAAAACCATTCAAGTAGCAGATCTGATTGACTTCATAAATGAAGAAAAGGTGAAATCCTTATTACTACAGATTGCCAACTGGGAATTAGGTCGAGATGAAATTGATATGGAAGTATTAGGTGGAGCAATTACGAAAGTAAAATCCTGTTTATTGGATCGAAAAATTGCAAAGTTTAATGAAACGATTGCGAAAACAAAAGATCCAATTGAAAAAGCAAAGTTAGCAGATGAAAAAAATCGGCTGATTTTAGAAAAAAGGGGTATGCTCTATGAAGAAGATTAAGAAGACTAGCAAGGAGGCCAATATGAAAGAAGTCAAAACGTTAGAAGAGATTAAAGTTATATTTGCAAATACTTATAAAAAAGATGGCCATCTTTATCAAAAAACGGTTGATTCAACTATTGAACATTTAGATTTGGATGATGCTGCAGTTGATGATTTATTCCAATGGTTTAATGATAATCAAATTGAAATCAGCGATGAAGAAGATATTAAAGAAAATTTAATCGATGAAGATATCGATTTATTTGATGATGTTGAAGATGATGAAGATGAAGAAGAATTTGATTCTTTAGCTACGGATATTGAAACATTAGAACAATCATTTGCTAATTCTGCTCATACAAAGATTAATGATCCGGTTAAAATGTATTTAAAGGAAATTGGTCGTGTTGATTTATTAGATCCTGCCGAAGAACCTAAAATTGCGAAAGCAATTCAAGAAGGCGATGAAGAAGCAAAGAAAATTTTAATTGCTGCTAACCTTCGTTTGGTTGTTTCAATTGCGAAAAAATACGTTGGACGAGGAATGTTATTCTTAGATTTGATTCAAGAAGGTAATATGGGACTTGTCAAAGCCGTTGAAAAATTTGATTATACCAAAGGCTTTAAGTTTTCTACTTATGCAACTTGGTGGATTCGCCAAGCGATTACAAGAGCGATTGCCGATCAAGCAAGAACCATTCGAATTCCCGTACATATGGTTGAAACAATTAATAAGTTAACTAGAATTCAACGTCAATTAGTTCAAGATTTAGGCCGTGATCCTTCGGCGGAAGAAATTGCCGCTAAAATGGAAAACATCACACCTGAAAAAGTTCGTGAAATTCAAAAGATTGCTTTAGAACCAGTATCATTGGAAACTCCAATCGGTGAAGAAGATGATTCACATTTAGGTGATTTCATTGAAGATAAAGATGCTTTATCACCAGATGAATATGCAAATAATCAATTACTTAAAGATGAAATCAATACGGTTTTACAAGGTTTAACGGAACGTGAAGAAAAAGTTCTTCGATTACGTTTTGGTTTATACGATGGCCGTACTCGTACCTTAGAAGAAGTTGGAAAAGAGTTCAATGTAACCCGTGAGCGAATTCGTCAGATTGAAGCAAAAGCGTTACGTAAATTAAAACATCCAACTCGTTCAAAACGGTTAAAGGATTTTGTCGATAAACCATAATGATTAATTTAAGCAAACGATTGCAAGCAATTCATGATTTAGTTGATAAAGGAAGCATCGTCGCCGATATTGGTAGCGATCATGGTTTATTAGCTTGTTCACTTATTGCCTCTAAGACGGCTCCTTATGTCTATGCATGTGATGTAGCTAAAGGTCCTTTAGCGCACGCACAATCAACGATTTCCGCTTATGCTATGGAAGCACAAATAAAACCCGTTCTATCCGATGGTTTAAATCAGCTTGATGAAACCATTGATACCCTTGTAATTGCTGGAATGGGAAGTGATACCATCTTACATATTTTAGATGCTGATTATCAAAAAGTATGTAAATGTAATTACTTAATTATTCAATCAAATACCCATGTAGATGATATTAGAAGATGGATTAGTGATCATCATTTACGAATTGTAGATGAAATTATGGTAGAAGAAACTCATTTTTACCAAATTATTAAAGTTAAGCTTGAAGAAAGTGATTCACTAAGTGAAGAAGAGATATTATTTGGTACAAAAATACATGATAAACAAATCTTCTTAGCTTATTGGAACTTTCGCTTAAATAATCTTAATCATATTCTAGATCAAACAACAAGCCTTCATCGTTGTTATCAACAAAACATTATATTGCGACAACAAATTATAAAAAAAATTACTTCTTTAACTTAAAAAACAGGGGTCATTAACAATCGTTAATGGCTCCTGTTTATAATATATCGAATAATTGAATGTTTGGTTTTTCTTTTCTTCGATCGTATTGTTGTAAATAATCAATCACTTGATTGGTTAGATAGGTAGGTGTAGAAGCTCCTGAAGTAACAGCAACTCGTTGCTTATGAAGCAATTGTTGTTCCGTGATACCATGAACATCATCAATCAAATATACATTTTCAATTCCATGTTCTTTCGCAATTTGAGCGAGTCGATTTGAATTATTTGAATGCGCATCGCCAACTACATATAAAACATCAATATTTTCTAATTTCGCAATCGCTTCTTGACGAATCCGTGTGGCATCACAGATTTCTTCACTGAAAATAGCTTGTGGATAGATACTTTTAATTTTATCAAATAAGGCTTTCACATCAAAGATTGACATCGTTGTTTGATTGGTAACAAAAATATTTTTTTTAAGCTTTGTTTTAATATCCGTTTCAAATTCAATTAAATGCACATGACTTGAAAGAGAACAAATTGCTTCTGCTTCGGGATGATCCTTTTTCCCAATATATAAAACATCAAATCCTTTATCCAAATAACTAGCGACAATTTTCTGGGTTGTGATTACATGGGGACAGGCGGCATCGATACAGATAAGACCTTTTTTTCTTGCTTTCTCAATGATGCTAGGAGCGATTCCATGAGCCGTAAAAATAACAACTCCATGATCAATTTCATCTAATAATTCACTTTTGCTCTTATCTTTATGATCCAATGGTTCAATTCCAATTTCACGTAAAGCATCTACGACATAGCGATTATGAACTAACATACCGAGTACATAAATTGCTTCTTTAGGATAATCGTGAGCCGCATTTTTTGCCATATTTATGGCTCGTACCACACCACGACAATAACCTCGAGGGGTTACTTTTATAATATCCATACAATCACCTCATAATCATTATACATATAAATTGAAAGGTTGCCTACTATAAGTACTTACAAGTCGTTATTTCTTTACTTTAGTATTAAAATCTGTATAATAAAGTAGGCATAACGATGCGATATCGTCAAGACAGGAGATACTACTATGAATCAATATCAAGATTACCAATTAAAAGATTATACCAAAGCACTAATTGAAAAAAATAAGTTTAAGACACCAACTCCCATTCAAAGGGAAGTTATTCCAGCGGCTTGTAAAGGCCGTGATATTATCGGTATTTCCGATACAGGAACAGGGAAAACACATGCTTTTCTAATTCCTGTTTTAGAAATGATTGATGCTTCAATCCCTGAAATTCAAGCTGTTATAACTGCTCCAACAAGAGAATTAGCGTTACAATTATTTCTACGTGCACAAGAGATGTGTGAATTTGTTGAAGGCTTAAATATTAAATTGATCGTTGGTGGAAAAGAAAAGACACGAATGATGGAACAATTAAAAACACAGCCACAAATTGTAATTGGAACTCCAGGTAGAATTCGTGATTTGTTTTTAAATGAAGGGGTACTACGCGTTGATAGCGCAAAAATGTTTGTTGTTGATGAAGCGGATATGACATTGGAATTTGGCTTTTTAGAAGATGTTGATGCGATTTGTGGAAGAATGGACCATCATTTACAAATGATGAGTTTTTCTGCTACGATGCCTTTGGAACTTCAACATTTCTTAAAAAAATATATGCAAGAACCTAAAGTAATTGAAATTCATCAAGCAGAAAGCTTTGCACCTAATATTGCTCACGTTTTAGTCCCTTGTCGTCATAAAAGTTACGATGAAGCCTTATTAGATATTTTAAAAGGATTTGACCCTTATGTTTGTTTAATTTTTGCGAACACCCGGGATCAAGCAAAACGAACTGCCCAAATGATGCGTGATCATGATATCCCCGTCATTGAATTACATGGTAGTTTAACGCCACGTGAACGTACTAAAGCAATGAAAGAGCTTAATACATCGGAAAAACGTTATGTAGTCGCAACCGATATTGCTGCTCGTGGTATCGATATCGATGGTGTATCGCATATCGTATCATTAGGATTTCCAAAAGAAATTGAATTCTATATTCATCGTTCTGGTCGTACGGGAAGAGCTGGACATAGTGGTATTTGCTATGCCTTATACCAACAACAAGACATGGGCGCAATTCGTACCCTTGAAAAGCAGGGAATTAGTTTTGCTCATAAAACCTTTAAAAATAATCAATGGAATGAATTAAAACCATTGCATGAGAAAAAGATTATTAAAAACGATCCTTTAACCAATGAAATTGCTCGTTTAGTAACTCATAAAAAACAAAAAGTTAAACCCGGTTATAAGAAAAAACAAAGCATTGAAATTGAAAAAATGCGTCGTCATGCAAAGCGTAATATGATTCAAGAAGATATCAAACGTCAAAAGAAAGAACGAGCTAGAAAATACCAAATTGAAAAAAATGGAGAAGATAAAAAATGATCATTGGATCCCATGTCTCAATGAGTGCACCGGATTATTTACTTGGAGCACTGTTAGAAACATTGAGTTATCAAGGAAATGCAATGATGATCTATAGTGGAGCACCACAAAATTGTCGTCGCAAAGATATAAGTGAAATGAAGATTAAAGAAGCTCATCTTTTAATGAAAGAAAAACATTTTGATTTAAATCACATTGTGGTTCATGCTCCTTATATTATTAATTTAGCGAATTCATTTAAACCTGAAACCTTTGAGTTAGGAGTTGATTTCCTTCGTTTAGAAATTGAACGAGTCAAAGCAATCGGTGCCTCTATTTTAGTTTTACATCCAGGATCCCATGTGAATGGTGGTGTTGAAGTTGGTTTAAAACAAATCATTAAAGGCCTCGATCTAGCAATGGATTCCATTGGTGAGGTTCAACTTGCGATTGAAACAATGGCAGGTAAGGGAAGTGAAATTGGTAGTAATTTTGAAGAAATTGCTTACTTGAAAAAACATGCAAAGTATCGCGATTCCATTAAAGTATGTCTAGATACTTGTCACTTACATGATGCTGGCTTTGATTTAAATGAATTTGATTCGATTTTAGATCAATTTGATCAAATGATTGGAATTGAACATATCGTATGCATTCATATCAACGACTCAAAGAATTGTTGTGGAGCTCATAAAGATCGACATGCGAATATTGGGTTTGGCGAAATTGGCTTTGAAACCTTAAATAAAATTGTTCATAATCCTCGTCTTGCTAACATTCCCAAAATATTAGAGACGCCTTATGTTCAAGATCAAGCACCCTATAAATATGAAATTGAAATGTTGAAACAACAGCATTTTGATAGTGAAATGATTCATAAATTAGAAGCGATAAAAGAGCGATAACATATTTGTTATCGCTCTTTCTTAATCAATTGGATGTTCTTTCACAAATTTTAATATTTCAGCTTTTAATCTTGGAATCATTTCATCTTGGGCAATCTTTTCAATGATCACACCTTTTTTAATTAACAAGCCTTCTTTATTACCGCCTGCAATCGCTATATCTGCATGTTTTGCTTCTCCAGGTCCATTTACTGCACAACCCATGATAGCAACGCTGAAATCACCTTGAATGCCTTCTAGGAAGCGTTCTATTTCATCAACGACGGGGGCAATATTAAATTGCGTTCTACCACAAGTAGGGCAAGCGATTAAATTAGGTACATGAGGAAGTAAACCAGCACAACTTAACAACTGTTTTACAATCCCAATTTCTTTACATGGATCACCATTGACTGAGATACGAATGGTATCACCAATTCCTTCTTGAAGTAAGGTACCAAGCGCATAACTTGATTTAACCGCACTTCCCATTAAGGTTCCCGCTTCGGTTACACCTAAGTGAAGGGGATAGGGGAACTGTTTTGCTGCTAATCGATAGGCTTCGATGCATAAATTAGGATCACTTGATTTAAAGGATAAACAAATATCATGAAAATCACAATCGGTTAAAATAGCGATATGTCGATTTGCACTTTCCATCATTCCTTCTGCCGTTGGTTTTCCATATTTTTCATGAATATCTTTTTCTAAAGAACCACTATTAATACCGATTCGAATTGGTATATGTTTTTCTTTACAGATTTTCACAACGGCTTCTACTTTATCGCGACTTCCAATGTTACCAGGATTAATTCTTATTTTGTCGATTCCAGCTTTTGCCGCAGCAATTGCAACTCGATAATCATAATGAATATCCGCAACCAATGGAATATGGGTTCTTGCTTTGATTTCTTTAATTGCAAGCGCATCTTCTTCATCAATGACTGCCATTCTTACTATTTCACAACCTATTCGTTCTAATTCAAGAATTTGCTTTACCGTAGCTTCTACATCTTTGGTACGCGTATTACACATACTTTGAATCAAAACTTTATTTTGATGACCAATTTTTTTATCACCAACTTGAATTTGTCGTGTCATTTCTCTAATTGTCATGTTAGATCACCTCTAAATCACATTATAAAAGAAATTTAGTTGAAATGCTAGGAGTTAATAAAAATAATAAAATCATTCCTAGCAATTAAACTTGAAAATGTTATAATAATTCATGTATAGGAGGTGGCGCTTTTGTTTCAGAATCCTTTAAAAAAATTAGATCATGATAATTTAAAACGCAGTAGTGATTTATTAAAACAACAACGCGATGATAATAAGATTATTAATGGCCGATTAAAAATAATGGCCTTTATCGTTTGTATTATTTTCACAGCGATTTCAGCGCGAATTATTTATATTCAATTAAATAAAAATGACGAGTATAAGATTAAACTAGAAAATTATGTTTCTAAGAAACAATCAACGACAACCCCTCGTGGTACTTTTTTAGATAGTAAAATGAAAACCGTAGTCAATACAACCCAATCGCTTAATTTAACTTATTATCCACCTGAAAATATTAGTTCTCAAGAAGAATGGGATCTTGCGATTCGCTTTACAAAACAATTTGGGATTAGTGAATACAAAGCGACCGATGAAGAATTAAAGAAACTTTATTTAATGTTTTCAAAAGATAAAGATGGTAATTTAGATCATGGCAATCATTTATTAAGTAAAGCAAATTATAAAAAGATTTATTCTGGTAAGTTAAGCAATGAAGAAGCCGATAAATTAAGAATGAAAGAAGTAAAAGAAAGTCATATTAAAAGCCTGGATCAAGATATTCTAGATGCTTATGGAAATTGGCTTTTAATGAATGCTGGACAGGGTAATAATCGTAAAATTGTCTTAGAAAATGTGAATACAAAACAAGCTAGTTATTTCATTGAACATAAAGATGATTTTAGTGGGTTTGATTTAACGAGTGGTTGGAGTCGCGAATATCCGTTTGGTAATACTTTTATGGATGTTTTTGGTAAGATTAGTGCAATTCCATCGGATCAACAATTATATTATCAAGCTAAAAATTATGCTTTAAATGAAAAAGTTGGAACAAGTGGTTTAGAAAAACAATATGAAGACTTATTGAGTGGATCAAGAGTAAGCCACGAGATTAAATATGATAGCAATGGAAAAGCGGTATTTAATGAAGTAACACCTGGCAAAAAAGGTTATGATTTACAATTAACCATTGATATGGATCTTCAACAAAAAATCGATAAGATTGTAAGTGATACGTTGGTGGAAGGTAAGAGTAATCCATTGCGTAAATATTTTAATAAGTTATTTGTTGTCTTAATGAATCCAAAAGATGGTAGTGTTTATGCGATGTCCGGTATGGGGTTAAATAGTGAAGGTAATTTATATGAATATGCTTCGGGAAATTATCTAGATGCGCAAACCCCTGGTTCAATTGTCAAAGGTGCTACGGTTTTCATGGGCTTAAATGAAAAAGTAGTAAAACCTGGTGAATTAATTAACGATGCTCCGATGTATTTCAAAGGAACACCACCAAAACATTCCTATCGTGACTATGGCCCATTAGATCAACTAGGAGCGTTAGAAAAATCAAGTAACGTTTATATGTTCAATGTAGCGATTCGACTTGCTAAAGGAACGTATATACCAAATGGACCGTTAAATTTAGATATTGAATATGCTTTTCCTTTAATGCGCTATTATTATTCGATGTTTGGACTAGGAACTACAACTGGAATTGATATTCCAAATGAACAAACTGGGTTTAAAGGTTATGATAAAAAAGCTGGTTTACTTTTAGACTTTGCAATCGGTCAATATGATACTTATACACCAATCCAAATGGTTCAATATGTTTCGACAATTGCCAATAATGGATATCGCGTAAAACCACGTTTGGTTAAAGGTGCCTATGAAGTAAACAATCATTCTTCTTTTATTTTTGAAAACAAAGCTGAAGTCTTGTCAAAAGTGCAAGGGGATAGCGACTTATTGAAATATTCTCAAGAAGGATTTAGAGCCTGTGTTACAAGTGGAATGTGTGGAGTTGTGAAAAACAATCCTCACAATGTTGCGGCAAAGACGGGAACAGCCGAAACATTTATTGGGAATATTCCAACATCCGGAGCATCTTTAATTGGGTATGCTCCTTATGAAAACCCTGAAGTAGCCTTTGCCTGTGTAGCACCAAATTCATCTTATACCAATGACTTACAGCCAAATGTATGCTCAAATGTTGTGATGGGTAAAGTTTTAGATGAATATTTTAATTCAAAAAAATAGGAAATAACTTGCTTTAAAAAGAATATTAAAAAGTTATGAAACTCGGCTTATAATATTATTGCTTATTTTTCTTGAGTATGTTATAATTTCAACGCTAGTACGAGGAGGGAATATAATGAGAGAGCGTCTTACTTTCAAATGTTCAGAATGTAACGAAGAAAACTACATCGGAACACGTAATAAACGTAAAAATCCGGAACGTATGCAAATTAATAAATATTGCCCACGTTGTAACAAAAAAACCTTACATAAGGAGAAAAAATAAGAAGGACCGGATGGGTCTTTTTTATTAGGTGAAACGAATGAAAAAAATTGAGATGATTACCGTAGGAATGTTTGCCGCAAATTGTTATTTGTTATGGAATGACAATCATGTTTTGATTGTCGATCCTGGAAGCAAAAGTCCTAAAATACAAGCGATGATTGATGAAAAAGAGGGAATTGTTGATGGTATATTTTTAACCCATGGACATTTTGATCATATCGCAGGCGTTGATATTTTAGTTAAAAAGTATCATTGTGGTGTTTATATGAATGAATTAGACAAGCCTTTATTAAAAGACCCTGATTTAAATTTTTCAGCTGATACAATGAATCCAATTACCATTGATTCGGCAGTGAATGGTTTAACTCCTGGTTATCATACCATCGCCAATTTTAAGTTTCTATTAATCGATGCACCCGGTCATAGTGAAGGCAGTTCTTTAATGATTTGGGATCAGCATTTAATCTGTGGTGATGTTTTATTCGCCGGTAGTATTGGACGAACGGATTTATTAAGTGGTTCTAATTCAAAGATGATGCAAACCTTAAAAATGCTCAAAGAATTAGATCCGAATTATGATGTATATCCAGGTCACGGTGAAACGACTACTTTATTAAGAGAGTTACAAACAAACCCATATTTAAGCTAAGTTGATGAACTTAGCTTTTTTTTAAAATTGACAAATTATTAAAAAGGGGTATCATAAAAAAGAAATTATTAAAGGGGGTTCTTATCAAATGAGCTTTTATAATCGCTTTATTTCATGTCAAACAATGATTAAAAAAGATCAGATTGCCGGCGTCATTCCAAGTGATTCTAGTATCTATAAAAGAACCTTTTCAATTGCTTGGCCTTCGACCGTCGAATCTGTCCTTATTTCTTTAATGAGTGTTGTCGATATGGTAATGGTTGGTGGAATCGGTGCGAATGCCATTGCATCGGTAGGAATTACAAATCAACCAAAATTTATTTTATTAGCTGTCATTTTATCCTTAAATGTTGGTGTTACTGTCATTGTTTCAAGAAGAAAAGGAGAAGGAAATCAAGAAGCGGCCAATAGTTGTTTACGGCAAGCTATCTTAATTTCACTTGCGGCATCTTTTGTTCTTTCACTGTTAGGTTTTATCTATGCGAAATCAATCATGCTACTTGCTGGGGCAAACCATCAATATGTTAAACTTGCTACCATCTACTTTCAAGCGATTATGATTGGTAACTTCTTTAATAGTGTCTCCTTAACCATCAATGCAGCACAGCGTGGTTGTGGAAATACCAAAGTTGCTTTACGAACAAATGTAACGGCTAATATTATTAATTTAATTTTTGACTATTTATTAATAAACGGAATTGGTTTTTTCCCAACCTTAGGTGTATTAGGTGCAGGAATTGCTACGAGTATTGGTAATATCATTGCCTTTATGATGTCGCTATATTCAATCTGTGATATCCATGGTTTTTTATCAATTAACTTCAAACAGAATTGGCGTTTTGATTCAAAAACAATTCATGATATTTTTCATATTTCATCCAGTGCTTTTGCCGAGCAAGTATTTATGCGCATCGGTTTCTTCATGTATGCGAAAACCGTTGCTGCATTAGGAATGATTGCATTTGCTACGCATCAAGTATGTATGAATATTCTAAACATATCCTTTGCCGTTGGAGATGGTTTAAGTGTTGCGACAAGTTCACTGGTTGGTCAAAGCCTTGGCGCAAAACGTAAAGACATGGCGATTATTTATGCGAAAACAACGCAACGAATTGGTTTATTAATCGGTTTCTTACTAAGTTCTATCATGATTATATTAAGAAGCCAAGTTATTCAAATCTTTTCTAATGATCCAATTATAATTGAGCAAGGAAGTCAAATTATCTTTATCATCTGTGCAACGATGATGTTTCAAATAACCCAAGTAATTACGTTTGGTTGTTTACGAGGAGCAGGCGATGTTAAATTCACCGCTACGGTCTCCTTAATCTCCGTCGCTGCGATTCGTCCAACGCTCACATATTTATTAGCCTTTCCCCTTGGACTTGGCTTAATTGGTGCCTGGTTTTCTTTATTCTTAGATCAACTGGTTCGCTTTACTTGTTCGAAAATACGTTTTATTCAAGGGAAATGGGTTCATATTAAAGTATAAAGATCAATTTAGTTGATCTTTTTTTTAGGCATGTAATGCTTTCTTACGTATCACTAGATAAGGAGGCATTTGAATGAAAAAGAAATTACAAGCCTTGTTAATCCTTGCGAAAGATCATTATGCAAGTGATATTCATTTTATCGTTCAACATGAACATGTGAAAATCAGCATGCGTGGAATTCGTGGCATTATTGATATTGAAGATAAATCATTTGATTTCTCATTATTTAATTATCTTAAATATCTCGCAAATTTAGATTTAGGTAATATGAGCTTACCTCAATCCGGTAATTTTCAACTTGAAATGGATGGCAAGGAGCTCTATTTTAGATTTTCATTATTAATTAGTGATCATTTACAAACCGCCGTCTTAAGAATCTTAAACAACCATACGATGATTCGCATTGAACAATTAAGCAATGATCGTAAACAATGTCGAAGTTTTTATAATTGGACTAAATTTAGAAGTGGAATGATTATATTAAGTGGACCTACTGGTAGTGGCAAGACGACAACCTTACATGCTTTATTAGAAGAAATCGCAGCAAATAAACGATTAAAAATTATTACATTAGAAGATCCGATTGAAATTGTTGCTGATACGTATTTACAGTTACAGATAAATGAAAAAGCAAACTTTACTTATGAAGAGGGAATTAAGCAGTTATTAAGGCATGATCCCGATGTCATTATGATTGGTGAAATCAGAGATGAATTAACCGCTAAAATGGCATATCGATGTGCTTTGACTGGTCATATGGTATTTTCAACGGTTCATGCGAAATCAGGAATTGAAGCAATTAAACGACTCGAAGAATTAGGCTTAAATAAAAAAGCTTTAGCGGGAACCTTAACTGCGATAAGTGCACAACGAATCTATGCGGGGAAAGGGAAGAAAGAGAGGGTTTGTGTTTATGAAATTCTTGAAAAAGATGAACTTAAAGAATATTTGGAAACAAATATCCTCAATCCCCATCATCAAAACATGGAAGGTGAAATTCGAAACGCAATTAAAAAAGGTTGGATTAGTAAAAGGGAAGCGAGCATCGACATTAAAGTTTAATCATCAACATTGGAAATCGCTATCGCTGTTATTAGATAAAGGTTATCCCTTAATTTCATCATTAGAAATGATCAATCCCAATTATTTAAAATATAAAACCGAATTAGAAAAAGGAAAATCCATTCAAGATGTACTCGTAATGGAAGGTAAGGATAAATTTTATGAACATTTACAATTTTTCTTACAAATTACATCTTTATCTTTAGCAATTCAAAATGCCGTTTCGATGAGTGAATTTGAAAAGAATTTAAAAACAAAATTATCAAAACAAACCGCTTATCCCATCTTTATCTTCGCTTTTGCTTTTATTACATTAACGATATTCACGCAATTTATTATTCCTCAAATGCTTCATGGCTTTGCGATAAATCAGAACTCTTTTTTCCTTTTTAATATATTAAAAGTAATCAAAGCTTTCGCATCTATTTTAATTATCTTTATTATTTTATTAATTATTTATATCCTTATTTGTATCAACCATCTACCATTACAACACCAAACGATTTTATTTCTTTCTCGTTATATTACGCTTTTCCAAGATTTTATTGCTTATATATTGAGTGGTTATTTATTAGAACTTAGAAAAAGTGGTTTATCAACAAGAGTTTGTTTTTTATACTTAATTAAAACAAAAGATACTTCTTTATTAAACTATGTATCAACCCAAATCAAAGAACAATTAGAACAAGGTGTTGATTTAAATGATGTAGTTGAAAATCATCCATTATTATCTAAAACATTTAAATCGATGTATCGCATTGGTTGCGCAACTAGTGAATTAGATCAAGCATGTTTTGATTTCATGATCTTACAAGAACAACAATGGTTAAATCAAATCAAACATGCTGCTTTATTGATTCAATGTATTGCTTATAGTTTTGTTGCGATTTTAGTAATTGTTGTTTATCGCATTATGTTATTACCGTTAGAACTATTAAATGAAATGTGAGGGAACAGTATGAAAAACGGTTTTACAATATTAGAAATGATCATTGTTTTATCTGTTATTGCTTTAATCTTCTTAATTACTTTGCCAAATATTCAACAAAAACAAAAAATTATTCAAAAGAAAGGTTGCAATGCATTAGTTGAAGTAGTCAATGGACAAATTTTATTATTTGAATTAGAAACTTTAGAAAAGCCAGTTGGAATTGAAGATTTAATTCAAGGTGGTTATTTAAAAGATACACAAAGAAGATGTCCAAATGGTGACATGATTGAAATTATTAATGGGGAAGCAAGTGTTAAATAAAGGGTTTACGATGATTGAAATGATTTTAGTTCTTGCGATTATTTCAATCATGATGTTAATTGTACCTAATCTGTTACGTTATGAGATTCCATTATCTTTTCAAATGCAACATTTAAAAGAACAATTACTTACAAATCAAATCAAAGCGATGATGAATAAAAAAAGAATTTATTTAGCGATTCATTCGAATTCAATCATAATTGATGAACAAGAATATAAGTTTCAAGGTAATATGATTTGTGAACCAACAACGCTTGCTTTTAATGGCTTTGGCAATGTAAATGAAGCTCAAAGCATTCATTGTTATCAAGGTGAATCAACGATGCGTATCGTCGTTCAATTAGGAAGTGGGCGAATTGATGTTAGAAAATAAGGATGGCTTTTTATTAGTGGAAAGTCTGCTTTTATTACTATGCACTTCAATCTTGATCTTGATTCTTACGACATCGATTCAATTGCTTCATAAAAGCAGGGATAAAGAAATTGATCTTCATCAAAAATGGGAGAATGAATTGTATGAGCTTTATCAAAAATAACGAGGGATTTACGTTAATTGAAATGTTATTAGCTTTAATGATTACATCTTTTTCTATTTTATTGCTTAGTCAAATGTTAGTTTTATTAACAAAAATCGATTTAAATGATGAACGAGCACAAGACTTATTAGCTATTCATCAACTTCGTTTATTGTTTCTAGAATTTGAAGAAATAAGCGTTGAGGATGATCAATTAAGTTTTATATATCATGATCAAGATTGTCAATTAATTCTAGATCGCGGGAAAGTATTTAAAACAATTGGTCATGAAATATTCTTTCAAAAGTTAAAAGGAGGTTATTTTGAAGAAACAAACAAATGTGTTTATCTTCATTACGAACGTAAAAAAGAAGTTAAAACATTATTGGGCTGTATCAAATGATGGTTTCTTATCTATTTATGCTTTAACCTTATTATCCCTTATCTTATTTGTTGGCATGATTATAAATCAACAAATATATCAATTATGGTATTTAAAGACAACAAGTTATGAACAATCAATGATTGAATTCTTTGTTGTGAAACACATCAAAGATCATTGGGAATTTCATGAAGATTATGAAGAAGAAAAGAAATATAAACAAGTTCTTATTCATTTTCACTATAACGATGAAACAATTAAAATCGATTATTTGTTTAAAGGCCGTAAAATAAAACTAAAAATAATTTATGATGAAATATGTTCCTGCATTATGCATATAAGTTATCAATGAAGACAAACTAGGTTTGAGGTGTTTTTATGATGCTTATTTATTTATCTAGTTTATCGATCTTTATCATCTTTATTTTATTTGGAAATTTGATGTTATTTCTTTCTCCATTTTCATATTATTTAATTATTTTATATGCTATTAGCGAATTGTTTTTAACTTTTTTTTACCAAGAAATTAACTTTAAAGCTTTGGAAATCAAAGACTTCATTCTTTCTTTTATCATTATTTTATGTTTTATAATCTTTTATAAGATGAATAAACAAGGTTTAGAATATCCACAATTTTGTTATTTATATTTGACGACTTATTTATCCTTATTGTCTTATGCCTGCTCATTTCGCTATAAAAGCTTAATTTAAGGTAAGAACCAATGAAATATTATATAAAAAATTGACAAATATATTAAATTCGTTAAAATATAGTAGTGCATATTAAGAAAGGTGATTTTTAATGATAATTTCAAACGATTTAAAATCTGGAATGACAATTCAACAAGACAAGGAAATTTTTATTGTTTTGGAGGCTTCTCATAACAAAACAGCAATGCGTCAAATGATAGTAAAGGCTAAAGTTAAAAATCTTCGCAGTGGTTCCATTGTTGATTTAACTTTCACTGGTGGAGACAAAGTAGAACCAGCTCATATTGATAAACGTGAAATGCAGTTTCTATATGATGATGGGGAAGCACTTGTATTTATGGATAATGAAACTTATGATCAACTTGAAATCCAAAAAAGCAATTTAGGAAATGAACTATTCTATATGAAACCAAATGACACGGTTAATATTTCAATGTTTGAAGGGGAAGTATTAGGTATTATTTTACCTGATAAAGTTACACTTCAAATCGTTGAATGTGAAATTGGTGTTAAAGGTGATACCGCAACAAGTGCATCGAAACTTGCAAAATTAGAAACTGGATTAGAAGTTAGAGTTCCTTTATTTATCAATCAAGATGAAATGGTTGTTATCTCAACTTCAGATGGTAAATACTCAGGTAGAGCTTAAGCTTAATAAGATATCAATACTATAATTGATATCTTTTTTTATATAAATTTAGAAGGTTTATTCCATTAATTAGCTAAATCGCAATAAAAGTTTAGTTTCAGATACATTTTCGATACCATTACATCAATAAATTTGTTATAATAGATAAGGTTAAGGAGGCTTTTTTTATGGAAAAACTATCAAGAGTAAAAAAATATGAAGAACTTAGAAAGAATATTGAAACTCAACATGGTGAAGATGATACTGGAAACAAGTTAACTCCTTTCGCAAATCGATTAAATGGAATCAATCCATCCTTATTTAAAAAAGTTCCAATAAGTGATGATATCCCTTATGTACCTGAAAGAGAACGTCGTGAAGCTTATGTGGAAGAAGAAACGAAAGCACCGACGAATAATTTTAAAAATGAATATATGGATGATTTTATTAATGAAGTACGTGAATATAATATAAAAAAGGGAAATCGTGAAGATATGGATACCCAAATTGATATCTTACATCAATTAAATAATGTGAATCGAGAAAAGCGTTCCCATTATGTTGAAGATATTCAAGAAGATTTAGATGAACCAGCTTCATTAACTAAAAATGAAATTGCTTCACAAATTCAATCTTTATTGAATGAGAGTAACCACGAAAACAAAGAGGCGGTTGAACATGATCGTATTCAAGCTTTATCGATGGAACAAGAAGAAACGAATCTTCAACCAATCATAGAAAATGAAGTTAAACCAATCTTACATAATTTAGAAGAAGAGACATTAAGTATTAAAAAAATATCCGATACACAAACTTCTCAAGTTAAAGAAATTCATCATCAATTAATTGAAGAAACTCAACAATTAAGAGTTCAGATGGGTGAATATGAAGGTGAGATTAATGATTTGAATGATGGTTTAGATCATACGAATAAAACCTTGAATCTAATTCTGTTTTTATTAATCTTTTCTTTAATTGTTGTCATTGGCATTATTATCTTTTATATCTTTAAAACTGGGGGCATGTTCTAATGAGCATTAATATTGCCATTGATGGACCTAGTGCAGCAGGTAAAAGCACAATTGCAAAGTGCATTGCGAAAAAATTGAATTATAAGCATCTTGATACCGGTGCGATGTATCGCTGTGTTGCTTTACAAGCAATCAAAGAGCATATCAACTTTGATCAAGAAAATGAACTTTGCGATATGATTGATCACATGAAAATTGATTTTGGTAAGGATAACAGCGTTTTTATTAATGCGATTGATGTTAGTAAAGAAATTAGAGAAAACGAAATTTCAATGGCTGCTAGTACTTGTAGTGCTCATCCAAAAGTACGTGAGCGTTTAGTTACGATGCAACAAGAAATTGCCAAAGCTGGTGGTTATATCCTAGATGGTAGAGATATTGGAACGGTTGTTCTACCAAAAGCTGAATTAAAGATTTATATGATAGCAAGTGTAAAAGCACGTGCTATGCGTCGTTATTTAGAATACCAAGAAAAAGGAATTAAAGCAGATTATAATAAAATATATGAAGATATTGAACAGCGGGATTATCAAGATACTCATCGTGAAGCCTCACCATTAAGAAAAAGTGAGGATGCAATTGAAATTGATACTTCCCAAATGAGTATCGAGGAAGTTTGTAATGCGATTGTTTCGCTGCTTCAAGATTTAAACGTGTAATTAAGGAGGCAGTATGATAGATGGAATTGTGGCGATTGTAGGTCGTCCAAATGTTGGTAAATCAACGATTTTTAATCGTATGATTGGAGAACGAGTAAGTATAGTAGAAGATACACCAGGTGTTACTAGGGATCGTATCTATGGAAAAGGGGATTGGTTAACAAAAGAATATCGATTAATTGATACCGGCGGTATTCAGTTAAATGATCAACCTTTCAGTGAAGAAATTCGTATGCAAGTTGATATTGCGGTAGAAGAAGCGGATGTAATTGTCTTTATCGTTAGTGGTAAAGATGGTTTAACTCAAGATGATAATGAGATTGCAAGAATGTTACAACGTTCTCATAAACCAATTGTTTTAGCGGTAAATAAAATAGATGATATTGATAAAAAAGATGCCATCTATGAATTTTATGCTTTAGGACTTGGAGAACCAATTGCCGTAAGTGGTGTTCATGGAATTGGAATTGGAGATGTATTAGATTTAATGATCGCTTCCTTTCCACAAAAAAAGAAAAATGACTATGAAGGTATGACTAAATTCAGTGTAATTGGTCGTCCCAATGTTGGTAAATCTTCTTTAGTAAACTCGATTTTAAACCAAGAACGAGTGATTGTAAGTTCCATTGAAGGAACAACTCGTGATGCGATTGATACACCATTTAAACAAGATGGAAAAGAATATGTAGTCATTGATACCGCAGGTATTAGAAAACGTGGTAAAGTCTATGAAAACATTGAAAAATACTCTGTTTTAAGAGCAATGAGTGCGATTGAACGTTCCGATGTTGTTTTAGTTGTTATCGATGGAGAAAAAGGAATTCGTGATCAAGATAAACACGTTGCCGGTTATGCTCATGAAGCTGGTAAAGGTGTTATCATTGTTTATAATAAATGGGATACCGTTGAAAAAGACCAGGAAACAATGCATATAATTGAAAAAGAAATTCGTAAACAGTTTATTTATTTAAATTATGCACCGATTGCCTTTGTTTCAGCTTTAACAAAACAAAGAGTCAATACGTTAATTCCATTAATTGAATCCGTGCATGATGCATCGTTATTAAGGATTTCAACAAGTGTTTTAAATGAAGTAATCCTTGATGCACAGTTGATGACGCCACCGCCTGCTCATAATGGTAAGAAGCTTAAAATCTATTATGTATCTCAGGTAGCGGTAGCACCTCCAACCTTTGTTTTATTTGTAAATGATCCATCGTTATTGCATTTCAGCTATAAACGTTTTATTGAAAATACTTTACGTGATTCATTTGGTTTTGTTGGTACAACCCTTCGAATTTTAGCAAGAGAAAGAAAGTAGAGGATTCGATTTATGAAAGCTGTCGTTATTGGTAGTGGTAGTTGGGGTAGTGGATTAGCACAAGTCTTAGCGGATAATAAAGTTGATATTACCGTTTGGGGCCAAGATGCGAATGAAATACATGATATTGCTTACAATCATCGTAATGAGAAGTTTTTTCCTAATATTGAATTAAATCCTAACATTAAAGCAACCCTTGATGTTTCGGTAGTGAAAGATGCTGATGTTATTGTTTTATCGGTACCGACGATTGCGATTGAAAATGTTTGCCAAAAAATTCGTGAACACATTACTAAAAAAGTCATTATTGTAAATACAAGCAAAGGCTTTCATCCTGAGACAAACGAAAGAATGTCTTGTGTGATTCGTGAGAATATTCCTAGTAATATCTTAAGCAGTGTTGTATCGTTAATCGGTCCAAGTCATGCTGAAGAAGTTGTGATTCGAATGTTAACAACCATTTGTGCTGTTTCAATTAATCCTCACGATGCGAAAATAATTCAACATTTATTCTCAAACTCCTATTTACGGGTTTATCGTGGTGATGATGAAATCGGAAGTGAAATTGGCGTTGCCATTAAAAATGCGATTGCCGTTGCGAGTGGTGTCTTAGCTGGTATTGGCTATGGTGATAATACCAAAGCTGCCTTAATAACACGTGGACTTACCGAAATGATTCGCTTTGGAACTGCAATGGGAGGCCGCTTTGAAACCTTTATGGGCTTAACTGGCATTGGTGATTTAATTGTTACTTGTACCAGTATTCATTCACGTAATTTCCAGGCTGGCTTTGAAATTGGTAAAGCAAATAGCGCAAAAGCCTTTTGGGATAACAATACAAAAACCGTTGAAGGCGTTAGAACTGCGAAAGTCATTCATATTATTGCGAAAGAAAAACACATTGATATGCCTATTATTGATGAGATTTACAAAGTATTATATGAAGGAAAAGAACCGATTGCTTCCGCAAATGATTTGATGAAGAGAGAACTAAAAGAAGAAATGAATCTATAGATTATCAATCAAGAAGAAGACATAATTAATGAATTTGTTTTCTTCTTTTTTTCGTTTATCAAACATAGATATTTAGCTTATATCATGTTATAATGTAGAACGTCAACGTGTTATAAACGTAGAAAGGATGTTATTTATATGGATTTTAAAACCGAAATAAAGCGCAGAAGAACCTTTGCAATCATTTCACATCCAGATGCTGGTAAAACAACGTTAACGGAAAAACTTTTATTGTATGGAGGAGCTATTTTATCCGCCGGATCTGTAAAAGGTAAGAAATCAAGTAAACATGCTGTATCCGATTGGATGGAAATTGAAAAGCAACGTGGAATTTCTGTTACAAGTAGTGTGATGCAGTTTCAATATGATAATTTTTGTATCAATATTTTAGATACACCAGGTCACCAAGACTTTAGTGAAGATACTTACCGAACTTTAATGGCTGCGGATTCTGCTGTTATGGTAATTGATGCATCCAAAGGGGTTGAAACACAAACAAAGAAATTATTTAAAGTTTGTTTATTACGTAAAATACCGGTCTTTACTTTTATTAATAAAATGGATCGGGCCGCAATGGATCCATTTAAATTATTAGAACACATTGAATCAGAATTAGGAATTGTTACTTATCCTATGAATTGGCCAATTGGTTCAGGTAAAGACTTTAAAGGCGTATTTGAAAGAGATCATAAACGTATTATTACGTTTAATGGTGGAAATCATGGCCAAAAAGAAGTAGATGTAATCGAAGGGGAATTAGATGACCCTAAATTCAGTGATATTTTAGGTGAAGACTTTTATGCACAACTTAAAGAAGATGTTGAATTATTAGATGGTGCTAGTAGTGAATACGATAGTGAAGAAGTTCAACAAGGAATGTTAACACCGGTATTCTTTGGATCTGCATTAACTAATTTTGGCGTTGAACCTTTCTTAGAACATTTTCTTACGATGACAAGTTCACCTTTGCCAAGAATTGGAAGTAATGGTGAAATTGATCCTTTGAAGGATGAATTCACTGCATTTGTCTTTAAAATACAAGCAAATATGAATAAAGCTCATCGAGACCGGATTGCCTTTATGCGTATTTGTTCAGGAAAATATACAAAAGGAATGGAAGTTTATCATGTAGAAGGGAATCGCAAAATCAAATTATCACAACCTCAGCAATTTATGGCTGAGAATCGTGAAATTGTTGAAGAAGCATTTGCTGGTGATGTCATTGGCGTATTTGATCCCGGTATTTTCTCAATTGGAGATACGTTATGTGATGTTAATCATGTATTTACTTTCGCAAGTATTCCAACCTTTGCTCCTGAACACTTTGCTAGAGTGCAACAAATTGACACAATGAAGCGAAAACAATTTCTAAAGGGAATTACTCAAATTGCTCAAGAAGGTGCAATTCAAGTCTTTCAAGAGATTAATATTGGGATGGAAGAAATTATCGTTGGTGGTGTTGGTGTACTACAATTTGATGTCTTAAAACAAAGACTAAAGAGTGAATATAATGTTGATATTAAATTAGATATCTTACCTTATCAAAGTGTTCGATGGATTGAAAATGAAGGATTAGACCCAAATACTTTAAATCTTACTTCAGAATCAAAAAGAGTAAAAGATTTAAAAGATCGTTATTTAATTATCTTTGCGAATAACTGGGGAATTAAATGGGCATTAGAACAAAACAAAGGTCTTATTTTATCTGAAGTAGGAACCATCAAATAGTAAAATGAAAAGTAGCAATTAAGATTGCTACTTTTTTTTAACGAAACGTAATACCATTTTCATCGATTTTATCAATAACAGCTAAAGATTGATAAGGATAACCATCCTTTCTAAGCTTATCTCCGCCTTTTTGAAACCCTTTCTCAATGATTGAGCAACAACCGCAAAGCTTTACATTTGCGTCTTCACAAAGCCCTATAAGCCCATACATGGCTTCTCCTGTAGCCATAAAATCATCAAGGATTAAAACGCGATCTTGTTCATTTAAATAACGCTTTGAAATCGTCGCATAATAACGTGTTTTCTTTGTGTAACTAAATACTTCTCTTTGGTAAATATCCTCATCTTGATTCGCTGCTTTCTTCTTCGCAAAGACAACTGGAATATTATTAAAGTACTGTGCCGTAATCGCTGCGATGGCAATGCCACTTGCCTCAATTGTAACTATTTTATTAATGTTAGATTCTTTAAATCGTTCATATATTTCTTTGGCAATCGCTTGTAATAGGGTAATATCAAGTTGATGATTTAAAAAACTATCTACTTGTACAATATTTCCATCTTTAATTAATCCATCTTGCATAATTCGCTTTTTTAATTGTTCCATCAAATTACCAACTTTCTTATTTCTCTCTTATCATAATCGTATTTCATAATAATTTCAATCTTTACGTTTGAAGATTTGTTTTAATTATCAAATAAATTAATCTTGTTCTATTCCTTTTGATACTTTCATAAATTAAGAGTGAATAAGGGAGGATTTCAAATGAACACCACGGATATTTTGAAAAATATAGCACAGAGAACAGGTGGAGATATATACTTAGGGATTGTCGGTCCAGTTAGAGTAGGTAAGTCAACCTTCATAAAAGGATTTATGGAAAAAGTAGTAATTCCACATGTTGTAGATGAGTATGAAAAAGCACGTATGATCGATGAATTACCACAAGCAGGCGTTGGTAAAACAATCATGACAACGGAACCAAAATTTGTTCCAGCTAATGCCGCAAATATTGAATTTGAAGATGGCTTTAAAGTTAATGTTCGTTTAGTAGACTGCGTCGGTTACGTGATCCCTGAAGCAAAAGGATATAAAGATGAAAATGGCATGCGGATGGTTCGAACTCCTTGGTTCGATGATCCAATTCCTTTTAATGAAGCCGCTAAAACCGGTACCCAAAAAGTCATTCAAGATCATTCTACCATCGGTATTGTAATTACGACCGATGGGAGTGTTACCGACCTAACGCGCGATGCTTATATTGATGCGGAAGGAGAAGTAATTGATGAGTTAAAACGCATTGGAAAGCCCTTTATCGTCATTTTAAACACGGCAAACCCAAATAGTATCCAAGCAAAGACAATCATTGATAAACTAAGTGAAAAATATGAAGTTCCGATATTAGGTATTTCAGTCGCAAATATGAGTGAGAATAATATATATGATATTTTAAGAGAAGCTTTATATGAATTCCCAGTATCACAAATTAATATTAATATGCCCGATTGGATTGCTGTATTAGATGAGGATCATTGGATGAAAAAGAGCTTTAATGAAACCATTCAAGAGAGTATGTCTAGTGTTGAACGTTTAAGAGAAGTTGAGAATATAACGGAAGTATTAAATACAAATGAATATATCGAAAGCAGTAATATCGCAACCATTGATACAGGGGCAGGAATTGTAAATGTAGATATTGTTGTCAAAAATGGACTTTATAATGAAATATTAAAAGAGATCATTGGAATTGAAATTAATAATAAAGCGGAACTAGTTTCTTTGATGCAAGATTATGCAAAGGCGAAAAAAGAATATGATGCAATTTCATCTGCATTAAAGATGGTGAAACAAACTGGTTATGGTTTTGCCAGTGCATCGCTTCAAGATATTGCATTATCAAAACCAGAAATTATCAAACAAGGAAATCGTTATGGGGTGATGTTAAAAGCAATTGCACCAAGCATTCATATGATTAAAGTCGATGTTGAAAGTTGTTTTGAGCCGATTATTGGAAGCAAAGAACAAAGTGAAGAACTGATTCATTATTTATTAAGAGATGCGGGAACGAATGAATTAAGTATTTGGGAATCAGATATTTTCGGAAGAAAATTATCGGATCTAATTCAAGATGGTTTGAATGCGAAATTATCCATGATTCCGGAAGCTGCAAGAGTTCGTTTACAAGATATATTGACTAAACTAGTTAATAAAGGGAAGGGAAATGTAATTGCGATTGTACTTTAATCCACAATTTATGTAGTAAAATATTAGAACAATTGAATCATTTTTTGGTCGATTTATGAGAAACTTAATAAAAATACTAATATTTAACGTAAAAAGTACAAAATATCCGTTTAACACTAATAAATATGTTGAAATATATTCTCTACAATGTTATTATATACCTATGTTGGAGGTATTTAATATGACAGAAATTTTGAATAAAAAGGCATTAGTAGAAGTACTAGCTGAAAAGCTTGAAATGACGAAAAAAGATGCTACAGTAGCCGTAGAAACCGTTTTTGCGGAAATCACAAGTACTCTTGCAAAAGAAGGAAAAGTTGATATTTCAGGTTTTGGTAAATTTGAAGTTAAGCATCGTCCTGCTCGTCAAGGTATTAACCCAGCTACAAAACAACCGCTTTCAATTCCTGCTAGTAAAGCTCCAGGATTCAAAGCAGCTAAAGCTCTAAAAGAAGCAGTAAAATAAGCATTAGATTTTATAAGTAGCGTTGAAAAACGCTTCTTTTTTTTTAGAAAAAAAGGATTTTACTAAATATTCGCTTATATCATTATAAGGGGGTATTGAAATGAAAATAATGTTTCACTTTTGTATTACTTTTCTATTTTGCTTCTTACTTATTTCAATTCAAGATATACATGCTACAACAAAAGAAGAAATGCCTTATGAAATAAATCAAATTACAGCCACAAGCAATGGATTTGAATTAAGTGGGTGGGGGATTATTACAAACAATCAGCACTTTTTAGATGCTTCTACTCATTCCTATCGAATTATTCTAACCAGCAACCAAGAACAACTTTTTTTCAAAGCAAATATGCAAGCTCAAAATCAAAGTGAATTAATGCAAGTATTAGGGACACGTAAATGCGGATTAAATGAATATGGTCAAGTTTCGAACACTTGTTGGTATGATTACATCAATGTAGGATTTAAAACATTGATTCCTTATCAACAATTAAAAATGGATCAAGAATACACCGTTTCACTTGAAATAACAGCTAAAAAAACGAATACAGTAAAGCGCATTAATTTATATTATCCAACCGAATTACCAATTACTCATATTAATGATATTTATGAGTATCGAGCCATTTCTTCATTAGAAGATACCTCTTTAATCGTTAGCTATTTTGATGTATTTGTAAGACCAAAACCAGCTATAAAAAAGAGCTTTTATCGTACCAGAAATGTATGTAGTGTCTCTTATGGAAATTTACTATATTTTAAATCTAATACACTCTATAACAACATCTATGAAAAGCAACTTATAAAAGGTACTACTTATTATCGATTAGCTGGAAATGAGGCAGATTGTGAACGAAATCATCGTGTAATTAAAGAGGGAAGTCATATTACACCAGCCTGGATAGCTAGTTCCTTCGTCGATTATAATGGTAAGCCATTAACTATTAAAACCTTTCTAAACAATCAGCCACCAGCCTTAAAAATCAGTCAAAACCCAACCATAACATTAGATAATGTCGCATTATTCAATCCATTTCAATATGTAAGTGCTTATGACAAAGAAGATGGAGATTTAACGGATAAAATAGTAAAAATAAGTGGGCAAGTGATTGAAACGGTAGGGAGTTATGAACTTATATTCAAAGTTAGCGATAAAAATGGCTTAAGTGATCAAAAATCAATGATCGTAAATGTAAAAGAAAATCCAAATACACCTCCATGGATTGAGGCCTACGATAAGATAATTCATCAATATGTACCATTTGATTATCTAAAAGATATCATTGGTGGAGATAAAGAAGATGGTGATTTATCTCATCGAATTACTTATACTGGAGAAGTTGATGTTGAAAAGCTAGGCGATTACCAAGTTCATTATCAAGTCAAAGATAGTAAACACATGGTTGCTGATAAAACAATAAATATTAAAGTTATAAAGAACCCACGAGAAATTATTCGTTACATCGATAAGAATTATCCGTGGTATAAAGAAAAGATACCAGTCAACTGGAAGAAGAAGTATGACAAATTATTAGATCAATTGGAAAAGGAAAGAACCATCCTCACTCTAGATATAGACTCATAGCCTATATCTTCACAATACACTACTTCGCATAATGTTAATTATGTAAGATTTATATTGGATAATTATTAAGCTTTTATCGTAATTGAAAGATTTAGCTTAATTATTACTTTAAATATGCTTATCACTTACCTTACTGATAACTATATGGATTTGAACTGCTTTTACTCTATCTTTGATCCATATTGTTTAATAACAGCCTTCGTGAGAGCAATCGAGATAACGGAATCAAGGTAATTACCCACCTCGATTGCTCTCACAGTTCCTTATATTTACACTAATTGATATATAACACTGTTATTCAGCTTAATAATGTTTATAATCTACTTTTGTTTCTTTTATATTCATTTTACTTATCTATTATTGTTTTGCTTTCTTTGTTAAGTATGATATGATGTATGAAATTGGTGGTGTCTTCAATAAATATAATTTTTTGTATCAACTTAATATTTATTGAATAAATGGAGGAAAATCATGACAAATTTTATTAAGTTATTATTTTTAAATTGTTCAATATTTAAAATGTCTTATTTGTTTAAGCAAATTTATGTAAATTATTTATTTTTTGTTTCAATTGATCCACTTATAATAAGTAATAAATTATATTTATCACATAATTCACTTGAGTTCCCTTTTCAGCTACAATTTGGTGAAATTTTATGAAACATTTAAATAAGAAATATGTCATCTATGGATTCGTTTTAATCATATCCCTGTTATTCAATATGTGTCTGCTTTTTTATGTTATGCGTGATTCTACTCGCTTTTATATCGGTGGTACTTATGAAACCGGTGATGATCCGAGGAGTATCCAATCGCTATTAATTTCAGAAGATAGTTATGATAAAGGAAAAAAAACAATGGAAGTATTTATGTATTCAACTGACAGTACGATTGAAAAAGGTACGGCAACAAAATTAAGTGATACTATATATAAAATGTCCTTAAAAGGTCATAATAAAAGTTATTATATTATTAGTTATAAGAAAAGAATTGATTTAATTGTTGATGATGAAGTTACAAGTTACAAAAAAATCGCGAATCATTTGATATTTACCGGTAGTAAGCACGAATAATATATATCTATTAAACTACATCCTTAATGAAAGGATGTAGTTTCTTTGTTATGCCATTAAATAAAAAAGACACTCATATAAGTGTCTAAATTGAATTTATTTTAATTTTTCTAGTAAAAGATCAACCGCAGGTTTCATCATATCATCAATCTTAGTTTGAATGGCTGCTTCAAAATCATCATCCTTATTTAGATTGGCAATCGAATCCAACATTGGTAATTCACATAATAACGTTAACTCATTCTTCGCAAGAAATTGTTGTGTATCATCTTTTTGATGAATTGAAATATGTTTACCACAATCTGGGCATACAATATAACTCATGTTTTCAATAACACCTAAGACTTTGATTTCCATTTCTTTACACATATTGATGGCTTTTGACACAATCATCGAAACCATCGGCTGTGGTGTTGATACCATAACCACGCCTGTTAAAGGAATACTTTGCATAAGGGTTAAGGCAACATCGCCCGTTCCAGGTGGCATATCGATGAATAGAAAGTCTAATTCGCCCCAAATAACATCCGTCCAGAATTGTTTTACCGCATTGGATACAATTGGTCCACGCCATACAACTGGCTTATTTTCTTCTTCAATTAAGAAGTTTAAAGACATTACTTTAATACCATCTTTATCAATGACTGGTTCAATCGCATCATTACTACCATAAGCTTGTTCATGCTCCAACGATAATAAACGTGGAATACTAGGACCAGTTATATCTGCATCCATAATTCCAACCTTATAACCACTTTTCACAAATTGCTTCGCAAGTAAAGCAGAAACCGATGACTTCCCTACTCCACCTTTACCACTCATAACCCCAATCACATATTTTATTTTATTATTAGGATTATTCTTTATTCCACAACTTTCTTCGTTCTTACCACAAGTTCCTTTACTTGGGCAACTATTACAGTCTGACATTTTATTCACTCCTTATAACTAACTTACAAACTATACATTGTCTCTTAATATTTGTCAAATTACCCTTAATTACTGCATTATTTCAAATCGCTTAAAACTGATTTACCAATTGCAGGTGCTTTTACTTCGAAATTATCTGCAATTGTTGCGCCAATGGTCGCAAAATTATCACTGATTGCTAATAAGCCATGACCAACCATAGAAGGTGAATAAGCTAAGAATGGTACCATTTCACGTGTGTGATCGCTGCCTTTATAAGTAGGATCATTTCCATGATCTGCACTGATGATTAATAAATCATCTTCTTTTAATTGATCCAATACAATACCAAGATTCTTATCAAACATCTCAAGTTCTTTTCCATAACCTAAAACATCACGACGATGACCCCAAAGTGCATCAAAATCAACTAAGTTAACAAAACATAAACCAGTAAAGTCTTTCTTCATCAATTCAATTGTCTGTTCCATACCATGAACACTACTCTTTGATTTATAAGCTTCACTAATCCCTTCCCCATCAAAAATATCTTTGATTTTGCCAACACTAATAACATCATAACCGTCTTCTTTTAAATAATCTAATGTCGTCTTCGCAAATGGTTTTAAAGCATAGTCATGACGATTTGACGTACGTTTAAATTCACCCGGTTTATTACCTAAATAAGGACGAGCAATGACACGACCGACCATCCATTCTTTCTGCATCGTAAGTTCACGGGCAATTTCACAACAGCGATATAATTCTTCTAAGCCAAAGCTTTCTTCATGGCCACAGATTTGTAAAACACTATCAGCGGAAGTATAAACAATCATTTTCCCATGGTTAATTTCTTCTAAAGCTAATTCATCAAGAATTTCAGTACCACTTGCTGCTTTATTACCGATAATTGTTCGACCGCATCTTTTTTCAAGTTCTTTGATCAATTCATCTGGAAAGCCATGCTCAGTAAAGGTTTTAAAGGGCGTGGTAATCTGTAATCCCATCATTTCCCAATGACCGCTCATTGTATCTTTGCTGCAGGATGCTTCTTGTAAACGCGTATAGTATCCTAATGGTTGTGTTGCCATTTCACAATGCTTTAATGGGTGTAAATTAGCCAAACCTAAACGACATAAATTAGGGATCTGGAAAGGATCCATCGCATCATCAATATGACCTAATGTATCAACTCCATAATCTCCATATTCACTCGAATCACAAGCAGCTCCGATTCCTAGTGAATCAATAATAACGGTAAATATCCTTTTATATTTTTTCATTTCTTTGGGCCCTCCTTATCGGCACGTGGATGAAACTGAATGTAGGCCTCTTTTAAACGTTTGTTTTGGACATGGGTATATATCTGGGTTGTTGAAATGTCCTGATGGCCTAATAATTCCTGCACAATTTTCAAATCTGCTCCTCCATCAAGTAAATGTGTAGCAAAACTATGGCGAAAACTATGTGCAGATAAATGTGAATCTAAATTTTCTATTTTAATTCTATCTTTAATTAAACTATGAACATATTGTCTTGTTAATGGATGACCTAAATGATTGATAAATAAAAAAGGACTTCGTTTCTTTTCCCAATGAAATCTTACACAATTTAAATATTGTTGAACTATTTCAATTGCTTTTTGATTAATTGGAATCATTCTTTCTTGATCGCCTTTTCCAATACATTTTAAATATCCTTGTTCTAAGTGAATTTGATTCAGTTTTAAATTACAGCATTCACTTACTCTTAAGCCACAACTATATAACAATTCTAATATGGCATGTTCATAAATACCTTGATCACTTTGATCAAAATCATCTAATAAAACTTGCATATCATGTTCATTTAAATACCGAGGTAACTTTCTACCAATTCTTTGATTATGAAGATAAATACTAGGATCACTAATCTTTGGATAAGTAAAAGTGATAAATTGATGAAACGTTCGAATGGTCGTAATTAAGCGATTGATCGAACTGCCTTTTTTATGAACCTGTTGTTGCTGGATAAAATCTTGTAATAAATCAAAATCAATTTGATCCATTGAACTAATTTCATGATCCATTAAAAAAGTATAATATAATGTTAAGTCACTTTGATAAGCGTGGACTGTCGTCATCTGTTTTTGATCCACTACCGATATGTAATGAATATAATCTTCGATGGCATCTTTAACTTGCATAATTATCACCTTCCTTATTATATCACGTTACGATTCAATTAACCTATTACTTTACCCCTACATTAAATTAAATATTTTTATTAATTCAATCACAATAGTCGATTTCAAATAAGCAGCAATTAAGACGATTACAAAAGAAATAAAGATATCATTTAATATGCTATTTGCTAGTTTTTTAAAATTAAGTTTTTCAAGGTTTGAACAACTGTATACAATATACATAGATAATTGTATGGCAGCAGCTGAAATTAAAAACGTAGAAGCTAAATCTAACAACACTTGTGGAAGTAACGTAAGTATAATACCTACCAATCCTTTTAATTGATAAGTATAAACAAACAAAGCACAAGAAAATCCAATTTGAAGGCCCTTAGAGAACGCTAGAAAGGCAATAATAGGAATTCCTAACAAAGAGGTGCCAATAATAAAAACACCCAAGCAATAAAGAATACCGAGTAAAAATTGATGGACAAAGTAACGATATTTATCAATTCCTTGATTCATCGTTGTTAAGTAAGAAGCAAATTCTTTCATATCCGTAAAATCAATATATTGAGAAAAAACAATTCCTGCTATGAATCCTGAAATCATTAAAATCATCAAAAATATATATACATTTTTATATTTCTTTAAGAATCCATTATAATGTTTCCACCCTTTCATATAATCACCTCATAGGATTATATGTATAACAGTTTAGAAAAAGGATTACTTTCATTCGACATTAATCTTTTGATTTCGTTTTTAAACAATTTGCGTAAATAAAATTAGCTCCAGGAATCTCTTTATTAAGTTCTTCAATAATATTCAATTTCGTTTTCTCATGAAACATGTTGATTTGTTCAACTGGATTTTTAGAGGAATATAAAGAACCTAAATTAATTCCTAAATGTCTTATTTCCTTTTGATTAACATTTTGATCAAATAACAGCATCGCATGTTCCAATATCGTTTGATAATCATTCACATAATGATCCAAGCTACAACTGCGTGATACATTAGAAAAATCAAAATAACGAATTGTAATCGTAATTAATTTACCTTTAATTTCATCTGTAATTGCTCGATTACTTAATTTTAAAGCAAGTCCTTTAAACGTTGTCTTTACTTCATCATAATCTAATATATCATTATTTAATGTAGTTGACTGAGAGATAGATTGAACACTTGTATTATAAGATAATTCATTTGAATCATTCCCTCTTGCACATTGAATGGTATGATAAGCATGTTTTCCTAAAATAGTCATAATCTTTAACTCGTTGCTAGGATCCGCTAAATCACCAATTGTTTCAATTCCCTTTTCAATTAAAAGAGGCGATGATTTCTTTCCAATTCCATACATTTGAGAGATTGGTAATGGCCATAATTTCTTTTTGATTTCTTGTTTTCTTAAGATTGTTATCCCTAAAGGTTTATGCATATCACTCGCCATTTTCGCAAGGAATTTATTCGGTGCCACACCAATGCTACAAGGAAGACGAAGCTCATCAAAAAGTTGTTTTTGAATCGTCCAAGCTAAATCTAATGGTCGTTTATAATTTTTAATTAGATCCGTAACATCGATATAACATTCATCGATACTAGCTGGTTCAACAAAGGGTGTAAAGGTTCGAATAAATTTAAAAAAACGATTTGATAATTCTTCATACCACGCAAAATCACCCTGAAGTATAATTAACTCAGGGCAAAGCGATTGTGCCATGCCAAGTGGCATTGCACTATGTACACCAAAAGCTCGTGCTTCATAACTAGCGGTCGAAACTACACTTCTTCGAGTTAAGCCAGCTACTGCAACAGGCAGGCCTTGTAAAGCTGAATTACGCATAATTTCAGCACTTGCATAAAAAGAATTTAGATCAATATGAAAGATTACATGTCCAGCCATAACTCACCTCAACTACATTAATTATAACGGATTTCATATGCTAATCCTAGTATTATTGAAATGATTTTACAATATTACTACTCTTCTTTAATTTATGTTCTAAACGTAATTTATCGGAAATCATCGCAATAAATTCAGAATTCGTTGGTTTTGCTTTACTAGCAGAAATTGTATAACCAAATATTTCATCGATTGCATCAATATTACCACGATTCCAAGCTACTTCAATCGCATGACGAATCGCTCGCTCTACCCTAGATGAAGTTGTTAAATATTTACGCGCAATTTCTGGATATAATACTTTCGTTATTTGTCCTAAAAAATCAATATTAAAATAAGTTTCAATAATAGCAGTTCTTAAATACATGTAACCTTTAATATGAGCAGGAATACCAATTTCATGTAAAACAGCAGTTATTTCACTTTCTAATTCAAGTTTCATTAAATTATCAGTTTCTTGTTGATTATTAATACCTTGTAACGTATCGAATACCTCGATATTTCCTTTCTTCATAATCATATTTAACTTATCAATCAATTGCTCACTTGCAAATGGTTTCATTAGAATATAATCAACACTTTCTTTTTGTACTTCCCTTACAATACATTCATTAATAAAGGGAGTTGTACAAACTACATGATCGACTATAATATGATGCTTTGCTAGTTCCTGTAATACTTGAATTCCATCTTTCTTTGGCATAATTAGATCTAAAATCATTATATCGATATGCATATTCGTTAATGCTTTTAAACATTCTACCCCATCAAATGCACTTCCAATCACCTGATACTGTTCACTTCTTAATAAAGATTTCGTAATCATATCGATTATTTCTTTGCTATCATCTACAACAAAGACTTTTAATTTATCGTTCATTTCATTTCCTCCATAAATAATATTATAAAGGATTAAAAGTGCATAAAAAGGATAACTTTGTCGATTTTTTTACCTTTTTTAGCTTTTTTTTCTTTATCCTAAAAAAAGAAACGAATCATTCTTCGTTTCTAAGTTGGTTACTTATTTTTTAACATCCATTCTATATAAACACCATATCCTTTTTTAGGATTTGAAGTGATAACATGCGTGATGGCACCTATGATACAATCATCTTGAACAATTGGTGAACCACTCATTCCTTGAATAATACCTCCTGTTTTTTCAATTAGTTTTGGATCAACGACTTCATATTCGATGCCTTTTATCGCTGGTTCATCTTGTTGATGAAGTTTTGTTATCATAATATCATAAGCTTGAATTTCTTGATTTGACAACACGGTATAAAGTTTTGCTTTACCTAAATGAACCTTTTCTTTCTTACTCCATGGCATCGCATTCAGTTGATTTGGAGTTTTTAAATAATTCCCATAAATTCCTAATTCATCGTTTACTAAGACATGCCCAATTAATTCGTTATAATTAATGAGAGCATGTTTTTCACCTGCAAAATCTGCTTGTGCTTTAATAATATGATTGACACTTGAATCAAAGATTTCACCCGAATGAAGCTTAGCCTTTTCATTTAAATCTACATCTTGTATTTCATGACCTAAAGCACCAAAGTTTTGATCCTTTGGATTATAATAAGTCATTGTTCCAATTCCAACAATTTTATCTTTTACATATAAACCACATTGAACTATATTATTGCTTTTATCATAAACAGATATTAATTGCTTATCGATGGTTTGATTACCACGTTTGATTAATATTGTAATTTCATTTACATCTTCACGATACTTATTTAATTGTAAATTCAGCGCTTCTAATGAAGTTACATCATAATCGCCAACTTTCACAATCATATCACCCTTTAAAATATCTTGATCACTTGGAGAATAACTTGTTCCATTACTTTCAATCGAATACGTACCGCTAATTAATACTCCTTCATAATGAACAACAATCCCGACACTATCACCTCCTAGGTATAGTTCTTCTTTAGCATAGGTCGATATCGGATAGCATAATAGAATTGATAAAAGTAAATAAAGCCACTTTTTATTCATTTTTTCACCACCTGATGATAGTATATCCACTTGTTTGTAAATTAATCACAACGCTTTATAAAAAAAAAGAAGACCTTAATCTTCTTTTACTTGTGCCCGCTCAAATAATTCACTTGCTGCTTGCATGGAGGAAGTGGATGTACTTCCATTTGCGATAAAGGCTAACTCATGAATTCGTTCTTCCTTTGTTAATTCTTTAATGCTAGTTGAAGTCTTTTGATTAATTGCTTCTTTTTTAACTAAATAATGTTGATTTGCACAAGCCGCTACGGAAGCTAAATGGGTTACACAAAATACTTGGGTTGTTGTTGCTAACTTTTGCATTTTTTTACCAATTGCTAAAGCTACACTTCCACTTACTCCACTATCAATTTCATCAAATATAATTGTATCAATTCCTTGAAGTGAGGTAAAGATTGTTTTTAAGCCCAACATAAAGCGAGATAATTCCCCACCGGATGCCGTTGTACTTAATGGTTTTAATGCTTCACCAAGATTCATTGATATTAAAAATTCAACTTGATCGATACCATCTTTAGTTTCATTTTCTTTAAAATCAATCACAAATTGAGCATGATTTAATTGTAAATCTTTTAATTCATCTAATATTTGTTTTGATAACACTTCACTTTTTTGATGACGAATTAAGGATAAAGCTTTTGCTAGTTTTAAATAATTTGCTTTTGCTTCCTTTAATTTTAATGTTTCTTTCTCAAGAAACTCTTGGCGATGTTCAATCTGTTCAATTCGATTGTTAATTTCATCTGCTTTAAGTTGAACACTTAAAAGACTTCCACCATATTTACGTTTAATCTTATTGATTAAAAATAAACGTTCTTGAATCTCATTGACACGATTTTCATCATATTCTTGATGATTTAAAATATGATTCAAATCATCAATTTTTTCATTTAAAGTATAATAAAGATTATATAATTCATCTTTTATTTCTCTAATTTGATTAAAATCATTTAATGAATCTAACTCCTTACAACCTTCATATAATGAATCTTTCGCCAAGTTTTCACCATCCATATAAAATATAGCTTGTGAAAGATGCGTACTAATCTTTTCATAGGATTGTAATTCTTTTAATTCATTTTCTAAAACTTCAATTTCTTCTTCGGTTAAATTTGCATCTTCTATTTCTTGTATTTGAAATTTTAAAAATTCTAAATCATCTTCATTATAATCTGCATTCATCGCTTCTTCTAATGATTTTTTAATTCCTTGATACGTAACATATGCATTCGTTACTTGTTGATGTAAATCTTTTTCATTCACAAACTGATCTAATAAATGAAGATGATAACGAGGATTCAATAAATATTGGGTATCATGTTGCGAATGAATATCTACCATTGCTTGCGTAATTTCTTTTAATAAACTAAGCGTTGTTACGCGTTGATTAATTTTCGCAATACTTTTACCATCGGCACTGATTATGCGTGTTAATACAAGTGTATCATCTAAGCATTCATAGCCTGCTGCTTGTAGTAAATCAAACGTAATGGAATCCTTGGATAAAGAAAACGCGCCTTCAATCGTAGCTTTTTCACAGCCATGTTTCACCATATCACTACGAATTCGCTCGCCCATTAATACTGCAATCGCATCAATTAAAAGACTCTTACCAGCACCTGTTTCACCTGTAAAAGCAGACATACCATTCTTAAAATCAAGAATGACTTCATCAAATAAAATGAAATCCTTTACATAAATGGATTGTAGCATAAATTAAATCCTCCTTACTTAATTCTCATTACTAATTCACGATAATTATATACTTGTTGATTTGCTACATTAGAAATATGCATAACATATTCTAAATTACCATCGCGACCAGCTAAACTACTTGCTTCAACATGTTGAACATATAAACCAATTGAATGAACAAAATCATCTATTTTAGTCAAAACATTGATATGAGTCTTTTTGCTTTTAACAATGCCGTTTTTCCCAATTTCACTTTTCCCTGCCTCAAATTGAGGCTTAATTAATACAACCATTTCTTTTGTACCAACAAGAATTGATTGAACTGCGCTTAATATTTGAGTTAAAGAAATAAACGATACATCAATGCAAGCAAAATCAGGAAGGATGGAAAACATATCACAAGTTAAATAACGAGCGTTGATACCCTCCATATTAATAATACGTGGATCTTCAATTAATTCCTTTAATAATTGATCATGACCAACATCAATTGCATAAACTAATTTGGCTTTACGTTTTAAACAAGCATCACTGAAGCCACCTGTACTTGCCCCAATATCGGCAATAACGCGGCCTTCTAACTTGATTTGAAAGGACTCAAGTGCTCCCTCTAGTTTATGACCCGCACGAGAAGCAAAGCCAAGCGATGCCTCTAACACTTTTACTTGATCTTCTTCACTCACTAAATAGCTATTTTTTTTAATTACGACATCATTGACATAAACTCGACCATCATCAATTGCATCCTGTCCAAGTGAACGTGTTCTACATAACTGATGCTCACTTAAATATTTATCTAATCTAAGTTTCATATAAAGGTATCAATCAATTCGAATAAAGTATTCGTATCAATCTTTTCTGCTTTTCTTAATTGAGGTAGCGATCCTTGTTCAACGAAATGATCTTTTAAACCAATTCGTTCAAATACAGCATGCGTTTTATGATCGTTGTTATATTCTAAAATAGCATCGGATAAGCCACCCGTTAAAACATCACTCTCATATATAATCATAGGAATATTCATATCAATAAGTGATTGCAACATACCTTCATCAATTGGTTTAAAGAAACGTGCATTGATTACCGTAATTGCTTTTTCATTAACTTTTGCTTTTGAAATTACTTTATCAACATCAATTCCATACGTTATTACAATGGCTTTTGATTGATCATTAAAGTCCCATCGTGTCCATGTTCCTACCATAATTTCATCATAGTGATCTAATAAAGTAAAAGGCACATTACCACGAGGATATCGAATAACAAATGGTCCTTCTTTTTGTTGGAAAGCTAAATGTAATAAATTTTGAGCTTCCACTCCATCTTTTGGTTGTGATAAAACTAGATTAGGAATACTGCGCAACATTGAAATATCAAAAACGCCATGATGCGTAGCACCATCCTCACCAACTAATCCACAACGATCCACACCAATCACAACCGGTAAATTCATTCTTGCGACATCATGAGAAATCTGATCATAAGCGCGTTGTAAGAAAGAGGAATATACCGATATAAAAGGTCGCTTTCCTGATAATGCTAAAGAAGCCGCAAAGGTCATTGCATGCTCTTCCGCAATACCACAATCAAAGGATCGATTTGGAAATTGATAGAAAAATTCATTTAATTTAGAACCAGTTACCATAGCTGGTGATAAAGCAACAATATCTGAATTGTTTTTAGCTTCTTGAATTAAAGAGGTAGAGATAACTTCACTCCAAGATAGTTGACCACTCGGTAATCTAGATAAACTTTGACCCGTCGTTGGATCAAATTGTGAAACTCCATGCCATTTCCCTTCTCGATCATTTTCCGCAAGTTGATAGCCTTTTCCTTTTTTTGTCATAACATGAATAACAATTGGTCCTGTATGTTTGAGTGCTGTTTGAAAAACTTTAATTAAATCATTAAAATTATGACCATCAACTGGTCCAATATAATCAAGATTATATTCACCAAAAATAGAGGTATCAACAACATTTTCCTTCACTGTATTTTTCACATGACGCATTGTTTCAAGTAACGTTTTACCCGTTTTACTAGTAGATAAAACATCTTTTAAATCTTCTTTTAATGCATTATATGGTTTAGAAGTACGAAGGCGTGTAAAGGTTTCATCCATCGCCCCGACTGCTTGAGAAATCGACATATTATTATCATTAAAAATAATAATCATATTCGGTGATAATCCACCAATTTGATTCAATGCTTCCATCGACATACCACTAGCAAGCGATGCATCACCAATAACCGGTATGACTTGATAGTCTTCATGATTTAAATCTCTTGCTACTGCCATTCCTAAAGCGGCGGATAAAGAAGTAGAAGAATGTCCTGCTTCCCAAACATCGTGGACGCTTTCACTTCGTTTTTGAAATCCACTCAGTCCTTTGTATTGCCTTAAAGTCGGGAATTGCGCTGCTCTTCCGGTTAATATTTTATGGACATAAGCCTGATGACCAACATCAAAAAAGATTTTGTCAGTAGGTGAATTAAAAACATAATGTAAAGCGATGGTTAATTCGACAATACCTAAATTACTGGATAAATGTCCACCTGTTTTAGAAATATTCTCGATTAAATAATGGCGGATATCATCAGCCAATTCAATTAATTCATCGACGGATAACCCTTTGATATCTTCAGGTGATTTGATATCATATATATTCATACAAATGCTCCTCTCACTTCACGCGTGTTGATAATTCCAATAATAAGGAATCTAAGACCTCACTATCAATCGGTAATGTATGAATGAGTTGTTTCGCTTCTTCATATAATCGATTTTCTTCCTGTTTACATTTTTCAATACCCCAAAACTTAACATAAGTAGCTTTTTCATTTTCGATATCACTCTTAACATTTTTTCCTAATATATCATTGCTACTTGTCACATCTAAAACATCATCTTGAATTTGAAACGATAAACCAATGCATTCACCAATTCTCTTCCAAGTATCGATATCTTGATCTCGCTTTGCAAGATAAGCAGCACATATAAATGGTAAAGTTAATAACTTACCTGTTTTATATAAATGAATTTCTTTTAACATCTTTACATCTTCAATTGAAGTATTTTCTGCTTCTAAATCACGAGCTTGACCAAGAATCATTCCATTCGCACCACTATACATTGCCAACGCATGTACAATCTTATTGGCAATCACTGGATCCTCACTTGCCTTAACACCTTGAATAAAGCTCTGTGTTAGTAAGCCATCGCCAGCAAGAATAGCCGTAGCTTCACCAAATTCAATGTGACATGTTGGTTTACCACGACGTAAATTATCATCATCCATTGCTGGTAAATCATCATGAATTAAAGAATAAGTATGAATCATTTCAATTGCTGAAGCACTTGGATAACCAACACTTGGATCAATATCATAAGCCATCAAACTAGCAAACAACAAACGTGGACGAACCCGTTTTCCTTCTGCCATTAAAGAATACATCATCGCATCTTTCACATTGGATTCTTTCACATCATTTAAACAGCTAGCAAGATACATTTCAAAGGTTTTCATCACCATTACCTCCCTGATAAGTATTTAATAATTCTTCAACTTTATTTTCAAATCCTTTTAATTGTTGATCACAATGATTCACCAATTGTAAACCTTCTTCAAATAATGTAATTGCACTCTCAAGTTCAATATCATTTTTTTCAAGTGCATTACTAATTTCTTCTAAACGTTGCATTCTTGTTTTAAAAGAACTATCTTCCTTCATGTGCATTCTCCTTTTCGCAAACTACGCTGTAAACAACTCCATCTTGTAAGATTGTTTCCATTTTATCCTTTACCTTTATATCATCGCAACTTTTTATAATTTTATTATTTGTTTTACTAATACTATAACCTCTTTTTAATATTTTCAATGGGCCATAAGCATCTAATAATTCAATTTGATGTTGCATTTGTAATTGATTCTTTTGAATCAATTGATTTACCATCATCGTTAGTTTTTCTTTCTTCAATTTTAAATCTTGTTCTTGAATGAACGTAACTTGCTTTCCAGTATTCAATAAAACTTGACTGATTCGATTCAATTCATACGTATATTGTTTCGTCGTATATTCAACTTTACTAAGTTCTTTCACATGCATTGCTAATTGCATTTGTTTTGTTTCAATAAAACTTTTTGGATTCTTTAAATATCGACGTTCTTTGATAAATTCGTATTGTTGCTTATCCTTCTTTAATAAAGTTAACATAGCTTTTGTAATCTTAACTTTCGTATCAAATAAAGATAACTGAACATCTTCGATATTAGGAGTTGCACATTGAGCAGCTGCTGTTGGTGTTGCCGCACGCATATCAGCGACATAATCCACTAGTGTTGTATCACTTTCATGCCCTACTCCACTTATAATTGGGGTTGTTAATGAAACAATCAAACGAGCTAATGTCTCATCATTAAAGCACCATAAATCTTCTATGGAACCTCCCCCACGTGCTAATAAAATAACTTCGTGGTGATTTTGTTCAGCCTTTTTTAAACATTCAATCAAACTTGCTACCGCTTGATTTCCTTGTACTAAACTTGGATAGAAACTAACCTGCGCAATCGGCCATCGTTTAGCAATTGTGATTAACATATCCTGAATTGCTGCGCCTTCTTTTGCGCTAATGATTGCAATACTCATTGGATACTTTGGAATTGCTTTTTTTAAGGAAGGATCAAATAAACCTTCTTTTGCTAGTTTTTCTTTTGTTTGTTCATATTGTAAATATAAATCACCTAAGCCATCTACCTGTACTTTATTCACATACAATTGTGTGGCGCCACTAGCTTCATACATGGATACTGAGGCACTTACAATGACCTTCATGCCCTCTTTTAATACTAAGGGACAACGAGCAACGTTCGTTGAAAACATCACACATGATAACTTTGCTTTGTTGTCTTTTAAAGTAAAATACCAATGACCGCTACGATGATTGGTAAAGTTTGAAATTTCTCCTTTGATTAGAATGGATTGAATATTCATATCATGATCAAGTGATTGTTTAATATAATGAACTAGAGTAGAAACACTATAAACAACTTGTTTCATAATTGATCAAGAACACCATTCACTAACTTATAAGTTTCTTCATCACAGTATTTCTTTGTTAAAGTAATTGCTTCATCAATAATAATTGGTTTTTGTGTAGTTTCTAAGTCTAATTCACAACAAGCAAGTAATAATATAGCCTGTTCAACAAACCCTAAACGATCAAACTGCCAGTCTTTTTTTAATGCTTTATTTAATTTTTCAATATAGATATCTTTATATGTAACCGCATCAATCGTGATTGTATATAAAAAAGGATCTACTTCATTTGTTTCACTATTATCAAATACTACTTGCTTAATATCTTTGCCTAATAACAGGTGTTGATATAAGCATGTCATAGCTACTTCACGAAGCTGATGTCTATTCATAATAATCCTCCGTTCATCTTACTTATTTTAACATAAATAGATTACCTATTCTAGCTTTTATTCATCATCTTACGCTAATTGCATCGCTTTATTTATAAATATTCGTAACACGGAAAGATAAAAAATAAAAAGAAAGGTTTTATCCCTTCTTTGTTTTATTTTTATAAGGTACTTTAGCACTTGGAACAAGTGTGGAAGCCGGTATTGCATGCACGACTTGATCATCAAAGAAGATATGGGGGGCAAAAGCAGCTAAGATGTCTTTTTTACTCATGCCACCTAAGAAAAATGCTTCATCGATTCTAACATTCCAAGCTCTTAAGGTTTTAATCACTCGCTCATGAGCAGGTGCATTACGAGCCGTTACAAGCGCTGTACGGATTGGTACATTATCTAGAGGGAAAGATTCCTGTAAATGTGAAATTGTCTTTAAAAACTTTGCAAATGGCCCTTCAGGCAAAGGCTTTTGAGCATTCGCTTTTTCATGTTTCACAAATGCTTCTAATCCATCTTTTTTATAGATTAACTCTGCTTCATCACTAAATAAAACCGCATCGCCATCAAAAGCAATTCGTATCGGATCTATCTGTGTATTTTCATCATAATTTTTCAATGGATTTGTATAAATCATTCCCGCAGCGATATTAAAATCAATCGCTTCTTGAACATCATCTTCATATGCGGATAAAAATAAATCAACATTAAAAGCTAATAAATATTGTGCTAATCCTTGTCCTCCACTTAAAATAGCTCTAGAAATATCTAAGCCATAATATTCAATTGAATTAAAAATACGTAAGGATGTATCTGCACTATTTCTTGATGTTATGATAACTTCAACAATTTGTTTATTGGCAACTTTCTTATTTAAGTTTAATAAAGCCTTCACTAAAGAAAAACCAGCACCCGGTTTTAAAATATCTTTTTCATGGGTAATTTGATAATCACTATATGCCTTTAATCCTTCTTTTTCATATAAAGCATTTTCATCACTTAAATCAAATAAAGCTCTTGAGGAAATAGCAATCACCAAACAATCATTAAATTGCGTTGCCATTATTTCTCTCCTCTAAGTACAAAGGTTGTATTATTTACATTTTCTATTGATCTTTGATAGAACTCTTTTAATACATTTACCATATAGTCAACATCTTGATAACCCGCACATTCATTTGCTGAATGCATTGAAAGCATTGCTAGACCAATATCACATGTTAAGATTGAAACCTGATGAGAACTAATATTACCTAGTGTACTACCTCCAGGCATATCCGAACGATTTACAAATTTCTGATAAGGAACCTTCGCTTTCTTACAAAGATCGATCATGATGGAAGCACTCATCGCATCGCTTGTATAGCTTTGTTTTGCGCTGTATTTAATAACTATCCCATGATTCATAAATACTGGATTAGTCGGATCGTTTTTATCGGGATGATTGGGATGAAGCGCATGAGCATTATCAGCAGATACCATAAAGGATGAAGCCAGTGCTTGATGAAATTGTTCTTGATTTAAATGCAAAGCATTTGTAATCCGTCCTAAACAATCCGGAAGAAAAGTTCCATCTGCTCCCTGCTTTGTACTACTTCCCACTTCCTCATTATCAAAGCATGCAAAAACATTGATACTTGTTGGATTGCTCGTTTGAATAAATGCTTGCAAAGAGGTAAAGGCACATTCTAAATTATCTAATTTTGGTGAACTGATAAACTCTTTATCACTTCCCCAGGCTTTACCTAAATCACGATTATATAAATACAAATCACCATCAAGGATTGATTCCTCTTTGATGTTTAAAGCTTCACTAATTTTTGTATTTAAATCCTTGGCTTGTTTCATTCCCATCAATGGTAACATATCACTCTGTAAATTATATTTATATCCATCATTTATGTTGTGATTCATGTGAATCGCAAGGCTTGGAATGACACATAAATCTTCATCAAGCTTGCATAATTTTGTGACAAACTGATCCTTTTCCTTCACAATAACACGTCCTGCAATTGATAAAGGACGATCCAACCAACTTGAAGCAATCATTCCACCATAACCTTCAACATTTAATTGACGATAAACATCTTTCACTAAGATTTCCGCATTTGGTTTAATTTTAAAGGTTGGCGAATCACTATGAGATGCGACAATTTGAAAATTTAAATGTTGCAAATCATTCGGCACTTGAAAAGCAAGTACACTGGAAGCATTTCTCGTCACAAAATAACGTTGCCCTTTTTTTAAATCCCAAGTAGCATTTTCTAATAATTCAATGTATTGATGTTTTAATAATATTGTTTTTATATTATCAATCGCATGAAAACAACTTGGACTTTCATTTATAAATTTTAATAATGCATCAACTGTATTTGACATAATAAAGCCTCCTCTTATTTATTTAGTATAACTACTTCATAATTTAATTCAAGAAAGAACCATAAGTTCAATAATAAAAAACCATCCAAAGATGGTTTTAATCAAAAGACAAATCCGGTTACCTTTATATCAATGATATCTGGAATGTAATCACTCATATGTGCAATTGAATCATAAATTTTATTCTGTAAACGTGCACAAACTTCATTTACATTTACATTATATTTAATTTTGATTTCTAATGTTATCACTAATTTATCATCTTGAGTTTTAACATTTAATGGGTATTTAAAAGGAGTAATTTCCCCTAATACAACATTAGGTTCTTCTTCAATTGCGATTAAAGCAATCGTTTGAAACACTTGTTTACTTAATGCAATAACCCCAATTTCATTCTTTTGTTTTACTGCGATGTATTCTTGTGCCATTTTACGTCACCTTCTTGAATATATTATAACCAACTTTTTACCCTTTTACAATCATTTAAAGCTTACTTCCGTAAAATATTTCTTTTTTGTCCATTCATCCATTTGTTTAATAATCTTCCCAGCTACTTCTTTATTTGCTTTTTGTTTGAAAATAGATACTTTACAGTTTTTATCTTTTATTTCCACAACACTTTCATATCCACTTTCTTTTAATTTCAATACTAATTCTTCTTCGCTTTGTCGCTGTTGTTTTAATTGATCAATTTTAACTAAAGCTTCCTTCTTTACTTCCCCTTTTGTTTTATCATTCGCTATTATTTCACCATTTTTCTTTATTTCTTTTTCATTATCTTTTTCAATGTTTTTCTTTAAAACATCTGCATTATCTTTCAAAACAGCTTTTGCTGGATCTTCTACTTTCATAACCAAAGCATCGTCATTTGGTAAGGTAACATAATAAACAGATAATAATAAAACCAAAGAAAATAAAGTCAAAAAGGCGAATGCTTGCTTGTTCATATAAAAATCCTCCATTGCTTACTACAGAATATGCAAGGAGGATCTTTTATATGTTTATTTTTCAAAAATAAATTGAAGTCTTTGACACCAGTCTTGATAATATGCACTTTGATAACTAACAAAATCATCATAATTAATGACTCTTTGTTCTAATTCAGTAATAAATAGTACAAATTCTTTATTAATTCGAATCATTTTATCATCATGAATGATACCGATGGTTCCAATATTTACTAATGAATCCGCAAGTATTTTAGCGCAAGCAATATGGATCTTCTCCCCATCCTCCATTGATAACTTCATAAAGCTAGTATTTAACCAATAATTATCAACCAAGTAATTCTTAATTACACTTAAGAATAAAGAAAAATCCTCAATATTGTTTCCTGGTTCAATCGCAAATAACATTTTAAAGAAAACAAACCAGTCATAATCTGTATTGATAACGGAAATTAAATATTTACCTAATGTATCAACAAAGATATCATTTGATTTAAAATTATTTTCTAAGGCAATTTCATTTTCAAAATCTATTTGAACACTATTAAGTTTTTTAAATGTTTTAAACAAACGTGATACTCGATCATTGCTATCACCTTCATAGCGAATATCTTTAATGAAAATATAATGGCCTAAAATAGCTGAAGTATTTTTAATATTTAAAGTAAACCCAATCGATTGATTCATTTTCATTAAAAACAAATCATTAATTGCTTTCGTAATTAATTTCTCAAAACTAGTTTCAGATAAACCACTATCATTTTTAGAGCGATTTTGCATTTGATTATAAACAATACTCAATTGTCGATCTAAAATTTCTAAGTTTGCTTTAATTGATCCTAAGATATCTTTCATAAAATCATCATATACATAATAATTCGTATTTTTATAAACTAATTTATGTTCAATTTCACCCCAAAAAGAATGAACTAAGGCTTTTATTTGTAATTCGAAATTCACTTTTCCTTTTTCATCTTTGTAATAGCCATCCAAACGATAAATAGCGAACCCATTCTTTTGAATTTGTGGTTGATGAGAAGAACTATCAATTAATATATAAGGATAATCTTGATTATAATAATAACCATCTTCTTCATTTCTCATATTTAAAAAGGCTCTTAATTCCTTTAAAATTACATATTCTTCTTCAATAAAACGGGTTTGAATTGTAAAACCAATTAAATCTGATAAATGATCAATGATATCTTGAGCACTTTTATTTTCCATATAAAAACGATTTCGAATAATTTTTTCGCGTAAGCTTTCACTCGTTTTTACTCTAGAGTTAATATCAACAATTCGTTCTTGATCTTTAGAAAAAATGGTCTCTAAATATTTACGAATAATTCGTTTCGTATCATGATAATAGTCTTCATTTTGTTCTAACAAAGCTAGCGTTTGATCAATGGTATCAAATACTTTTAATCGCATTATTATCTTCCTCACAATCATTAGCAATTATTGTTAATGTTCTTTCTTTATCCATTATTAATTGTTTAACCAAAGCATCTTTACTATCAAACTTCATTTCATCACGAAGTCTTTCTACAAAAACAATCGTAACACTTTCATTATAAATATCAAGATTAAAGTCGAAAATATGTACTTCAATCGATACTTCTTCTTTAAGATTAAAAGTTGGATTATAACCAATATTAATAAAAGCCGAATATTGTTTACCTTGAACCTGCGCATAACCAGCGTAGACACCTTTTTTAGGTAAGATGTAATTTGCGATTAATTTCAAGTTTGCCGTTGGAAAAGAAATTGTTCGCCCAATTTGATTTCCTCGAATCACAATACCTTCTAATTGATAATAATGGCCTAATAAAGCTTTAACATCTTTAACGTTTCCTTGTAGTAAGGCAGTTTCAATTCGCGTAGAACTAATCTTTTGTCCTTGATACTTAACGGCATCTAATACTTGATAAGAAAAGTAAGATTGCTTCGCTAATGTTTCAATATTTCCTTTACCAAATTTTCCATAAGTAAAATCATAACCACAAACTAGTGTTTTCACATGCAATTGATTGATTAATAATTGATGAAAAGCATCGACACTTAAATTAGCCATTTCTTGATTAAATCGTAAAATAATCCATAGTTTTAAGCCGAGTTCTTCACCGGTTTTAATCCGTTGTGCCATTGTCGTTAAGTGCGCTAAATGCTGCTCACCTTTCACTACACTCCATGGATCAGGATCAAATGTGATCAAGGATGGAATTGTTTTATCTTGTTTCGCAAGATGAATCACTTTTTTAATTAGTTGTTGATGACCAATATGGATACCATCAAAATAGCCAATACAAGCACTAATTTCTGGTAAATTCAATTCGCAATCGCCTACTTCTACATGTAATATCTTCATTGTACGCTTTACCATAAGCCTCGAGCACAGAAAAAAACATTCTCCTGCTCTTGAAGTCTTTTATAAATCGCAAACGCTTCTTTATCTTTTACTAGACAAACTTCATCTTCGCTACAATCCAAATGAATCTTACGACCATTTATAATATCATCCATCTGTTCAATTTCAATTTTTTTCATATTGCTTAGGGCATCATAAATTGAGTGCAATTTAAAATTACCTGCTTCCACATCGGCTAAAGAATACGTATCTTCCAAATTAAAAAGTCCTACCTTTGTTCGTACCAATGATTTCATGCATCCTAAATTATTACTCTTAGAAGCAATATCAACACATAAGGTACGAATATAAGTACCACTGGTACAAACAACTCTAAATTCTTTATTCGCTTCATCCAAACATTCAATTTCTTTAATTTCAATATCACGCGCTACTCTTGTTACTTCTTTACCTTCTCGTGCATATTCATATAGTTTTTTTCCATTAATTTTAATGCTGCTAATCATCGGTGGCAATTGTTTTTGCTTACCAACAAAGCTTTGAAGCAGTGCATTAAAATCTTGGATTGGTTTGACTTCTTTTTCTTCTAGAACTTCTCCCCAAATATCTTGCGTAAAAGTCGCTTGCCCTAATTGTAATTGAGCAACGTATTCTTTATCACATCCCGATAGATAAGGAGCTACTTTACTAGCTTTACCAACTAGTACAACTAAAACTCCCGTAGCATTTGGATCCAAAGTACCCGCATGTCCAATTTTTTTTATATGTAACAACTTTCTCAATTTAAATACAACATCATGAGAAGTCATATTTGCTTCTTTGTGTATTAATAAAATACCATCCATTTTATCACCTCAACTACTTTTATATTATAACATAAATAGAGTATAAATAATGAATGCATTTATGATATAATTTATTGATTGAAAGAGGAATATCAAATGGAACTTCAAAAAATATTATCACAAATAACAAAAGCAGATCAAGAATATCAATTGATTCAAGATGGCGATAAAATAGCAGTTGGTATTTCTGGGGGAAAAGACAGCATGTTACTATTAACTGCCCTATCGATCTATACTCGATTTTCAAAGCATCCTTTTGAAGTAATCGCCATTCATATCGACGTTGGTTTTTCAGGTATGGATTTTCATGAAGTAGAAACTTTCTGTGCTTCTTATCAAATACCTTTTTATAATTTGAAAACTGAAATATATGAAATATTACAATTATATAAGAAAAAAGATGATTCTTTAGAATGCTCGCTTTGTGCTAAATTAAAAAAAGGTGCCATTATAAAAGAAGCAAAACGTTTAGGTTGTAACAAAATAGCCTTTGGCCATCATGGTGATGATGCCATTGAAACACTACTTTTAAATATGATTCACGGAGCTCGTTTCGCTACCTTTCCCGCAATCATGTATTTATCAAGAGAAGAAATATCTTTAATTCGCCCACTTATTTACTGTTTTGAAGAAGATATAATTAAAGCTGTTACCAATAGTAAAATTCCTTTTGTGAAATCTACTTGTCCAAACGATGGTTTTACACAACGACAAGACATTAAAGAACTATTGAATACTATTTATCATAACTATCCACAAGCCCACCCCAATTTCTTAAAAGCGCTTCACAATGAAGATCAAATGGAACTATGGAAGACTGAAATTAGACTTGCGAAAGACACCAAAAAAAGAACGGATTAATTTGTAATTCGTTCTTTCTTTTTAAAAAATAATAAAGATAAAACATAAGCTTGCATATCAATATCTTTTTTCGTATTCTCATCGTATCCACTTTTAGGAATTGTTTCCCCACCGATAAAACCAAGTCGTTTCGCTAATAATTTAGAGCGAATATTTTCTGGCCAAATGGTAGCAACGATCGCATATAAATGAATTTCTCTTTTTAAGTAATCTAATATTTCATTTAAACATGTAAAAGCAATCCCTTTTCCCCAATAATCAGAATTAAAACAATAACCAATAAAGGCACTGCGTTGAACGTGACTAATATAATAAATTGAAATAAAACCGATAAGCCGATTACTTTCTTTATCTTCAATTCCCCAACGAATCGATTCTTTATCTCGGTAGCCTTTTTGCATTGCATCAATATATAATTGCACTTGCTCGATATTATGTAATGGGATCATCCCTTCATAGCGCATGACTTCTTCATCTCGATAGATTTGAAACAAATCGCCTTGATCTTGTTGCGTTATTTCTCTTAATAAATAATGTTCAATTTCTAAAGTTGGAAACTCTTTAAACATTTTATGAATGGTTCTCACATAATCCAACTCCTTTTTCAATATTATAACGCGATGTCTTTTTTTTACAAGAAAAAGGTAAA
>JAVXTH010000005.1:0-78746 GCA_036642795.1 Erysipelotrichaceae bacterium
TTTTTTGATTATAACGAATCTGTTATATTGAATCAAGCGAAGTTCGCTATAATGATAATGGTTAAAAAGTGTGAATTTCTTTCTTTAGAAATTCTTTTAATTTATAAAGAGGATTTCTTAAACAATGTATGTTATGTTTAATAAGAAAGAAAGCTTATGCGACAAAAATAGTGTAATACAGGAGGAGAAAATATGAATCAGAAAACAAAAAGAATCATCGGTGTTGGGGTTGGCATTGTCGTTGTAATTGGAATTAGTTTCGGGATAAAGAATTATATAAGTAGTAAAATCGAAAACGTGCAACAAAGTACGAATTATGGACCATCTTATACAGAAGCAGAAGCAATGCCACAAACAATTGAAAATTCAATTCGTGGAGCAGGAACTTATTCATCTTTTAATATTGCGAAATTAAATGTTGGTGAAAATTTAAAAGTAGTTAAACAATTAGTGGAAGATGGAAGTGCGGTAAATGCACAAGCAAATGTTTTACTAGTAAATGATGGTTATGAAAATAGTTATGTTAAAGCACCCGTTGGTGGATTATTTTATATTCGTCAAAGTGATGGAGCAACAAGCTACTCTGTTTATGATATCCAAAATAGTGGAATCTTAGTTCAAGTAGGGGAAAGTGATGCAGCTAAAGTTGTCGTTGGTCAAAAAGTTATTGTTCATGTGACAGCACTTAATAAAGATGTTGAAGGTAGTGTTGTTTATATTTCAAAAGTAGCTGAAAATGGAAACTTTTCATTAAGAGTCAATGTTCCCTATAGTGAAGAACTACGTTTTGGTTATAATGCCAGTGTACGTGTCATTACCCAATCAATTGAAAATGCCTTATGTGTTCCTTATGATGCCGTTTTTAATGAAGGGGAAGATATGAATTATGTTATTAAAGCTAAGTATCTAAAACAGCTTCAAAAAGGTGAAATGATAAGTGAAAAGATGAAAACAAGAGTAACGATTGGCGCAACCGATAATAATGTGATTCAAATTCTTGATGGTTTAAAAGAAGGCGATAAAGTATTAGTTGGGGATTATCAATAATGATTAACCTTAATAATATTGGCAAATATTATAAATTAAGTAAAGAAGTTCAGGTCGATGCCTTAAAGAATATTAATCTTACGATTCATGCCGGAGAAGATGTTGTGATTGTTGGAAAGTCCGGTAGTGGAAAAACAACATTGATGAATGTCATCACCTGTGTGGATGATTATAGTGAAGGGATTTACTTATTTGATGATATTAACATCGCCAAGCAATCAAGAAGTCAATTAGCAACCTTAAGAAATGCGAAGTTTGGTTTTATCTTTCAAAACTTTAATCTAATGAATAATCTAACTGCTTTTGAAAATATTGAATTACCTCTTATTTATCGTAAAATGAGTAAAGGTGATCGAAAGAAAAAAGTATTAGAAATAGCGAAACAAGTTGGTATTGAAGATCGCATTGAACATAAACCAAGTGAATTAAGCGGTGGTGAAAAACAACGTGTTGCGATTGCTCGAGCACTTGTAAATGATCCAGAAGTAATTATTGCGGATGAGCCGACGGGAGCCTTAGATGAAAAAACCGGGGAGGCCATCATTAAAATATTAAAAGATTTAAATAAACAAGGAAAGACGATTATTATGGTTACTCATGATTTAGATATTGCCGCTATGTCTCCTCGTAGAATCACCTTAGCAGATGGTGTTATCGTTAGTGATGAAAGGGAGGTAAATGTATGACAATCTTTTTAGAAACATTGAAGATGGCTTTAAAGATGTTTAAAACGAATAAGATGCGTACCTTTCTAACCATGCTAGGTATTATAGTTGGTATCTTTAGTGTTACGGTTATCTTTGCGGTAGGGGATGGAACAAAAAATAAAATGTTATCGGAATTTGAGGCAATGGATCAAACATCGATTACGTTAAACTTTCAAGATAAATATGATCAACAAGGAAACATTGTGGAAAAGACAACGATTTTAAAAGATAATATTTATGATATTGCGAAGAAGTCAAAAGTTATCACTAACATCACTGTTTCATCACAAGGAATTTGGAATGAATATTCTAAGAAAGTTAGTGATGAAATGGCAGATCTTGGATTGGACAATAACGACATGAATTCATATGGCAATATGAATCAACAAAATCCACCAATCGATCAAAATGCAAGTGTGTATGCAGTTGGTTATGACTATTTTAATATTAAAGCCAAATTGAATAAAAATTTAGTAGCTGGTCGATTATTTAATGAATTTGATGAAAAGAATAATGCTTACTTTGCGGTAATATCTCAAGAAGCAGCAAATAAGTTCTTTGGGAATGCGCACAAAGCATTAAATCAAAAAATCTATATCAATAGTTGTGAGTATAAAGTAATTGGTATTTTATCACAAAGTAGTGATCCCAATGTTGGTGAGTGGAGTGACAAGTATGTATTCCCTGCTTATACTTTGAATCATCAAGATATATTAACCAATCACCAAGATAAAAGTGATTCTGAAATTACTTTTGTTGCGAAGGTAAGATCAACAAAGGATCGAAAAATAGCGAAAGCAGAAATTATTTCCGCATTAAAAGATAATTATGATAAAAGCCAGTATATGATTAATATGGGATTTGGTGATGACAATGAAGCGACCAACACGATTATGGATATGATTACGATGGTATTTGCTGGTATTGCTGGTTTGTCTTTAATTGTTGGTGGAATTGGAATTATGAATATTATGTTAGTTTCTGTGAATGAGCGAATTCGTGAAATTGGAATACGTCAAGCACTAGGGGCAAAACGCTCTTATATCTTAATCCAGTTTTTAATGGAATCGGTATTATTAACCCTCGTTGCCGGAATTATCGGTATGATCTTTGCGCAAGGTGTTATTAGTTTCATGAATACGCAAAACTTGGGTATTGTCTTAAGTCTGAATCTTAAAGTAATGGTTAGTGTTTCATTATTCTGTGCTTTTGTTGGGATAATCTTCGGTTATTATCCTGCCAACAAAGCAAGTAAATTAAACATTGCAGATGCACTGCGATATGAATAAATAAAAAAACGGGTTAGCACATGGTGTGCTAGCCCTTTTAGTTATAGATTGTTTTGGCATAATCACTTGGGGTAATCCCAAACTGTTGTTTAAACTTTCTTGAAAAGTAATGAATACTAGTAAAACCTAATTTTGAACTGATCTCAGAAATGGTATACATCGATTCTTTAATTAATAACTTACTCTTATTTAACTTCAAATCACTAATATATTGTTTTGGGGCAATATTTAAGTTGTTCTTAAATAAGGTTTGTAAGGAAGATCTAGAAATAGAAAACTTATGACAGATTTCTTCAATGGTTAAAGATTCATAAATGTTTTCATTAATATATAATAGAACTTCATTTAATAATTCATTCTCAAAGCGTTGTTGCATCGGTGTCGATGCAATTGGAGTTAAGGATAAGAAATCAAATTGTAGTAATTTCACAATTAATTCTTTTAGATAACATAACATTAACTCACTATCATAAAAGGTTTCATTACTAGAAACTTTAATAAAATCATTCAATGCATTATGAATATCACGATTGGCACTAAAGACACGATTAATGATTCGTTCCGGTTCTTTAATATCCATGTCAAACAAAATCGTTAAGTAAGAACAAGATTGATGCTCCTTCGTACTTTGAGTATGATATTGACCTGGTGCGTATAAAATAAGATCAAAGTTTTTTAACTGGAAGGTTTGATCATCAATCGTTGAATCTAGAATGCCGTTATCAATAAAGGATAATTCCCAGAAGTCATGTTGCTCACCTGGAAATACATAATTAGCATTTCGTACTTGATAATAATAACCAAAGATTTCATTAATAGATAAAGATGGAACCAAACGTTCATAATGTACAGGAACTTTTTGATAAGTAGAAACAATTGTTTTCTTAGAGCCAAATTCTTGTAAGCAATCCACTTTTGCGGTTGCTGATATACTGATGAAATTAAATTTAACGCCGGCTTTAATTTTAATCACGCGATGGATAACGAATTTTTCATATTCCGCAGCTTCTTCATCAAGCGATACCACAAGCATAACAATGCCAGATAGAACTTTCACATAGACATCACAATTGAAGCAATAGTAATTTGTGATATTCTTATCTTTTAGCTTTAAAAGCGAATGAATCATTTTGCTTGATTGACGCTTTGATAAATCACTGATGATTTCCCCATAACGATTGAAAATAAAACTGGTTGTTTTGTTAAACATCAACAATACCCCTTCCTTATCGATGTGTTTATATCCTTTACTTATAAAGGAACACGAATACATCTATATCTTAGCACGAAATGGAGAGGATGTAATTTAAAAAGTAATAGAAATGGTAAAAAAATATTTGAATGAACTAAAAATGAAGCCTTTTAATTCTACTTTCTTTATCTATAGATTTTTTTGTACTTTGAAAATGTGATAAAACTTGCAATAAATAAGGAAATATTGCTTTTTTTGCGACGAAAATCCCATGATTACAGCTGTTTTATCACATATTATCACACAAACGTATGACAATAGGGCACAATATGTATTATTTTGTATACGATATGTAGTTTATTGTAATTGTGTTATTTTGGGGACTAAAATAACAAAGCAATTACTAAAAAATACAAAATTAATCATAAAAAGTGTAAAGAATTTAGTCGTGTTATGTCATAAACTTTTAATGAACTAAAGGGCTTACTTATGGATCCGGCTCATCACGGATCGGTAACGTTTATGTTCATGTTGAAAGATAGAAGGGAGAGAGCAAAATGCCAAATATCGTTTTAACCAGAATCGACAACCGTCTAATTCACGGTCAGGTCGCAACTCAATGGAGCGGAGTTTTAGGAATTAATTTAATTTTAGTTGCTAATGACTCAGTAGCTACGGATGAGTTTCGTCAAGGTTTGATGAATATGGCTGCGCCAGGTTATGCTCAAACTAGATACTTCACAATTCAAAAGACTTGTGACATTATCTCTAAAGCTAGCGAGGCACAGAAAATATTTATCATCTGTGAAAATCCACAAGACGTTTTACGTCTAGTAGAGGGCGGTGTCCCAATCAAGAAAGTTAACATCGGAAACATGCATATGGCTGACGGTAAACGCCAAGTTGCTACGTCAGTTGCTGTAGATGATGCAGATGTCGCTGCTTTCAGAAAACTTCAGGAGTTAGGTGTGGAACTTGAAATCAAACGTGTTCCAGATATCGCTTCTGAAAACATTGAGAAATTATTTAAGTAAAAAAGGTAAAAAAAGGTAGATAGATATTATTATATCTTATCGTACGAAAGGAGAAACATAATGGGAGAATTTAGTATATTCCAAATCTTGATCGTTGCTATCATTACATTTATTATGGCAATTGACCAATTTAGTTTAACTGAACTACTATACCGTCCAATTATTAACTGTACTATTATTGGTGCCGTTCTTGGAGACATGACAATTGGTATGGCAATCGGTGGTACTTATGAATTAATGATGATTGGTAACATGCCAGTCGGAGGAGCTCAGCCACCAAACGCAGTTTTAGGAGGAATCGTTGCCGTAGTATTCGCTATCGGTAGTGGATTCGATACTCTAGCTGCAATCGGAGCTGCAATTCCATTCGCTTTATTCGGACAATACGCTGTTACATTGACATTCACAATTATGTCAGGATTAATGGCTAAAGCTGATAAAGCTGCTGAAGATGCAGATCCAAAAGCTATTACAAACGTTAACATTATTTCAATGCTTATCTTAGGTGCTTTATTCACAGCTATGTCTGTTGTTGCCTTAACTGCTGGACCAACTCTTGGTAAAGTATTAGAGACATTCGCTGCAGACTACAGTTGGATCATGGGTGGCTTAGGTGTTGCCGGTGGAATGATGCGTTACGTTGGTTTCGCTATTCTTATGAAAATCATGCTTTCTAATGACCTTTGGGGATTCTTCCTTGCAGGATTTGCCGCAGCTACTATTATTGCGAAAGTTCCTGATTTAGGTGGAGTTACATTATTATTAGTTGCATTTATTGGTTTAGCAATTGCAATTTACGATTTCCAAACGAACGTTTCTATGAAGAATGCGGGCGGAAATGGAAACGGAGGTGTTTCAGATGGCATCTAATGTAAACACATATAAGGATCTTACTCCTGCTGCTAATCTTGACAAAAAAACAATGAACAAAATGGTTTGGCGTTCTTGTCAACTACAAGCATCTTTCAACTATGAAAGAATGCAAGCAGGTGGATGGTTATTCTCAATCCTTCCAGGATTAGAAAAAATTCATACAAACAAAGAAGACTTAAGTGCTTCTATGGCTCACAACTTAGAGTTCTTTAATACTCACCCATTCTTAGTAACATTCGTTATGGGTATCGTATTATCTCTAGAACAACAAAAAGCTGACATCAACACAATTCGTTCCGTACGTGTTGCTGCCATGGGACCTCTTGGAGGAATCGGTGATTCATTATTCTGGTTCACATTAGTTCCAATTGTTGCTGGTATTACTGCTAATATGGCTATCGACGGATCAATCGTTGGACCTATCTTATTCTTCGTTATTACTTTCGGCGTTGAAATGGCTCTTCGTTTTGGTTTAATGAGCTGGTCTTATGCGGTTGGTACTAAAGCTATCACAGCTTTAACTAAAAACGCAAAAGAATTCACTCGTGCTGCATCTATCCTTGGTGTATTCGTAGTTGGTGCATTAGTATCTAACTATGGTGCTACAAGCTTAGGTATGGTTATCGAAAACGGTACTACTACTGTTGCTAAATCAATTGACGTTCTTGAAAAAGGCGCAATCGTTACTAAAACAGTTAATGCTGTTGAACCAGTATTTATTAACATCCAAAACTTATTAAACCAAGTTTTACCTGGATTAGTACCATTAGCTTTAACTCTAATGTGCTACTTCTTAATTAAGAAGAAAAACTTTAGTCCAGTAAAATGTATCTTATTACTATTAGTAATCGGTATTGTTGGTTGTGCATTCGGAATTTGGGCTGGTGATTACACTGGCGTTATCGCAACTCCTTGGCACGCATAAGACGATAAATTAGTGTAGGCTCTCTCAATCTACTTTAGGTTGTCTTAATATTTAAAAAATGGAAGAAGTCGTTATGAATAGAGTGATTATCTATGAAATAACGGCTTCTTTCGTTTATTTATTTGATTGTGTAATGAGAGATGATTTGATATAATATAAAACGAAATGAGGTGTAGGTATGAGTTCAATTTCAGTTGGCATTATTCTTGGGTTCTTTGTCTTAGCTTTTATCTTCATGGTATATAAAAGACTACATTTAAATATGTTAAACAACGCTTTGAAAACGAAGAATTACCCAGAAGTATTAAGAATGTGTGAAAGTCCACTAACTCGCCGTTTATTAGGCAAATATGTATGTGAACTATATAAACTTAGAGCATATGTTTTATTAAAAGATGACAATCAAGTACGCACACAAGCTTTAAAGATGTTAAAAGAAAATTATAAAGCAGACGATCATAAAACTTTCTTGGAATTATATTATCATATATTCTTAGCTCGTAAAGACTATGAAACGGCGAAAGCTTTCTTAGATGTGATCAATAAAGAAGATGATTTTGTATTTAAAAAATACAATCAATATGCTTATGATGTTTTAGTAAATCATCAAACAGATTTAATTGATATTATGGATAAAGAAATTGAAGCTAATTTATATTCAGGATTTCCACTGGGAACGGTTGCTTATTTAATTGGTGTTCAAAATCTAGCATTAAATGAAAAAGAAAAAGCACTCGCTTATTTTAAAGAATGTATTATTTGCTTTCATCCTAATGATGTATATGTAGGACTTGCGAATGCACAAATTAAAAAATTAGAAGATGAAATAATAGCAGATCAAGATAAAGAGAAATAGCAATATTTCTTTTTTATTAGAAGGAGGGAAAAATGAAACAAATAAAATTTATTTGGAAGTATGCAAAACCATATCAAAGACATATGATTCGGATGTTTTTTGATATTGCTTTTTATGCTTTTCTATTATTACTTGCGCCATTAATCCTTTCTTGTTTTATTGATAATATTATTCAAGGAATCCCTTTTGACAATGCCTTTATGACTTCACTGATTGAGAAAATGGGTGGTATCAGCTACCTTCAACAAAATTTATGGATTGGTAGTTTGTTAATCATTCTTGTCTTCGCAAGTACTTGCTTTGCCCTTTATAGAGGCAAAATGCATGGCGGTAATGTCAGTGAAACCTTTGCCAATCATGTTCGTAATGAATTATATAATCATTTACAATTATTACCTTTTGCTTATCATAAGCAAAAAGATAGCGGTGATTTAATTCAAAGATGCACCTCAGATATTGAAACTATTCGTCGTTTCCTAGGTACTCAATTATCAGAAATGATGTTTTCAATCTTAAATGCATTGATTGCGATTACGATTCTATTTAGTAAGAATACGAAATTAGCTTTTCTTTCAATTGTTTTAATTCCGTTTATTCTATTAGCTGCTTATTTCTTTTTTAGTAAAGCTAAAATCATCTTTTTAGATTGTGATATTGCGGAAAGTAAAATGACAACAGTCTTACAAGAGAATTTAAATGCGATGCGAGTCGTAAAAGCCTTTCACCAAGAACAAAAAGAAATTGATAAGTTTGAAGAACATAATGAAGAATACACAAAGAAATATTTTAAATTAATGCACACGTTGGCAATCTTCTGGAGTGGGACTGATTTTTTAGGTCAAATGCAGATCTTATTAACGATTGTTTGTGGCATTTTAATGTCATTCAATGGCGAAATTAGCTTGGGAACTTTTTTTGTTTTCTTTATCTATGAATCAATGATTGTATGGCCGATGCGTCAACTAGGTAGAATTCTTGCCGATATGGGTAAAGTAAGTGTATCAATTACGCGAATTCAGGAAGTATTGGATGAAGAAGTAGAGGATTTAAATAGTGGATTAAAACCAGATCTAAATGGTGATATCGTTTTTGATCATGTGTGTTTTCAATACAAAGATGGAAGTAAGCATACCCTACATGATTTATGTTTTAGTATCAAAGCAAATACCAAAGTAGCCATTTTAGGGCCAACCGGAAGTGGAAAATCTAGCTTGGTTCATATGCTAACAAGAATCTATGATTACGATAGTGGCTCGATTACCATCAATGGCGTTGAAATAAAGAAAATATCAAAGGCATGGTTACGTAAAAATGTCCAAATTGTCTTACAAGAACCCTTCTTATTCTCTAAATCCATTTATGATAATATTCATTTGGCAAACATTCACTCAAATCGCGATGACGTCTTTCATGCGGCAAACAATGCGTGTATTCATAACGATATCGCTACTTTTAATTTAGGCTACGATACGATGGTTGGGGAAAAAGGGGTTACCTTATCAGGAGGCCAAAAACAACGAGTTGCGATTGCTCGTACTTTACTTACGAAAAGTCCGATTATTATTTTTGATGATTCATTAAGTGCTTTGGATACAAAAACCGATGCACTGATTCAAGATGCCTTAACAAACTTAGATTATTCAATGACGATGTTGATGATTACTCATCGGGTTAATTCAGCTCGTTATGCAGATAAAATCATCGTCTTAGAAAATGGTAGCATTGCCCAAGTAGGAAGTCATGAAGAATTGATTCATCAAGAAGGTCTCTATCAACGCATCTATCATATTCAAAGTGAAGGGGGCGAACATAATGAATGAAATGAATGAAAAAGAATATCAAAGTGATGTCTTTGATCAAGCAACTTGGAAAAAGATATTTTCTTTATTATGGGTTCATAAAAAACATATCATTCTATTAATTTCCTTTAACATCTGTTTAGCAATCAGTGATGTTATTATGCCCTTATTAAATCGTTATGCTTTAAATGTATATGTAGATAAAGGAACTTCGCATCAAACCTTACCAATTTTTATTATTGTATATATTATATTAATTCTCATTCAATGCTTATGTGTATATTTATTCTTTCTTTATGCTTCCCGAATCGAAAGCAACTTTGGGAAAGATTTAAGACAATTATGTTTTCGTAAGCTACAGGAACAGACCTTTGCTTATTTTGATCGAACTGCAAATGGTTGGCTGATGGCAAGAATTACATCCGATACAGCACGATTAGCTGAAGTTCTTGCTTGGGCGGCAGTTGATCTAGTTTGGGGTATCTTTGTGATGATTGGAATTGCGCTTGTGATGTTCGCAATCAATTGGCAAATGGCCCTTGTGGTTTTACTTGTTGTACCCATTTTATGGTTTATTTCTTTATACTTTCAAAGACGTATTTTAAAAGCACAGCGTAAATCAAGAAAAGCCAATTCAAAAATCACGGCAGCTTTTGCGGAAGGTATCAATGGAGCACAAACAACAAAAACACTTGGAATTGAAAAAGAAAACAATCAAGAATTTCAAGCTAAAACAAGTGCTATGAATAAATATAGTATGCGAGCTGTAAAGCTGAATGCAATCTTTCAACCGATTGTCTACTTATTTAGTGGAATCGTTATAGCCGGTTTGCTTCTTGTTGGAGGGCAACAAGTCGTACTTAAAACGATTCAATTTGGAACCTTGGCAATGTTTATCAACTATGCGAATCTGTTCTTTGATCCATTAAAACAAATTGCTCGGGTATTAAGTGATATTCAAATGGCTCAAGCGAGTGCAGAACGCGTTGTTTCTTTGTTAGAAGAAAAAATTGAAATTCAAGATGATCCACCTGTTATTGAAACCTATGGAACAATTTTGAAGCCTAAGCTAGAAGCATATGAACCTTTGTTAGGTGATGTTGATTTTAATCATGTTAGTTTTTACTATCAACCCAATGAAATGATTCTTGAAGATTTTAATCTACATGTGAAAAAAGGCCAAATGGTTGCCCTAGTAGGAGAAACAGGATCGGGAAAGAGTACAATTGTGAATTTGTTATGTCGTTTTTATGAACCAAAAAGCGGCAGCATCGATATCGATAACAAGAATTATCGAGAGCGTAGTGTCGCATGGTTACATAGTAATATTGGTTATGTCTTACAAGCTCCTAATTTATTCAGTGGTAGCATTCTAGATAACATTCGTTATGGTCGAGGAGATGCAACCCTTGAAGAAGTAATCGAAGTAATGGAATTGATTCATGCGGATGCTTTTATTAAGGATATGAAAGATGGATATTATAGTGAAGTAGGAGAAGGTGGAGACCGTTTATCAACCGGTCAAAAACAATTAATTTCGTTTGCCCGCGCCATTTTGGCAAATCCAAGTATTGTCATCTTAGATGAAGCAACTAGTTCGATTGATACGGAAAGTGAAAAAGCGATTCAACATGCGATTAAAAAACTATTAGAACATCGCACTAGTTTTGTCGTTGCCCATCGCTTAAGTACGATTGTTGATGCTGATATCATTGTGGTTCTTCAACATGGTAAGATTGTCGAACAAGGAACGCATCTTGAGCTCTTAAAACAAAAGGGTTATTATTATGAATTATATACTTCACAATATAGGGAAGATAAAGAAAGAGCGTGGTTATCCAACCGATAATTATTTGTTTTTAATGATATCATCAATTAAACCATATTGCTTCGCTTGTAAACTATCCATGTAATTATCTCGATCACAATCTTGTTCAATGATGGTTAGTTCTTGATTACATTGAGTGGATAGAATTTTATATAAGCGATGCTTGATTTTAGAGATGTGAATTGCGGCAAGTTCCATGTCTTTTGCTTGCCCACTTATTTCGCCTAATGGTTGATGAATCATAACTTCGCAGTTTTCTAAACAAAAGCGTTTTTCTTTTGCTCCACTACACAGTAGAATCGCTGCCATACTTGCACAAAGGCCCATACCGACGGTTGAAATACTAGAAAGAACATAGTTCATGGTATCTAATATCGCAAGCCCAGAAGCCACGCTTCCCCCTGGTGAATTGATGTACAATAAGATATCATCATGAGCGATGCTATCTAAATATAATAATTGTGCACAGATGCTACTTGCCATTTGATCGTTAATCTCACCGGTTAGAATGATAATCCGTTCTTTTAGTAAACAAGAATATAAATCATAGACACGTTCAACACTTGCATTTCTTTCAATAATAGTTGGGATAATTACCAATTTATTCACTCCATTCTATATAAATTATGCACCTTCTTCACGCTTTAATACTTAAAATAAAATATTTGAAGTGAAAGGATTCACAATTGACAAAAAGCATTGAAATACGTATAATAATAATGGTTGTTAGAAGGAGGACTTTGAAATGACAGTAAAAGTTGCTATTAATGGATTCGGACGCATTGGACGTTTAGCATTTCGTCAAATGTTTGGGGCACAAGGATATGAAGTTGTTGCAATTAACGACTTAACAAGCCCAAAAATGCTTGCTCACTTATTAAAATATGATTCAGCACAAGGAAGATACGCTTTAGGGGACACAGTTGTTGCCGGTGAATCTTCAATCACAGTAGATGGTAAAGAAATTGAAATCTACAAAGAAGCAGATGCTTCTAAATTACCTTGGGGTAAATTAGGTGTAGATGTTGTTCTTGAATGTACTGGTTTCTATACATCAAAAGAAAAAGCTTCTGCTCATATTAGCGCAGGTGCTAGAAAAGTTGTTATCTCAGCTCCAGCTGGAAATGATTTACCAACCGTTGTTTACAATGTAAACCACAAAATCTTAAAAGCTAGCGATACAGTTATCTCAGCTGCATCTTGTACTACAAACTGCTTAGCACCAATGGCAGATGCATTAAACAAATTAGCTACAATTAAGAGCGGTATTATGTCAACAATTCACGCATACACTGGTGATCAAATGACATTAGACGGACCTCAACGTAAAGGTGATCTTCGTCGTTCTCGTGCTGCTGCTGTTAATATCGTTCCAAACTCTACCGGAGCTGCAAAAGCAATTGGTCTTGTAATTCCTGAATTACAAGGTAAATTAATCGGTTCTGCTCAACGTGTCCCAGTGCCTACTGGATCAACTACAATCTTAGTTGCCGTTGTTGAAGGTGAAGTTACTGCTGAACAAATTAACGCTGCTATGAAAGCTGCTGCAAATGAATCATTCGGATACACAGAAGAAGAATTAGTATCTTCTGATATTATCGGAATCAAATTCGGTTCATTATTTGATGCTACACAAACTTTGGCTACTAAATTAGACAATGGAACGACTCAAGTTCAAGTTGTTTCTTGGTATGATAATGAAAATTCATATACAAGCCAAATGGTTAGAACAATCAAATTCTTCTCTGAATTAGCTTAATTCAAAAAAGATTTAAAGAACTTCTTAAATGAAGTTCTTTTTTTTAGGTATTCAATAAATTGCTACGTATGTAGTAATAAGAGTAGTTTATTAAGTTTGAAACTATTCGAACAGTTCAGTTGAAAAATGTTTTATTAATTGTTATACTATTAAAAACCGAAGATAGAGGATAAGTAATTATAAAACAAGTTACCAGCGACAGTTTGATGGTGAAAATAACTGATCTTGTTTATAATGAAATGCACCTTTTAGGGATTTTTCGATAAGTAGAAAAATACGCAAATCGTAAGCGTTATACGATAAGTTCAGGAGCTTTTCTTGCAAAGTGGATTACGCTTAAATCAGCGTCTTTGTATATCGCTTCTTTTTTTGTCCATGGAGGGATTAAAATGAAAGTATTTAATAGTTTAAGTAATAAAATAGAGGAATTTAAGCCTTTAGTAGAAAATGAAGTAAGTTTTTATGTTTGTGGACCAACGGTATATAACTATCCTCATATTGGTAATGTTAGACCGATTGTTGTCTTTGACACGTTTCGTAAAACATTTGAAGCTTTAGGTTATAAAGTTAAAATGGTTTCTAATTATACCGATGTCGATGATAAGATTATAAAAGTGGCGAAAGAATTAAGCATTAGTGAAAAAGAAGTAAGTGAAAAATTTATTGATGCTTATAATGCAGATCGTTTAGCACTGCATGCGAAGATGCCAGATATTGCGCCTAAAGTTACAGAAACAATGGATGATATTATTGCTTTTATTGAATTATTAGTAAAGAAAAATCATGCTTATGTCATCGATGGCGATGTTTACTTTCGTGTAAATGATATTAAAGACTATGGAAAATTATCCAATCAACAAGTGGATGATTTAATTGTTGGAGCACGCATTGATGAAAACAGTAAGAAAGAAAATCCTTTAGATTTCACACTTTGGAAAAAAACCGAAGATGGTATTAAATGGGATTCTCCTTGGTCCGTTGGACGACCTGGTTGGCATACAGAATGTGTGGTTATGATCAACAAAGAATATCCAGGACATCGCATTGATATTCATGGAGGAGGAATGGATCTTAAGTTCCCTCATCATGAAAATGAAATTGCTCAATCTTGTGCTGCTTATGATACTTCGATTGCGAATTATTGGATTCATAATGGAATGGTTAATATCGATGGTGAAAAGATGTCAAAATCACTTGGTAATGTTATCTGGGCAAAAGATATGATTCAACAAATTGGGGCAAATGTACTTCGTTGGGTTATGTTAAGTGCTCAATATCGTTCGCCTTTAAATATAAATGAAGAAATTATTGAATCAGCCGGAAAAGAATTAGAAAAGATTAAAACATCTTTAAAACAAGCAGATGTTAAACTTGCGATGGCAAAACATGTTATTGGTAATGAAAAAGAAGCAACGTTATGGCAAACATTTTTAAGCGCATTGGAAGAAGATTTAAATACACCAAATGCCTTTGCTTCTTTATTTGAAGCAAACAAACAATTGAATGCAAGTATGCGTCAAAAAGAATGTGATTTAAATCAAATTGCACGTATTGTTGTAAGCATGGAAGCAATGTTATATGTGTTAGGTATCGATATTCCAAGAATTGAATGCAGTGAAGATGATCTTAACGTTTATGAGAAATGGAATCGTGCGAAAGGCGACAAAGATTTTACGCAAGCCGATCTTTATCGTAAAGAATTAATTGATCGAGGCATTCTTTAATGGAAGCATCGTTGCATAATGGGACTACGCTAGCCTTTATTGGTGATGCTTTGATGTCTTTAAAAGTGCGTGTTTATCTTATGGAACAAGGATTTGAACGACCTGACATCTTACAAAAGAAAGCCAGCATGTGGGTGAGTGCGAAAGCGCAAGCCTATATGTTAGAAAACTTAATCGAACAAAACTTCTTTAATGAAGATGAAATGTCAATTATGAAACGCGGTCGAAATGCAAACATCGGAACAAAGGCTAAAAATGCGGATATCAGGACCTACCGCTTATCTACTGGGATGGAAGCGATATGGGGTTATTTATATTTGAGTAATCAAGAAGAACGCTTAGAAACACTTTGGAGTGCGATGAAAGTGATTGGTGAAAAACGATGACACAATATGTATATGGGAAAAATGTCGTAAGACAAATACTAAGTAGTGAAAAAAAGATATATGAAGTATTAATGTTAGAACAAAGCAATGATCTACAATTAAAAAAAGATATTGAAAAAGCTGGTTTAAAAATCACTTCATTATCAAGAAAAAAAATGGATGCTTTATTTCCAGGTGCCCAACATCAAGGCATTGCAGTGAAAATAGATGAATATAAAACTTATTCCATTGAAGAGATCATTGCATCAATTCCAAAAGATAAGATGCCTTTGTTTGTTATGTTAGATGGTTTAGAAGATCCACATAATCTAGGAGCTATTCTTAGAACTTGTGATGCAGTTGGAGTTGATGGAGTTATCATTGGGAAACATCGCAGTGTTTCACTCACTTCAACGGTTGCGAAAGTTAGTACAGGGGCCATTGATACAATCAAAGTAGCGATGGTTACAAACTTAGCGCAAACTTTACAACAATTAAAAAAGGCTGGGTATTGGGTCGCAGCTGCTGATTTACAAGATTCGATTGATTATCGCAAAGGTCGCTATGATTCTCCCTTAGTATTAGTAATTGGGTCGGAAGGCTTTGGGATATCTCCTTTAGTTAAAAAGAATTGTGACTTTACGATAGCATTACCAATGGAAGGAACGATTACATCTTTAAATGCAAGTGTTGCTTGTGGAATTATCTTATATGAGATCTACAATCAACGTCATAAATTATAGGTATAATTAGGAGGACTTATGGGGGTAAGATGGGCGAGTGAAGATTACGAATTAATCTACATGATTCATCAACACAGTGAAGAAGCATTGGATCTTTTATTAAGGCGATATGAAAGAGTGTATAAAGCAATTGCTTTTTCTTTTCAGTATCATTTTAAAGATACTTCAGAACGTTTTGATTTATGTCTTCAATGTCGCTTTGTTCTTTATTTAGCTACCTTAAGTTTTCGTGAAGATAAAGGGACGGAATTCTCTTTCTATTTTAAATTATTAGCGCAACAAGCTGCGATTAATGAAGTGCGAAGAATTAATTGTAAACAAAGAATCCCCAAACAAGAATCGGTATCGGCTGACATGTACGTTAATGAAGCTCAAAGTGTATATTTAATTGACACCTTAGAGAACAATCATTGCGAATATGATCCTTTGTGGTGTTTTGAACTTCAAGAACTCCAACAAACCTTTTATGATGAGCTTAAAAAGCTACCGATTTTTGAACAAGCAGTTTGGGAATATAAATTTTATGGTTATAGTTATAAACAAATTTCTACTAATTTGAATGTTTCAATTAAAAAGGTCGATAATACGATTCAAAAACTGAAACAGTTTAATCAAAAAATAATGCAGAGACATGATAAACTATCATGAAATAAGCTAGATAATATGCTGATAAGGATGATTCATTGGATGTTTTGTTGTATTGACTAAGAAGCCTGTTTATGATAAAGTTATTAGGCGTAAAGAAAGAGGTGTTATTCATGGGTGATAAAATTATTCTCACTTGTACTCGCTGCCTTTCTCGAAATTATACGACACATCGTAACAAAAAAACAAATACAGAACGTCTTGAATTGAAAAAATACTGCAAAAAATGCGGCGAACATACAATTCATAAAGAGACGAAATAAGGAGAGATTTTTATGAAATGGTTTAGTATTGCCGGTATTCGTGCTGAAATACATCGTATTCGCTGGCCAAAGTTGAAAGACTTAACAAATGACAGCGTAATGGTTATCATGTTTACTACGGCATTCGCAGCTTTTTTCTTCATTTGTGAATGGTTCGCCAAAATGTGGTTGAATTTTATCGGAATTTAGGAGGCTATGCATGAGCGAAGAAAAAAAAGAATGGTACGTTGTCAATACTTATGCAGGGCATGAAAACCGTGTAAAAGAGAATCTAGAACGTCGTGGAGAAACGATGGGTTTAGAGGATTGTTTGTTTCGTATTATTGTAGCGGAAGAAACAGAAATTGAATTTAAAAATGGTAAAAAAGTTGAAAAAGTAAGAAACTTATTCCCTGGATATTTATTTGTTGAAATGATTATGACGGATGAAGCTTGGTATGTTGTACGTAATACACCAGGCGTAACTGGATTTATTGGATCATCTGGTGGTGGAGCAAAACCATTCCCAGTAGCAGACGAAGAAATCGAATCAATTTTACGTCGTTTAGGAATGAGCGAACGCAAAGTTAATGTTGATTTTGTAGTTGGTGATCGAGTTAAAATCCTTGCTGGTCCATTCTCTGGAGTGGAAGGTAGCGTAGAAGAACTACATGATGATACTCAAGTTGCTGTTGTACTTACCATTCTATTTGGTCGAGAAACACCAACTGAAATTGGTTATGCAGATTTAGAGAAAGCAGATTTAATGTAAGAATGTCATTTGGCATTCTTTTTTTTGACACGTTTTTCATTTCTTTATTCTTATACTATAGATAAGGAGTGAAGCCTATGCGCAGAATATTAGGAATATTGATTTCACTAATTGGCATCTTATTATTAATCAAACCCGATTATCCACTTCGTGAATTGATTGAAAATAGTAGTTCTTTTATGAATCAATATTGGCCGGTATTATTAATTTTGATTGGTTTATATGTACAACCTAAAAATAAATCAAGACGATCAAAGAAATATCGAAGTTAAAGTAAAAAAGTACCTTAATTTATTGTATAATAACAATGAGGTGTCGATATGAAAATGTATATGATTGATTTAGATGGAACGATGTATCGAGGAACAGCCATCATTGATGGGGCAAAAGATTTCATTGATTATTTAATTGAAACGAATCAGAAGTTTGTTTTTTTAACGAACAATGCGAAAAGAACCAAAGCACAAAACGTAGAACATATGGTAAAGATGGGTTATGAGCATATTAAAGAAGAACATTTTTTTACTTCGGCGATGGCTTCTGCACGTTATGTAAAGAAACACTATAAGGGAAATAAAGCATATTATATTGGTCAAGATGGTTTAAAGGAAGCTTTACTTGATAATGGTTTTATCTTAAGTGAAGATGAAGTCGATCATGTGTTTGTTGGTCTAGATGCTTATGGTACTTATGAAAAATATTCAAAGGCATTGAGTTATTTATTAAAAGGAGCGAATCTTATCGGTACCAACAACGATCGCTTACTAGCCAAACCGGATGGTTTTAATGTAGGCAATGGAAGTATTGTTGCTATGTTTGAATATGCAATACATAAAGAGAGTCCAAAGATTGGGAAACCTTATGCGCCTATTTTAGAGGAAGCATGTGAGTATTTTAATATCGATAAAGAAGATGCGATTATCGTTGGTGATAACTTAGAAACAGATATTTTGTTAGGGATGAGAGAACAGGTTGAAACAATCTTTGTGACAACGGGAGTACATCAAATTGAAGATATTGAACGTTATCATATTCAACCGGATCGAGTTGTGAATAATTTAAGCGAATTGATCCAACCTAAGAAGTAGTTTGATGCTATTTTTAGGCATCTTAGAATGGATTTTTTTAAGACTGTGCTAAAATAAAATAGTCAAAAGACATAAGGAGGAAAAATTATGCCATATATTATTGATGTTCATGCTCGTGAAGTATTAGACTCACGTGGCAATCCGACGATAGAAGTAGAAGTAGAAACAGAAAGTGGAGCTTTTGGGCGTGCCATTGTCCCAAGTGGTGCCTCTACAGGAGAGCGTGAAGCGCTTGAATTGCGGGATGGAGATAAGTCTCGCTACCTTGGAAAAGGGGTAGAAAAAGCAGTAAACAATGTAAATGAAATCTTATTTGAAAAGATGATTGGACTTGATGTAAGCAATCAAAAATTAATTGATAAAATATTGATTGAAGCAGATGGTACCAATGATAAATCAAAGTATGGAGCAAATGCGATATTAGGTATTTCTTTGGCAGTCGCTAAGGCGGCAGCTGATTATTATGATATGCCGTTGTATCGTTACTTAGGTGGTTTTAATACTTATAAAATGCCAGTACCCATGATGAATGTATTAAATGGTGGATCACATGCCGATTCATCCGTAGACTTTCAAGAATTCATGATAATGCCTGTTGGTGCAACTAGCATCAAAGAAGCAATTCGAATGGGCGCTGAAGTATTTCATAACTTAAAGAAAGTATTAAAAGCAAAAGGTCAAGTTACGGCAGTTGGTGATGAAGGTGGCTTTGCACCTAATCTTGGTAGTAATGAAGAACCACTTGAATGCATCATGGAAGCAATTAAACTTGCCGGCTATGAAGGCGGCAAAGATATCATGCTAGCAATGGATGTTGCTGCGAGTGAATTCTATAATGTTGAAACAAAAAAATATGATTTAAAGAAATCTGGTCAAGGAAGTAAAACAACCGATGAAATGATTGCTTGGTATGAAGAACTAGTTGAGAAATATCCAATCATTTCCATTGAAGATGGACTAGGTGAAAGAGATTGGGATGGATGGAAAAAGATGAGTGAACGGCTTTCTCATAAAATTCAAATTGTCGGTGATGATTTATTTGTCACAAATCCAAAAATTCTTCAAGAAGGGATTGAAAAAGGAATTGCAAATTCCATTTTAATTAAAGTGAATCAAATTGGTACGTTAAGTGAAACCTTTGAAGCGATGGAATTAGCGAAATCACATGGTTATACAGCCGTTGTTTCACATCGCTCCGGTGAGAGTGAAGATACAACAATTGCGGACATAGCGGTTGCCTTTAATGCAGGCCAGATTAAAACTGGTTCACTTTCAAGAAGTGATCGAATCGCAAAGTATAATCAATTGATGAGAATTGAAGAAGAACTAGGAGAAATGGCAGTTTATCCAGGGCTTTCGACTTTCTATAATATTTATAAAAATTAGTTTAAATGGGGCATGTAAATCATGCTTCATTTTTTTAAAAGGCACTTTCATGAAACATAAAACTTGTTGCTATTAAGATATGTATTTGTTATAATAATGTAGCAGATAGGAAAGGAGGAGAATTATGAACAGTTTTTTAAATATTTTGTTAATGTGCGTATCGGTCGCTTTAATAATACTCTCCTTATTACAAAGTGGTAAATCAGATGGAATTAACAGTGCCTTTACAGGTGGTGATGGATTGAATCTATTTGCTAATGTTAAAGAACGTGGTCCTGAAAAAGTAATTTCCAACCTAACGTTAGTTATGGGAATTTCGTTTTTTGTGATTGTGATCATAGTAAGTATTATTGGATAATTAAGACCGTAAAGGTCTTTTTTTATTCATTATAAGAATTTGAAAGGTGGTATGTTATGGAAGATATACGACAAGAAATACTAGAACTTTTAAATGAAAAAACAAAAGGTTTAGATATAAAAACAATCCAATTGTTATTAAAAAAAGAAACAAAAGAAGACTTTGTTTTGGTAATGGAACAACTTCATGCTTTAGTAAAAGAACATGTGATTGTTCATGATCCAAGAGGAAGATATTTATTATGTGAACATGCAGGCTTTATTCGTGGAACTTTAAGAATAAATGCCAAAGGCTTTGGTTTTGTGGAAAATGAAACCCAGTCTTTTTATGTGAGTTCACAAAATATTCATGGTGGTTTACAAAATGATATCGTGTTCGCAAGAACCTGGAAGAATTTTGATGAAACAAGTGAATGTGAAGTGGTTGAAGTAATCGAACGTAATTTAGTTAATGTGGTGGGAACGATTCGCATTCGCGAAGGAAAATCAATCTTTTTAAGTGATGCATTTATGAACGATCGACGTTTTAAAATCACCAACATCAATGATTTTAGACTAGTTGATGATACCAAAGTTATGGTTCATATCGATGAATACACGAATGTTTTAAAGGCATCGATTATTAAAGTATTAGGTCATAAATACGATCCAGGAATTGATATCTTATCAATTCTTTTAGAGCATCATATTGAACCAGAATTTCCAACCAACGTAATCGATGAAATAAATAAAATACCCGACCATGTATTAGATAGCGATAAAGTAGGTAGAATCAATCTATGTGATAAAACCATCATCACAATTGATGGAGAAGATAGTCGTGACTTAGATGATGCAATCAGTGTTGAATGCATTGAAGGTGGTTATCGTCTCGGGGTACATATTGCGGATGTTTCTTATTATGTTAAAGAAGGAATGGAAGTAAATAGTGAAGCATATGATCGAGGAACGAGTGTTTATGTCGTGGATCGAGTTGTACCGATGTTACCACATAGCTTAAGCAATGGTATTTGTTCCTTAAATCCGCAAGTAGAGCGACTTACGATAAGCTGTGAGATGGATATAGATCAAAGAGGCAATACAATGCGATATGCAATCTACCCCTCTTATATCAAGACTACGGAGCGAATGACTTATACCGATGTGAATGCGATTCTTGCCAAGGATCAAAAGACATGTGAAAAGTATCCCCATTTGATTGAAATGTGTGAACAGATGGTATGTTTATCCGATATTATTCGTAAACGTCGCATCCAATTAGGAGCGATTGATTTTGATAGTAAAGAAGCTAAAATCTTAGTTAATGCGAAAGGAAAAGTTACCGATATCGTATTAAGAGAGCGAGGCCGTTCTGAATTAATCATTGAAGACTTTATGATTGCCGCTAATGAATGTGTAGCAAGTCATGTGAAGAAAGCTAAATTGCCTTCTATTTATCGAGTTCATGAAGAACCAGATGCAAAGAAGATTCGTGAATTTGCGAAAACCGCTTTAATTATGGGACATCCTTTTAAAGGTAATAGTGGCGATATTCATCCAAAACAAATGCAAGCTTTCTTAAATGAAGCACTTGATACACCAGAATATCCAGTCTTATCAACTTACATGTTAAGAAGTATGCAGAAAGCTCGTTACGATGCAAAATGCCTTGGCCATTTTGGCTTAGCACTTGAAGAATATACACATTTTACTTCACCGATTCGTCGTTATCCAGATTTAATTGTTCATCGAATGTTACGTAAATATTATTTTAATCAAGTGAGCGATGAAAATAAAATTCGTAACGATGAAAAATGGATTGAAGATGCAGCAGTTCAATGTTCCAAACAAGAGCGCAATGCAATCGAAGCAGAGCGTGATGTAGATGATATGAAAAAAGCAGAATATATGGAGAAATATATTGGCTGTGAGTACGATGGAGTTATCAGTTCAATTATGCGCTTTGGGATGTTTGTTGAACTTGATAATACAGTGGAAGGACTTGTTCACATATCAAATATGACCGATGATTATTATGAATATGATGAAGAAGGTAAATCATTAATCGCAAGAAGCAGCAAAAAACGTTTTGTCATGGGGCAAAAAGTAAAGGTAAAAGTATTAGGGGCCTCTCGATTTAAGAAACAAGTGGATTTTATTCTTGTTAAGGGAGATAAAAAAGATGAAAAAAATAATCAATTTAATCATGATAAGTCTGATGGTTTTAAGCCTAAACGGATGCACAAAGGAAGCAAACCCGGACAAAACGGAAACCAAGGAAAATACCGAAAACGCGGCGAAACCAGTAAAAGAAGATAAGCGGGTTAGCTTTGCTGCGGTTGGCGATGATTTGATTCATGGAGCAATCTTTAGTGATCCTTATCATCAAAACAGCGATGGAACTTGGAATTATGATACCATTTATGAGAATACAAATTATCTAACGCAAGCAGTTGATATTGCCAATATTAATCAAGAAACGATTTTAGGTGGAAGAGAACTTGGGTTAAGTCATTATCCGATGTTTAATTCACCACAAGAAATTGGCGATGCGATTGTGAAAGCGGGATTTGATTGGATATCACAAGCGAGTAATCATTCTCTTGATGCAGGACAAGCGGGTATTGAATCCGCTATGAATTTTTGGGATAAATATCCAGATGTTGTCACTACGGGTATCAATCGAGATGAAAAAGAAGCAAAACGCTTACGGATCATAAAACGCAATGGTTTAAGTTTTGGACTACTTAACTACACCTATGGAACAAATGGAATCATCGAACCACAGGGTAAAGAATATCTAATTAATAATACCGACAAGCAAGCATTAAAGAAAGCAATAAAAGACTTGAAACAAGCGAAATGTGATGTTATATTAGCTAGTATGCATTGGGGTAGTGAATATCAATTTACAGCCGATGCTACGCAAAAAGAATTAGCTCAATTTTTAAGTGATGAAGGTGTTAGTGTAATTATTGGATCTCATCCTCATGTGATTCAACCAATCGATTATTTAAAAGGGAAAAACGGGAATGATACACTTGTCATGTATTCATTAGGTAATTTTCTTTCTGCTCAAGATGTAGATTATCGAATGCTTGGTGGCCTTGCTAAATGGGAAATCGTAAAAAAGGGTGATAGCGGTAAAATAGAAATTGAGAATGTTGAATTTTACCCAGTTATTTCACACTTCAAACCTGGCTTTAAAGACTTTAAAACCTATGCTTTAAAAGACTATAGCGAGGAATTAGCAGCAAGTCATGGACTTAATGGTTATGATGGTCAAAAGATTACAAGACAATATTTTATTGATTTAACTCATCAAGTTATGAAAGACAACGTGAAAATCATATATTAGAAGGGAGAGATGAACATGCGAAAAGTAATCGCATTTAATCGTAAGGCAAGTCATGATTTCTTTTTAGAAGAACGAATGGAAGCAGGGTTAGTCTTACAAGGAACTGAAATCAAAGCGATTCGTAAAGGTAGTGTTCAACTAAAAGATGCTTATGTAAGCTTTATTAATAATGAAGCATATATAAAAGAAATGTATATTCCTCAATATGATTTTGGGAATCGTTTTAATCATGATGAAACAAGAGAACGTAAATTATTGCTTCATCATTTGGAAATCACGAAGTTAGAACAAAAAGTAAAATTGAAAGGTTATACCATTGTTCCCATCTCTTTATATTTAGATAAAGGAATGGCTAAAATGGAGATTGCACTAGCAAAAGGTAAAGATCTTCATGATAAACGTAATGCGCAAAAAGAAAAAGATGCGAAACGCGAAATCGAAAAAGCATTAAAAAATCAATTTTAAGCTTTTTCGATAGGATTCTTTCTTAATTTCAGTTATAATAAACATACGTTGTTTTTAAACAACAATACCATGGGGGTGTACTGGTTTCGACAGGGATAAGTTTGGTAATGATTGCAGTCGCGTGGTTCGCGTTAAAACCAAAAAAAACTTAAACGCAAAAACTAAATTTGCAAGCTTCTTCGGTGGTAACACTCAAGTTGCTTTCGCTGCTTAATTTAACCTAAATACTGGTTTGCAGCCTTATTGTTCTACTGTCCTCTTTTGAGTAGTCAATAAGTACTAAGATAGAAAGAGTAGGGATATTTTACGAATCTGAGCGTAATATCATGAAAATATTATCAGATACCTCAGTAGCGTTTGTTCATCGCTAACTACTGAGTACTAAGATGAACTAAACTGTAGACATTGTTACGTGGGACTGTTTCTGGACAGGAGTTCGACTCTCCTCACCTCCACCATATAAACATAAAGTCCTTAATCAGGGCTTTTTTAATGCCCAATACTAAAAGACGAAATGAATGTTGAATGAATATAGTTGCTAACTTGATGAAGCAAGTGTATATTAAGTAATGGTAGAAAAGTTATGAAACTTTTTAAACAAATCAAAAAGATTGGGAGGAAGAAATGAATCGAATAAAAAGAACCATGATGGTCATTGTTGGATCATTTATTATGGGAATAGGAATCTCAATTGTTGTATCAAGTGGAGTTGGAAGTGATCCAATGAGTTTGTTTTGGCTAGGCTTATCAAAACAATTATCGATTACATTTGGTCAAGCAAATATCTTAGTTAACATAGTTTTTATCGGTATCGTTTTCTTTATCAATCGATCCTATATTAATATTGGTAGTTTGCTAAGTCCACTAGTAGTAGCAGTTACAACCGATGTGCTAAGTAAGCTGTTCTTTCAAGATTATCCCTTCTATTTAAGAGTCATTATTTGTATGTTTGGATTTATCCTTCTAGCCTTTGGTGTTGCTTATTATTCACAAGCTGATTTAGGTATGGGAGCCTATGAAGCATTAGTTTTCTCGATCGCGAAGCAATCTAACATAGCGGTTGGCTATATTCGTACCATCATTGATATTACCTTAACGATTATCGGAAGTATGTTAGGCGCACAATTTGGAATTGGCACCATGTTGGCGATTCTACTTATGGGTACAGGAATTCAGTTTTTTCTTAAATTACTAAAAAAACCTCTAAACAATCAAGAGTGAAAGTTTAGAGGTTTTGTTTAATTCTTTTTACCTTTTAAATAAGCTTGAATTGGAATATATAAAATACCAATTAAAATAATCGTTGGAAGAATCACATTAAGTGGAAAAGCGAATTTTTGAATGTATCCTTGAAAGAAGATAAACAATACAATTAATGGAAGGATAAAAGTTACATAAGCTTTAATCGCAGTTGGAAACTTTAAGCCTTTCCCAGCATTTGCTTCTTGAATAAAATTCTTCCAACCCCAACCATAACGATGAGTACAGAAGAATAAATATAATAAGGAACCTAATGGTAATAAGTTATTTGAAACAATGAAATCTTCTAAATCTTGAATCGTACTACCAAGTCCTAAAGGTTGAATAAAGGATAATACATTAAAGCCTAAGGCACAAGGAATGGATAAGATCAAAACTAATATAAAGTTAAAGATAACTGCTTTCTTTCTTGTCCAACCACAATCTAAGGCATAAGCAACAATATTCTCAAAGACGGCAATAACGGTAGTTAAAGCCGCAAACGACATGAATAAGAAGAACAAACAACCCCATAGACTTCCCATTGACATGGAATTAAAGACATTGGGCAAAGTCACAAAGACCAAACCAGGACCACTATCTGCTGCTACATTAAAGGAGAAACAAGCAGGGAAGATAATTAAACCAGCGATGAAAGCAACCAGTGTATCTAAGATACATACATTGATACTTTCACCTAACAGGCTACGTTCTTTCCCAATGTAACTACCGAAGATTGCTAATGAACCAATACCCAAACTCAAGGTAAAGAAAGCTTGTCCCATAGCCGCAAAGATCGCATCTCCCAGCCCTGCTGATACCATTTTCCCAAAGTCAGGAATGAGGTAGAATTTAAGTCCTTCGATAGCATTTGGTAAAGTGATCGCACGAACAACTAAAACAATCATAACGATGAACAAACAAGACATCATATATTTTGATATTTTCTCTACGCCATTTTGTAGCCCCTTGCTACAAACAACAAAGCCGATGATGATCGTTGCTAACATCCAAAATAAGTTCTCACCAGGATTTGCTAACATCGAACCAAAGGTATTGGCAACGGCTTGTGAATTTAAACCTTGAAAACTACCGGTTGCCATTTTAAAACAATAATTCAACATCCAACCACCAACGGTTGTATAAAACATCATCAATAAATAGTTACCACCAATCGCAACATATTTGATATTATGCCAAGTAGATCCTTTTGGTTCTAAGACATCAAATGATTTTGCTGCTGATTTTTGAGAGGCACGACCAACTGAGAATTCCATTACCATAATCGGTAATCCTAAGATAACTAAAAACACTAAATATAATAATACGAAAGCAGCTCCCCCATATTTCCCTGTTATATAAGGAAAGCGCCACACATTACCAAGTCCAACCGCACATCCAGCTGATATTAATATAAAGCCGAGACGTGATGAAAAATTTTCCCTTGATTTCATAAACTAAACACCCTTAAAATAAAACCCTTTCGCCATTTATTGTAATAGAGTTCATAAATTAAGTCAACCAAGGAAACAAGGAGAGGAAATAAGCATTACTAAAAAGTGAATCATTTTATTTTCAGCAAAATTGATTGAGTTTTTGTTAGCTAATACATGATAAAATAACGAAAAATTTAAATATGGAATATCTTTGCTCTGTAAGGGTTTGCATTTCACAATTTGATGTAAAAACTTTCAGAATTTACTCGTTGAATTTGTGTTTGTATTATGATATTATCAGTTTAGTTGAGTATCCAACCATTAGGGAGAGTGTCATGGAAGATCATAATTATTTACAGATGAATGCATCCCTTTTATATCGATGCAGTCAAAAGTATTACGACAAAAGAATGAGTGAATTTCAAATCGGTTCTGGACAATTATTGTTTTTAATTCTCACGTATGAGAATGAAGGAATTGGTATGCAACAACTTGCTTCAAAGGGTGGTTTTGATAAAGGAACGGTTACCAAAGGCATCGCAAAGCTTGAAGAACAAGGTTACATTGAAATGAAAACAAGTGAAGAGGATAAACGTGCTCATTGTTTATATACCACAGATAAAACAAAAGACATTATCTCGCAGATCTATTTATTAAGGAGAGAATGGTGGGGAAGAGTTACCGAAGGTTTATCCGAAGATGAAATAAAAGAGTATGAACGCTTACAGATGAAGGTATCACAAAATGCTCTTCAGTATACAAATGAAGATGATTGCCGAATGAAAATCTTTGGAATTCAAAAGCTTACTTTATTAGATTGGCCAGGAAAACTTGGTACGACGATCTTTACCGGCGGTTGTAATTTCAGATGTCCATTTTGTCAAAACAGTGATTTGGTTTTTCTTCCAGAAAACACTAAGACGATTGATACAGATGAAGTATTAGCTTTTCTAACCAAGCGAAAGCAAGTATTAGAAGGTGTTTGTATCAGTGGTGGTGAACCGCTGCTACAAGAAGCTTTAGAGCCCTTTCTAGAAGAAGTGAAACAACTTGGCTATCAGATTAAACTAGATACAAATGGAAGTTCACCGAAACGCTTAAAAGCGTTAGTTGATAAAGGCTTGATTGATTATGTCGCAATGGATATAAAGAATTCACCAAAACGCTATGGTGAAACGATTGGTGTAAAGGATTTCGATTTAACGAAGATTCAAGAGAGCATTGATTATCTATTATCGGATAGCGTTGCTTATGAGTTTAGAACTACCGTTGTGAAAGAATTTCATACAAAGGAAGATATTCTAGAATTGGCAAATTTGATTAAAGGTGCTAAAGCATATTACCTACAGAATTTTGTTGATAGTGAATGTGTCATTCAAAAAGGTCTACATGCTTATGAAAAAAAAGAACTTCAGGAATTATTAGCTGAAGTTAAAAAAATAATTCCAAATTGTGAATTAAGGGGAATATAAAAAAAGGAGGATACAAATATGTATCAAGTTGTGAAAAGAGATGGCAGTACAACTGAGTTTAATATCAATAAAATTAGTGTCGCAATCACGCAAGCATTTAAATCCCAAGAGCGTGAACAACATCCAAGTGTAATTGATATGTTAGCACTTCGTGTAACATCTGATTTTGAACCTAAAATTAAAAACAGTTTAATTCAAGTAGAAGATATTCAAGATAGTGTTGAATCCGTATTGATTCAATCTGGTTATGGTGATGTAGCAAAATCATATATTTTATATCGTAAACAACGTGAAAAAGTTCGTAATATGAAAGCTACGTATCTTGATTATAAAGAATTAGTAAATAGTTATGTAAATGTTGCCGATTGGCGAGTAAAAGAGAATTCAACCGTTACTTATTCCGTAGGTGGTTTGATTCTAAACAACAGTGGTGCGATTACAGCTAATTATTGGTTATCAGAAATCTATGATGAAGAAATTGCGAATGCTCATCGTGAAGGACAAATTCACTTACATGATTTATCAATGTTAACTGGTTATTGTGCAGGTTGGTCATTAAAACAATTAATTTTAGATGGACTTGGTGGAATTGGTGGAAAGATAACTTCGAAACCAGCAAAACATTTATCTTCTTTATGTAATCAAATGGTTAACTTCTTAGGCATTATGCAAAATGAATGGGCAGGAGCTCAAGCCTTTTCTTCTTTTGATACGTACTTAGCACCCTTTGTGAAAGTTGATAACTTGGAATATAAACAAGTTAAAAAAGCAATTGAATCCTTTATTTATGGAGTGAATACGCCAAGTCGTTGGGGGACTCAAGCACCTTTCTCTAATATTACATTAGATTGGACGATACCAAATGATTTAGCTGAAATGAATGCCATTGTTGGTGGCGTTGAAATGGATTTTAAATACAAAGATTGTAAGAAAGAAATGGATATGGTCAACAAAGCCTTCATCGAAGTTATGTTAGAGGGAGATGCAAATGGTCGTGGTTTCCAATATCCAATTCCTACTTATTCGATAACGAAAGACTTTGATTTCAGCGATACAGAAAATAATCGTTTGTTATTTGAAATGACAAGTAAATATGGAACTCCTTATTTCTCTAACTATGTAAATAGTGATATGGAACCAAGCGATGTTCGTAGTATGTGCTGTCGTTTACGTTTAGATTTGCGTGAATTACGTCGTAAATCAGGTGGTTTCTTCGGTAGTGGAGAAAGCACTGGATCGGTTGGTGTCGTTACCATTAATATGCCACGCATCGCTTATCTTGCGAAAGATAAAGAAGACTTCTATAAGCGTTTGGATCATTTAATGGATGTATCAGCACGTTCCCTACATGTAAAGCGTGGGGTCATCACAAAACTATTGCTTGAAGGTTTATATCCTTATACAAAGCGTTATTTAGGATCTTTCGATAATCATTTCTCAACGATTGGTTTAATTGGAATGAACGAAGTTGGTCTAAATGCAAACTGGTTAAAAGCAGATTTAACGCATTCTGAAACACAAGCGTTCTCAAAAGAAGTATTGAATCATATGCGCGATCGTTTGGTGATTTACCAAGAAGAATATGGGGATTTGTATAACTTAGAAGCAACTCCTGCTGAGTCTACCTCTTATCGTTTAGCGAAACATGATCGCGATCAATTCCCAGATATTATCACAGCCAGTGAAAATGATGATCGTCCTTATTATACGAATAGTTCTCATTTACCAGTTGGCTATACAGAAGATATCTTTGAAGCCTTGGATATTCAAGATCAACTACAAACTTTGTATACATCTGGTACGGTATTCCATGCTTTCTTAGGTGAAAAACTTCCGGATTGGAAAGCTGCTGCTACCCTTGTTCAAAAGATTGCCGCTAATTATAAATTACCTTATTATACTTTATCGCCAACTTATTCGATTTGTAAGAATCATGGTTATATTGCCGGAGAAGAATTCACTTGTCCAATCTGTGGTGAAACAACCGAAGTCTATAGTCGAATCACGGGTTATTATCGCCCAGTTCAAAACTGGAATATCGGAAAAACTCAAGAGTATAAAGAGCGTAAAGTTTATGATTTAGGTACATCACATATAAAAGTAAAAGAAGTAGCACCAAGTGAAACATGTAGCACGGAAACAAAAGTCTTTAAGGATCCAAGTGAAGTTATGTTATTCACAACTAAAACTTGTCCAAATTGTAAGATTGCAGATAGTTTATTAACCAGCGCAGGAATTCAATATAAAAAATTGGATGCACAAGAACATGCTGATTTAAGCGAAAAATTTGCCATCATGCAAGCACCAACTTTAGTTGTATTAAAAGATGATGAAGTTCAAACTTATTCAAATATTAATAATATTCATAAATATATCGATGCTTTTAAAGCTTAAGTATGAAAGTTCTTCTTTAAGGAAGAACTTTTTTATCGGTTAAATAAACAAAATTAGTAAGGAAAGTTCGTTATAAGTAAAAACGATTAACTTTAATTCAAGAAATGCTATTATAAAAATGTACTTAGGGAAGATGCTGACAGAACAATAATATTATTGTTCTTTTAGTGTTTTTATAATAAAAGGAGGCAATTCAATGGCTTATGCAATTTCAACAAAAGGCTTATCTAAAAAGTATGGTAGTTATCATGCAAACGATGATATAACTATCAACATTGAAGAAGGAGCTATTTATGGTTTAATTGGTCGAAACGGAGCTGGTAAGACAACTTTTATGAGAATGTTACTAGGTCTTAGCAAACCAACAAAAGGTGAGATGTCTTTATTAGGTAAAGATGTATTTGAAGCAAGAAGAGAAACGGGATCAATCATTGAAACACCAGCGTTCTATCAAGAATTCACAGCGTATCAAAACTTAGAAATCCGCGCTAAATTATTAGGTTTAAATCATGCGGAAGCAGCAATTCAAGAAGCGTTAAGAGAAGTTGATTTATTAGATAAAAAGAATCAACGAGTAAAAGAATATTCATTAGGTATGCGTCAATCTTTAGGAATTGCTTGTGCTATCTTAGGCGATCCTAAATTATTAATATTGGATGAACCAATCAATGGTTTAGATCCAATTGCAATTGCGAACATTCGTAATATTTTATTAAAACTTAATAAAAAGGGTGTTACCATTTTAATTTCAAGTCATATCTTAGGTGAAATGGAAAAGATTGCTACACATTACGGCTTTATTAAAAAAGGTAAATTAGTAAAAGAAATTACTGAAAAGGAAGTAAAGGAAAAAAATATTGATTTAGAACAATTGTTCATTGAATTAGTAGGAGGTATTGTAAATGAGTAGAGTATTTAAAGCTGAGTTATATAAATTAGCTCATAGTAGAATGTTTATGATAGCCCTATTTGGAATGTGTTGTGCAACGATTGGAACTGGTTTTAATGATCCACAGAGTAAAGACTTTGCTCGTGTACTTACAACCTTCTCAAATATCTTACCCATTTTAACGGCAATTTTAGTAATTCATTTTGCGCAAGAAGATCTTCATGAAGGAACATTAAAGAATTATGTATGCAGTGGTGTATCACGTACTTCCATCTATTTTGGGAAACTATTAGGTACCTTTGTAGGAACTTCAATCTTATTCGTCGTTGAAGCACTAACATCGCTTGGTTTATGTCTATATCTAGGTGGAAATTTCGCACCTGATTTAGCGGCCTTTATTCCGACGGTATTATTACAATTAGTTGTATGTTTAAACTATACAGTTATTTTCTTCTTTATTGGAACATTAATCTCAAATTCTGGCATCGCAACAATCCTTTCTTTATTGTATGTATTCTTTGGTGGAATGGCATTTCGTTTTGCTGGAAACTACATTCATTTAAGTGGACTTGCAAGTTATGCATTACCGGAAATTGAAGGAAAAGTAGATGCGCTTAGTATTTCAAGTGTGACAATGCTTCACTTAGGAATTGTAACCATTGTGATTGCGGTATTTGCTTTATTAGGTTCTTATTTGAATTCATTAAAAGATGTAAAATAATTAGTAAAAGTAAAATGATTCGGTGTTGTTTACGCAACACCTTTTTTTAATCAAAAAAGTACGTATTTTCGCCCTAGATTTGCTATAATGGGTACATAAGAAAGAGAGGGACAAGAAATTATGAGAATTCAATTAGATGTAAAAGTAAGTGAAACTGACTTTGAAAAATATTATCGACATAATATGAAGAACAATTCTAGAACCATAATTTTGTTTTTAGTTGTTGTTTGTATCGTGATTGGTTTTTTAGGAGCTAAATTATTAGCGAAAGATCAACAAGGATTAAATATACCAGTCTTTATTATGTTAACCTTTACAGATTGTGCCGTTGTTTATTTTTTCTTTTCTTTCTATACTAAAAAAACATTACAAAAAGCACTGGCAAATGGTATTTGTGAGTCTTTATCTCAATCTTATATTTTTTACGATACCTACTTTACGACAAGTAAAGGAAGTGAAGCAATTTTCTATAAAGACATTGTTGAAGTAAAAGAGATGAGTGATTTATTATTGCTGAAATATACAAATGTATATTTTGTTTTACCGCTTCATGATATGAGTTTTGAAGAGAGAACTTCAATCGAACAATTAATTAAGAATCGAGATGAAGCTTAATGGAACCTCTACAATTATTAACGTTTCTTCATAAGGTTGAAAAGCTTAAATCAAATACCCGTCATAGTTGGACGAGTGATGGAACGCATGAAAGTGTAGCAGCCCATAGTTGGCGACTTTCCCTATTTGCTTTATTAGTGAAAGATGAGATTGCGGATATCGATAGTGATAAAGTGATTAAGATGTGCATCCTTCATGATTTTGGAGAAGCAATTACAGGTGATATTCCATCTTTTTTAAAAAATGATCAACAAGAAGAAATTGAAAAAACAGCGGTAGCTACTTTATTAAATGAATTACCAGAAAACCTAAAACAAGAATTCACTTGTCTGTTTCAAGAAATGGATGCGTTAAAGACAAAAGAAGCAAGATTATATAAAGCACTTGATAAGATGGAAGCAGTCATTCAACATAATGAAAGTGATTTATCAACTTGGATTGAACTTGAATACGAAACCAACCTAGTTTATGGCCAAGAAAATGCCGATGAATTTCCTTTCTTAAAAAAATTAAGAGCACAGATGAAACAAGATACGTTGGATAAAATCAAAGTGAAAGGATGAAGCCAATGAAACATACAATTGAAGATATTGCGTATGCCCAATCCCTCTTTGATCGTTTTTATAATATTGGAGCGATTGATAGTGGAGGCGTTACCCGACTTGGCTATAGCGAAGTGGAAGATGAGATGCATCGAGCTTTTATTGAGGCAGGAGCACAAGATGGGTATACGTATACCCATGATGAAGTAGGGAATACTTATGTAGGTTATGGTAATATGCAACATGGTTCTATTTTAATTGGTTCTCATTTAGATTCCGTTATTGATGGAGGACGATACGATGGGGTTGCGGGAATTATCGCAGGCTTGATGGTTCTTCATTGGGCAAAACAAACCTTGCCGGATATTAATATTAGCGTCGGTGCTTTTCGCTGTGAAGAGAGCAGCAACTTTGGTCGTTGTACGATTGGTTCTGGTTTAATCACAAAAGAAATATATAAAAATGATATGGGTTCTTTAATTGGTAAAGACGGTCGTAGTTTACACGATATTTTTGAGGAACGTGGCTATGATTTAAATCCAAGTAAAATACCAGATGTGGATAAGTATTTAGAGTTACACATCGAACAAGGAAAGATATTAGAAGAATATAATACTGAAGTTGGTATCGTAACAACCATTGCAGGTCCTAGACGCTTTCTCTTACATGTGCTTGGTAATCCTGAACACTCAGGGGCAACACCAATGGATATGCGCCGTGATGCACTTTGTGCGGCAAGTGAAATCGTTCTTGAAATTGAAGGAATTGGCAAAGAAGAAGCGATGTATCAATCGGTAGCGACGGTTGGAACCTTAGAGATTAAACCAAATGCCCTCAATGTAATTCCTGGCGAAGTAAATCTTGGCGTGGATATGCGAGGAATTGATCAAAGTAGTTTGGAACGAATGGAAAACCGTTTAAAAAACAGTGCCCAAAGTATTTGTAAAAAAAGAGGAATGTCTTTGTTTGTTGAAAAATTAAGTGTGATTCCACCGATTGAATTAAGTAGCGAATTAGGTGAAAAACTAGGCGCTGCTGCGAAACGATTGGGACTTACTTATCGAATGATGCCAAGTGGAGCGGGACACGATGCGATGTCCTTTGCACCATATTGCGAAACGAGTATGGTATTTATTCCATGTGTAAAGGGAATCTCTCATAATAAACGAGAATTTACGAGCATTGAAAGTATTCTAGATGGAGCTGCCGTTATGTATGAATACTTAAAGGAGTGTGAAAAGCATGATTTTGATTAAAGGTGGAAGAGTAATCGATCCAATCAGTAATAAAGATGAAGTGCTCGATGTGGTCATAGAAAAAAATAAAATTAAATATATAGGAAAGTTTCAAGAGAGTGAAGACTATGAACAAATCATTCATGCAAAAGGCTTGGTGGTAGCACCTGGTTTGGTAGATGTTCATGTTCACTTTAGAGACCCTGGATTCCCAGAAAAAGAAGATATTATTTCGGGGGCAAAAGCAGCCGCAAAAGGTGGCTTTACATCAGTTGTCATGTTGGCCAATACCAAGCCGGTCATCGATTGTGAAGAAGTGTTAGAAGAAGTGATTACGAAATGCAAACAAGCATGTATTCATGTCTATCCCAATGCTAGTATCACAAAGGGGATGGCAGGTAAAGAATTAACGGATTTTAAACAATTAAAGAAAAAAGGAGCGGTCGGTTTTAGTGATGATGGAAAACCATTGTTAGATGCTTTCTTAGTATATGAGGCAATGAAGCTAGCAAAGGAGCTTAACGTACCTTTAAGCTTACATGAAGAAGATCCAGCTTTTGTAAGTACAGCGGGAATTCATGAAGGCGAAGTCGCAAAAGAATTAGGCTTAAAAGGCGCTAGTTCACTTGGTGAAGATGTTATGGTTGCTCGTGATGTTATGATTGCGAATGCAACTCAAGCACCGATTAATATGCAACATATCAGCTCTAAGAATGCGATTGAATGCATTCGCCTAGCAAAGAATATGGGCGCTAAGATTAGTTGTGAAGCAACCCCACATCATTTTTCTTTAACCCAAGCAGCTGTTTTAAAACACGGTACACTTGCGAAAATGAATCCACCACTTAGAACAAGTGAAGATCAATATGCCATTGTAAGTGCCTTAAAAGATGGAACCATCGATATCATCGCAAGTGATCATGCACCACATACGGATGCAGAAAAAGCACTTCCTTTTGAACAAGCACCCAGTGGTATTATTGGCCTTGAAACATCTTTATCGCTTGGCATCACAAACTTAGTTCGTAAAGGGATATTAACACTTAACGATTACTTAGCGAAGATGACATGTAATCCAAGTAAGCTATATCAACTTGATGCAGGCTGTTTAAAAGAGGGTGGGCCCGCGGATTTAGTTATCTTTGATGAACGAGCACAAGTTACTTATGATCATTTCATTTCAAAGTCAAATAATTCACCATTTTTAAATGAAACTTTGTATGGAAAAGTGATGATGAGTATCAGTGATGGAAAAATTGTATATGTAGATGAAGAACTTAAATAAACAAAGAAGGAAGGATTAACTTCATTGTTGAGTATTTTACGAATAGAAATATAGGAAAAATTTCAGATTATGGTATAATACTCTATATCAATGTTTTTATATTGATGCAAAACTCTAAAATCAAGTAATTGAATAAGAGCAGTAAGGAGACATGGGATGTTTAAAAGCGTTCGTTATGTGTTAAAAGAAAATTTCACGAATCTATATAGAATATTTTCAATATCAAAATATGAATTGCTTTCGGATATGCGTGATTCACGTTTGGGAATCTTTTGGAACTTTGCAAATCCAGCAATCCAAATTGCTACTTATGCCTTTGTCTTTGGTTTAGGTATTCGTGGAAATCGAGCAGTTGAAGGAATTCCATTTTTAGATTGGATGCTAGCCGGAATGTTAGTTTGGTTTTATATTAGTAAATGTATTACCGGTGGAGTTAATTCTATTTATGAAAAATTAAATGTCATCACAAAAATGAAATTTCCAGTTTCAATCTTACCGGCAACGGTTGTATTTAAAGAATTATTTAATCACTTCTTTATGATTATATTAGTCTTTATCTTTTATATGATTCGTGGTTATTCATTTTCAATTCAATGGTTTGGAATCTTTTATTATACATTTTGTGTTACGATGTTCGGTATTTCATTATCCATGGTAACTTCGGTCTTAAATATGTTCACAAGAGATGTAAAGAAATTAGTAAATGCTTTTATGCGAATGTTTCTTTATATCACACCAATCTTATGGACCGTTGAAATTTTACCTTTGAAATATTTACGTCTTTTAAAGATTAATCCACTCTATTATATTGTGGAAGGATATCGAGATTGTTTCTTCTTTCACCGCGGCTTTTTAATGTATCCACATCGCATTATGGGCTTTTGGGCGGTAACGATTTTCTTGTTTGTATTAGGTAGTTACTTAATGTATAAATTTAAACATCGTTTTATTGATATGATTTAAAAGGAGTATAGAATGAGCCAAGCATATGCAGTTAATTGTGAACATGTTTCTAAAATATATAAGCTTAAAATGAAAGGTGGTTCCACCAGTGGAAAAACCGAGTATTTTTATGCACTAAAAGATGTCAGCTTCAAAGTAAAACATGGAGAAGTTGTTGGTGTTTTAGGAACAAATGGTTCTGGTAAATCAACCTTATCGGTTATCTTAGCGGGCATTTCAAGTGTCGATAGTGGAACGATTGAGATTGATGGAGAACAAGCTTTAATCGCTATTAACACTGGATTATCGCAACAATTAACCGGCCTTGAAAACATTAAAGTCAAAGGTACCTTATTAGGCTTATCAAAGAAGAGAATTGAAGAGATTACCAATGGTGTTATTGAGTTTGCGGAGTTAGGTGATTTCTTATATCAACCAGTTAAAAAGTATTCCAGTGGAATGAAGTCACGATTAGGTTTCTCAATCTCCATTTATTTAAATCCGGATATCATCATTATTGATGAAGCATTAAGCGTTGGTGATAAAGGCTTTGCGGATAAATGTTTAAAGAAGATGGATGAATTTAAGAGTCAAGGAAAAACGATTTTCTTTATTTCTCATTCACTTCCTCAAGTTCGTGCTTTCTGTAACAAAGGGTTATGGTTAGAAGGTGGCGTTCTAAAGGACTATGGAGACATTGAAAAAGTAGCAGATGAGTATGGAGAATATGTTGAAGAATATAAGCAATTGAGTGATAAGGATCAAAAGAAACGTCAGAAGAAGAAATTTAGTGAACGAATTGTTAAAGATATGAAAGCCAATTGGTTAGAATCTTTACTTTATAAATTAAAAAGCGGAGGTAAAAAATAATGAAAAAGGTTATTACATACGGAACTTTTGATTTATTCCACATGGGTCATTTAAATATCATCGAACGAGCAAAAGAACTCGGTGATTATTTGATTGTGGCAGTATCAAGTGATGCTTTTAATGCTGGTAAAGGCAAAAAAGCATATTATAATGAAAACGATCGGATGGAAATTGTCCGTGCAATTAAATATGTAGATGAAGTAATTCTTGAAGAATCCTGGGATCAGAAACCAAAAGATATCGTGAAATACGGAGTGGATGTCTTTGTTATGGGAGATGATTGGAATGGAAAATTCGATGAATTAAAGGATTTATGTGAAGTGGTTTATTTACCACGAACGGAAGGTATTTCCTCAACAAAAATAAAAACAGATTTGAAAATGAAATAGATTTCAAAGGAGCAGACAATGGAAGAAAACGATACATTAAAGAAAATAAAAACGGAAAGAAAGACAGAACGCTACCACGAAGATGGTTTCGCTCTGTCTTTTAAACAAGGTGATATCTTTTATTTAAAGGGCAAACATAATAATTTGCGTTGTATTTGTAAGGATGGTTTTTTAAGTATTCGTGAAATTGTCAAAGAAAACTTTCATAAGATTGACAAACAAGAACGCTATCAACTAATGCGTATTATTCAAGGTGAAGATGAAGCAGTAAAACAGATTGAAATTCCCTTTGAAAATGAACAGTTAATCTGTATTCATCATATCTTTATTAAATGGCACATGGAACAAGCTCAAGAAGGTGTCTTTATTCAGTTAGAAGAGCTTGCCCAAAGCAATGATTTGATTATTGATGATTTTGATTTTAAAGATAATCGATTAACTTTATCAATCTTAGTACCAGATGCTTGGGAATATGATTATGATACTTATTTGATGTTATATCATAATGAGAAACTGAAAACCTTTAAAGAAAATGAACAGGTTAAGAACCATTTAAAAATGTACATTGATTTGAATCACTTTGAAAATCTAGATGCGAACCTTTATGGATTAGCTTTATACTCTCATAGTAATATTTATCGCTTCCAAAGTGCAGTCGGTTTTAGTATTAATAGTATCCTTACCAAAGGAAATGATTTATATAAATTATTACATTTAGAAATCGGTGAAAATGCAACCGTTCAAATCTGTGAAAATGATTGGCATGTGGAACCACAAATTACTGCGGTTGCTCATGAAGATCATACACTTATTTTAAATGGCTATTTAAAACACGATTTAGATATTTTTCATTATCCTAATGTTAGCTATAATGCAATGTTGAATAGTAACGATGATCAAAAGAGTATTCCAATTGATATTAAATTAGATGGATATTCTTTCACGATGTGTTTTGATGATGAATTGATTTGTCATTTAAATAAAGAATATTTTGATCGCTGGAATATGAGTTTTAATATTATATGTGACGAGGAAGTAGCTGGTAGTTTTCCTTTTGTGAAAGGATCGGCCTTATCTGGTTCGATTTTATTTACGAAAGAATGGATGGATGAAAACTTCAAAGTTTCCGTTGAACTCTGTACTTCTAAAGTAATCAATCAATTATATTTTTCATTTCGTCAACCTTATGCAATTCAAAGAATTAATTATGTGGAAATCAAATCAAATCAAATAAAAATTCATGTAAGAATGAATACCAACATTGAAACCTTTTATAAAGGAATGCGAATTGTTTTAGGACCTTTGGGTAAAGCACAGCCATGTCTTATAAAAAAGCGGGGACCACGTACGCTACTATTAATTTATAAAGGTGAACATCAAAGCGAAATCAGCGAGATGATTCATGAAAGTAAGTGTCCTTTTATTATTGAAGGAAAAGATTGCGACTATCGTAATGATATTTGGGATTTTGATCGTAGCCGTATTTATTCTTCTTTTTCTCAACATGTTTTCAATTCAAAACGATATCGCCGTTTATGTCGTTTGTTATATCGTAGAGTATTTTTACGTTTACCAATTCATCGTAAGAAAATATTATTTGAAAGTTTCTTAGGTAGAAATGTATCCGGTAATCCAAAGTATTTATATAAGTATATGAATGACAATGGTTATGGTAATGCTTATAAGATGTATTGGATATTAAACGATACAGATGAAGAAGTAGAAGGCTGTGCCCATAAGATTCAAAGACGTTCGATTGCTTATTATTATCATATGGCAACAGCCGGTTATTGGATGTTTAACACCCGTCAAGATAGTGATATCGTGAAAAGAGAGAAAACAACTTACTTACAAACTTGGCATGGTACACCATTAAAACGATTAGGTATGGATATGGATAGTGTATCAATGGCGACAGTTAGCAACATTGTTGACTATAAAAAAGAGTTTGTGAATAACTCACGTCGTTGGGATTATTTATTAGCGCAGAATCAATATTCAGCGGATATCTTCCGTCGTTGTTTTGCTTTCCGTAATGAACTGTTATGCGATGGTTATCCTGCCAATGATATATTATTTAATTCGACAAGCAGTGATATAGAAGCATTGAAAGATAAGTTTAACTTACCAAAAGATAAGCGAATCGTTTTATATGCGCCAACATGGCGTGATGATAATTTCCTTAAAAAAGGTTATTACCAAATGAAAATGCAATTAGATTTGAATATGATGAGAGAAACATTAGGTAATGATACGATTGTTTTATTACGGATGCATTATTTAATTATGAATGCAATTGATATTGAAGCTTTTGAAGGTTTTGCTTATGATTTCTCTAATAATTGTGATATTCAAGAACTATATTTAGTCAGTGATATATTAATTACCGATTATTCAAGTACGATGTTTGATTATGCAAACTTAAAACGACCAATTATTTTCTTTACGTATGATATTGAAGAATATCGTGATTCTTTACGAGGCTTTTACTTTGATTTTGAAAAAGAAGCTCCAGGTCCAATAGTGAAAACAACAAAAGAAGTCATTCATGCGATTCAAAATATTGATGCGATTCAAGATGAATATAAAGAAAAAGCGCAAATGTTTTATAAGAAATTTAATGGCATTGATGATGGTCATGCAGCACATCGTGTGCTTGACAAAATCCTGGCTAAAAAAGCGAGTGACTTATGAATCGGCTGCTTAAGAAAGTAATATCTAAAATATTACGGTTTTTATATCGGGTGAGTTATCGCCATATCAAAGTCGACCAACATACGGTGTTATTCTTATCCTTTCATGGTCGTGGTTTTAGTGATAATCCAGCGGCTCTATACGAGTATATGCAAGCACATCGTGAGTATCAAGACTATACTTGTGTGTGGGCATTAAAGGATACATCCTGTCACATTCCAGGGGCAAAGATTATTCGCTACAATGGACCTTTCTATTTTTATTATCTAGCTAAGAGTAAATACTGGATTGTGAATTGTAAATTACCGGATCATATCTTAAAAAAGAGCGATCAAATCTATCTACAGACCTGGCATGGCACGCCTTTAAAGAAGCTTGCTCATGACATTGATGTAAGTGATGATACAACCTTCTATCGCTCTAAGATGAACAAACAAGAGATGCAGGCAACGTATGATAAAGATGTTGCTAAGTATAATTACATGATTTCACCAAATGCGTTTTGTACGCGCGTCTTTCAAAGCGCTTTTCAGATAAATCCAGAACGTTTAATTGAAACCGGCTATCCAAGAAATGATTTTCTAAGCAATCATAGTAAAGAAGACGAAAGACAAGTAAAACAAAGATTTCATCTTCCACTTGATAAAAAAATTATATTATATGCACCAACCTGGCGCGATAACTGTTATAATAATAAAGGTTATACCTTTGAATTAGAGGTTGATTTTAAAAAATGGCAAACAGCTTTAGGTGAGGATTATATTGTAATCTTTAAACCTCATTATTTAATTGTTAACCATTTTGATCAAGAAGAAGTCAAAGATTTCGTTTATCAAATGCCTGCTAATATCGATATTAATCAATTATATATTATTGCGGATTTGTTAATTACGGATTATTCAAGTGTATTCTTTGACTACGCTATCTTAAATCGTCCAATGTTATTTTATATGTATGATATTGATACATATGCCAAAGACTTACGAGGATTTTACTTTGATCTTGAAAAAGTATTACCCGGGAAAATATTACAAACACAAAGTGATTTGTTGAAAGCAATTCCAAATGCGAAAATCGATGAAGAAAAGATGAAAGCATTTCACCAAGAGTTTAATACAAAAGAAGATGGTTTCGCTTCGCAAAGAGTACTGAATATTTTATTTAATAAATAAGTGAGGTAAAGGATATGTCACTAGCAAAATTAGTTTTGAATCTTATTCTAGGTCCTATATATTTTGTGACTTTATTTTTCCCAATTAAGAAAAATAAAATAGCTTTTATCTCGTTGAGTTGTGATCGCATTCAAGGGGATTTTAAAATCCTATCAAAAAAATTAGAAGCAAAAAAAGAGTATCAAATTGAATATGTTATGATTAAGTTTAAACGTACCATTCCTGGTTGCTTTGCTTATTTTGTTTGTTTAATTAAACAAGTTTATCATATTAATACATCTCATTTAGTTTTATTAGATTCTAATAATTATGCAGTTGTTAACTTCAAGAAAAAAGATGTTAAAGTAATTCAAGTATGGCATGCCTCTGGAGCAATTAAAAAATTTGGTAATGATGTAGATCGAAGTTATCAAGTAAAGGGCTATGATTATGTTCTAGCCTGTGCAGATGTATGGAAACCATATTATGCGCAAGCTTTTGGCGTAAAAGAAGAACAAGTAATTTCAATTGGAATTCCTAGAACCGATCGTATCTTTAATAAAGTAAGAATGCGTAAATATCATCAAGAAATCATGGATTTATATCCACAGATTAAAGGTAAAAAAGTCATTTTATATGCTCCTACCTTCCGTGGTAATGTGTTAAATGATTATACTTATGAAAAAATTGATTTAAGCGCAATGCGAAAAGCATTGGGGGATGAATATTGTATTATTTATAAAATGCATCCTTTATTAAAAGATCCAGTACTAGCGCAAGAACCTTTTATAATCAATGCATTTGATATTAGTATAAAACGTTTGTTCTCAGTTTGTGATTATTTAATAAGTGATTATTCTTCCATTGTATTTGAGTATTCTTTATTAAACAAACCAGTCTTGTTTTATACACCGGATTTAGATGAATATAAAAAAGAGGTTGGCATGTATTTAGATTATGAAAATGAAATGCCAGGACCTATTTGTAGAAGTGAAAAAGAGTTAATCAAAGCAATTAAAGAGAATCATTTTGATTTATCTAGAATTAATGATTTCCAAAAGAAATTCTTTAAATACTTAGATGGAAAATCGACCAAAAGAGTGATTGATTTTATTGACAAAATAATGGAAGAAGAAGTTCAATAGAGCTTCTTTTTTTAGTTTAGCTTCAACGATACAATAAATGCAGATTAATTACAGTTAATTCATAATTTTTATCCTTAAAGTCTGTTATAATTAGAATAAGCAAAAAGTAAAATATAAGAATCAACAAGATTGAAACGAACCGACAAAAGGTTTACAATATAGTATAAATACATACCCTGGAGGAATGATCATGGATGCTTTTATTGAATTCAAAGATGTGAAAAAAATCTATAAAATGGGTGAAGTTGAAATAGAAGCACTTTCGGGTGTTGATTTTCAGATTAATCAAGGTGAATTTGTTGTCATTGCTGGGGCAAGTGGCGCTGGTAAGAGTACGATATTGAATATATTAGGTGGAATGGATGCCTGCACAAGTGGAAATATTTTTGTTGATGGGAAAGAAGTAAGTAAATATAGCGCAAAGGAACTAACAACGTATCGTCGTTATGATATTGGATTCGTGTTCCAATTTTATAATTTAGTACAGAATTTAACGGCGATTGAAAATGTTGAACTAGCGACTGAAATATGTAAAACACCACTCGATGTAGTGGAAACAATGAAGGCAGTTGGCTTAGAAGATCGAATGCATAACTTCCCAGCTCAATTATCTGGTGGAGAGCAACAAAGAGTTGCGATAGCACGTGCCTTAGCTAAGAATCCTAAACTACTTTTATGTGATGAACCAACGGGAGCTTTAGACTATTTAACGGGTAAAGCTATTTTAAAACTACTTCAAGATACATGCCATGAACACAATGTTAGTGTGGTGGTGATTACTCATAATTTAGCTTTAACGCCAATGGGCGATAAAGTGATTAAAGTAAGAAATGGGAAAATTGAATCAATTGAAATTAATGAACATCCAACTCCGGTAGAAAGGATTGAGTGGTAATATGAAGCATACGCTTCTTAAAGACACTTTTTGTGAAATAAAAACATCGCTAGGACGTTTTTTCTCAATCTTCGCCATCGTTGCGATTGGTGTTGCTTTTTTTGCTGGGGTAAAAGCCAGTGCACCGGATATGAAGAGTACAGCCGATCATTATTATGATGAATATAATTTAATGGATTTGCACTTACTATCCTCGGTTGGCTTTACTAAAGATGATGTGGAAGCAATTCGTAACGTTAAAAATGTAAGTGGTGTTGATGCTGGCTATTCAATGGATGCCCTAACTCAAGTAAAAACCCGTCAATTCACTTTAAAAATATTATCATTACCTTTGGATAACTTATCGAAAGATAATCCCGATTATATCAATCAAGCTAATATCGTTGAAGGTAGACTTCCTAAAAAAGCGAATGAATGTTTAATTGAAAAAGGGAAAGCAGGCGATCATTTCAATTTAAAGATTGGTGATACACTTACATTACAATCCGGAAATGATGATCCGATTGATAAGAGCCTAAAAATTAATAAATTTAAAATTGTTGGAACAACCCAAACACCTTATTATCTATCTTATGAAAAAGGTTCTTCCTTAATTGGTAGTGGTAAAGTCAATAATTTTATTATGATTCCAAAAGAAGCGTTCGCAATGGAATACTTTACTGAAATCGATGTGAGTGTAAAAGGTGCCGATGCTTTAAATTCATATGAAGATGAATATTTTGATTTAATCAATCCAGTCACAAAAGAAGTAAAACAAGTTGCGAAAGAAAGAATCAGTATTCGCAAAGGTGAGTTATTAGCAATTGCCCAAAAAGAGATTGATAAGAATCGCTCATTATTAGAAGAAAATCGTAAGAAATATCAAGATGGAATTCTAGAAGGTGAGAATAAACTTAAGGATGCCAATGCTTTATTAATATCATCCGCTAATACCATTCAAAGCAGTCGCAATGATTTAGAAAGTGGCGAACAAAAACTTAAAGATGCACAAGCTACATTAGATAATTCTCAAGCAGAATTAAATCGTAATCAAGCAGATTTTAATAGTAAACTTCCAGGTTTACAGACCCAAAGAGATTCATTACAGAATCAATTAGATCAAGCAACCAGTGGTTTGCCGCTTGCTCAAGCAGGCTTAGCACAAGTAAATCAAGCACTTGCTAATCCAATGTTACCCCAAGATCAAAAAGATGCTCTATTAAAGAAGAAAGCAGATTTAGAACAGAACATTGCGACACTAACGGCTGCCATTCCTCAATTACAAGGTGGGATTGCCCAAATTGATCAAGGCATTGCTAGTGGTAAACAAGCAATTCAGGATGGACAAAATAAAATAAATGCGGGCCAAAATGAATTAAATAATCAAAAAGAAAATTTTTTAGTAACTAAAAAAGATGCTCTTATTAAACTACAAGAGGGAGAAGCAAAACTTGCGAGTGGAAAAGTTGATTATGAAAAGGGTGTTGCTGATTTACAACGAGAAAAAATAAAGGGTGCAGAAGAACTTCAAAATGCAGAAGAAAAGATTAACAAAGCAGAAAAGAATATCGCAAAGAAGATTAATCCTAAATGGTATGAATTAGATCGTAAAAAACATTATAGTTATATGGACTATGGTGGAGTTGCGAATCGCATGGATGCAATTGCGAAAATATTCCCAGTTTTCTTCTTCTTAGTAGCGGCTCTTGTGTGTCTTACTACGATGACAAGAATGGTAGATGAACAAAGAGGAACGATTGGTACCTTTAAAGCACTTGGTTATTCAAAATCGGCCATTGCCTTTAAATATATAGTCTATGCTTTATCGGCTAGTTTAGCTGGTGGTCTGGTTGGTAGTGTGATTGGTATGATTGTATTCCCGTTAGTTATTGCTGGGGCATGGGGTATTATGTATGCAGTACCTGCCCTTGAAATAACAATGCACTGGGAACTTGCGATGATTGCGATTTTGTTAGCCAGCGCCTTTACGACACTAGCGGCAGTTGTGGCCGTCTATGCTGATTTAATTGAAACACCGGCTTTATTGATGCGCCCGAAAGCACCGAAGAACGGGAAAAAGATCTTCTTAGAAAAGATACCAGTTATTTGGAAACATTTCTCCTTTACCCAAAAAGTAACGGCGAGAAATATCTTCCGTTATAAGAAACGTTTCTTGATGACGGTCATCGGTATTTCCGGTTGTACAGCCTTATTATTAGCGGGCTTTGGAATTCGTGATAGTATCTCACAAGTGGCGAATATTCAGTTTAAAGAAATCTTTAAACATGATATGATTTTATCATTTGAACCAAAATCAACCATCGCACAACGAGATGACTTCACTCATAAATTAAAAAAAGATGATCGTTTTTCATCTTTGATGGAAGTAGCTCAATACAATGGATTAGTAAATGATGGAAAAGAAGATAAATCCGTGGTTATTTATTCGCCAAAGGATAGTGAAGAATTCTATAAATTTGTGGATCTACGTAAACGAGTTAATCATGAAGCAGTTAAGTTAAAGAAACATGGTGCGGTGATCAGTGAAAAACTCGCAAGTGATTGTGGTGTGGATGTTGGAGATAAATTAGCCATTAATTCTGGTGATGGCATTAAGAGCAAAGTATTAATTACGGGTATTGTAGAAAACTACGTTGAACATTATGTTTATATGAGCGATGAAGCTTTTAAAGAAAGCTTTGAAATTACACCTAAGAATAATATGATTATGGCAAATCTTAAAAATCCAACGGAAAAGATAGAGAATCAATTAGGTACCTATTTAATTGATTTTGATGAAGTGAATTCAGTTAGTTTCTATGCGGCATTATTCAAAAACTTTAACGATATGATTTCATCTTTAGGCTTTGTAACCTTTGTATTAGTCATATCAGCTGGATTATTAGCCTTTGTTGTCTTATATAACTTAAGTACGGTAAACGTCTCAGAGCGACTACGTGAGATTGCGACGATTAAAGTATTAGGCTTCTATGATAAAGAGGTATCCGCCTATGTTTATCGTGAAAGTATCTTCTTGACCTTAATTGGTTCCTTCACGGGTTGTGGCTTAGGTATCTTCCTCCATCGAATTATTATGAATTTAGCGGAATTAGATAATATTATGTTTGGACGTAATATTGAACTTCTATCGTTCCTTTATTCGATTGTTATCACGATGGTCTTTGCGATTATTGTCAATTTAGTAATGCATCATACGCTTAAAAAGATACCGATGGTTGAATCCTTAAAATCGGTTGAATAAAAAAAGAGTCGAACATTAATTTGTTCGATTCTTTTCATATACCATATTGTGATCCTTTGCCACTTGGACGAATTTTTTAATACATAATAACGCAATTATCATTCCAATTGTGGATTGTAGAATGTTTTCAGGCACGCCACTTAAAGCAACGAGCATGCTTGCTTTTAAATACCATTTCGCAAAGAAATAACCAACAACCATAATGATACTTCCAACAAAATAAGAAAGGTATTTTATTTTCTTAGGTAAACGGCGATAAAGGATTGAAATCACAATCGCTTCAAAGCCTTTAATCAATAAGGTGAAGAGAATATAGTGAGGATAGCCCCCAACTAAATCAGCCATCGCACTTCCTACTCCACCAATTAGGAAAGCTCCTAAAGGCGAGGCAATGGAAGCAAATAACATAATCATTCCATCCCCTAAGTTCATATAACCATCGATGGCATTGGGTATCTTCACAAAGAAGGTAGATACAAAGACAACCGCAATTCCCATCCCATATATAACAATTTCGTTTCGTTTCATGCTTCCTCCTATAGGGAATATTTATGTAACCAATTTCCTTTTTTAAAATACCAATAAATACAAATCGTACTAGCAATCCATGTGATTGGATAACCAGCAAAGACAACCGCAATATTATGGAAGAATGGCATGGCCATATAAATCCACAAAATTCTTAAGATACACCAATTAGCTACCATGATGATCATCGGTACCATCGTAATTCCTGCTCCTCTTAACACACCACTTAACACATGTGAAATCGATAAGAAGAGATAACCCGGTAATAAGACTTTCATCATTGTGAGTCCATAGTAAATGACTCGCTCATCTTTACTAAAGATACGAATTAAATTATCGCCTAGTAACCATACAACAAGAGAACCAATTAAAATGGTAACACAAGCCATTTTCAAACATGTTTTAATTCCTTGTTTCACTCTTTCATATTCTTGAGCCCCCATATTTTGTCCCGTAAAAGTTGTGATTGCCATCGCAAAAGACATGATAGGCAAGATGATGAATCCATCAATCTTAATGTAAGCACTTGTCCCTGCCATTGCATAGGAACCAAAGCTATTAATATTAACTTGAACAATTAAGTTCGAAAAAGAGATAATACCATTTTGAATCCCACTTGGCAAACCTAATCGAATCATCTTTTTAAATAATTCAAAATCAATCTTAATATCTTTTATAACCAATTGATAACTTTCCTTTGTCTTAAGCAATAGAATCATAATTAAAATTGCTGAACATACTTGAGCGATTAACGTTGCCCAAGCAACACCAGCAATTCCCATTTTAAATTCTACGACAAATAATAAATCTAAGCCAATGTTAAGGATACTAGAAATCATTAAGAAATACAAAGGATTTTTAGAATCACCAACAGCTTGTAAGATACCAGCTGCCATATTATAAAGGGTAACAGCTAACACACCACCAAAATAAATTCTTAGATATAAAACCGCATCTTCCATAATGGTAGAAGGAACACCACTCCATTTTAATATAAAAGGGGAGAAGATTAAACCTAGGATGGTTAAGATAATACCTGCCACAAGGGTTAAAGCAATTGCGGTATGAATGGAGCGATGTAGATTCTCTTTATCTTTGGCCCCATAATAACGAGAAATGATGACGCCGGCACCTGTGGATAGTCCCATAAAGAAACTAACCAATAAATTGATAATCGGATTACTTGAACCAACCGCAGCAAGCGCATTGGCACCAATATAATTACCTACTACCATACTATCAACCGTATTATATAGCTGCTGGAAAAGATTACCTAATAATAAAGGAATCGAGAAGAAAAGAATTTGTTTCCATATAGTTCCACTGCTCATTAATCCTTTCTCTTTCACATCACTCACTCGTCTCATCCCTTTCTACATTAACTTTAATTATACTACCAAAATCAGTGGATATCTATGCTTATAAGTCGTTGATTTCATTTTTTAAACAATTCTTCTGGTAATCTTTAAAATATAATATATAATGAATGAATACGAAATAAAAGGAGAATTAATGTGAAATCTAAAGGGATGATTTATACGATATGTTCTGCTATTCTATTTGGAATGGCACCACTATTAGCAATGAAAGTTTATGATTTAGGAGGAACGCCAATTACGGTTGTTTTCTTACGTTCTTTTTTAATTATCCCAATTTTATATATTCTAATGAAAAAAGATAAACAAGTTTTTAAAGTTACCCGCCATGATTTAAAAAACATTGCGCTAATCGCAATTCTTGGTTCAGGTCTTACTACGATTATGTTATTTACTTCTTATCAATATATCGATGTTGGAACGGCAACGACGTTACATTTTCTTTATCCAATCTTTGTAGCGGTATTATGTATTGTGGTTTATCATGAGAAATTAGATAAATTTAAAACGATTGCTTTGATCATAGCAATTGCAGGTATCTTATGTTTTATTGATTTTAATAATCATGGTTCCATTCTTGGTATCTTTTTAGCTTTAGCTTCTTCCTTTACTTATGCTTTTTATATGGTTGAATTAGAAAAGAAGAAACTTACTAGAATGAATCCATATAAACTAAGTCTTTATATTGCTTTGTTTGTTGCCCTTGAAACCATTGTATATTCTCTCTTTGTACCTTCTATGTATTTAATCTTACCACTTCAAGCTTATGGCTATATTTTCTTAATCGCAATTTGTACTTCTTTTTTAGGGGTTATTTTACTTCAAAAAGGAATCGCTTATTTAGGTTCCACAACGGCTTCTATTTTTTGTTTATTTGAACCGATTACTTCCATTGTTACCGGAGTATTATTTTTAAATGAAAAATTAACATTTATTAAAGTGCTAGGGTGTGTTATTATCTTAAGTGCTGTTGTAATCTTAGTTTATGCGAATAAACGAAGATCAATAGAATTGAAAAGCTTAGAATCATAAATAAATAAAAATGATTACATCCTCTTTATTTGGGAATAATACAAAGGATGGCATTTTAGGAGGAAATATCGATGTTCACAAAAGAAATAGGAATCGATTTAGGCACAGCCAATATATTAATCTATGTAAGAGGCGAAGGAATTGTTATTGATGAACCTTCGGTTGTCGCAATGGATGCCAATACGAAAAAATGTTTAGCGGCAGGTAGCGAAGCGAAAGCGATGTTAGGAAGAACACCAGGTAAGATCTTAGCCATTCGACCTTTAAAGGATGGTGTAATTGCGGATTATGAAATGACGGAAATGATGTTGGATTTCTTTTTGAAGAAGCTTGCAATCAAAGGGATGTTTTCACGTCCAACGATTTTAATTTGTTGTCCAACGAATATCACTTCAGTCGAACGGAATGCAATCCGTGATACGGCTTATCGTGCAGGCGCTAAAAAAGTCTATATTGAAGAAGAACCAAAAGTAGCAGCGATTGGTGCAGGCCTTGATATTGGGAAACCAAATGGTAGTATGATCATTGATATTGGTGGCGGTACGAGTGATATTGCGGTGTTATCTTTGGGTGATATTGTAACTTCATTTTCAATGAAAGTTGCGGGCGATTTGATGGATGCGAATATCGTAAAGTACGTCAAAGAACATAAGAAACTTTTGATTGGTGAGCGCAGTGCAGAACAGATTAAAAAAACAATTGGAACGGCTTGGCGTGCAGATCCTAATATCAGTATGGAAATTAGTGGTCGTGATTTAATCAGTGGACTACCAAACACCGTTACGATTAACAGTGTTGAAGTAGAGGCTAGTATTCACGATTGCTTGAACACAATTGTTCGTGGAGCAAAAACAGTCTTAGAACAAACACCACCAGAACTAGCTGCTGATATTATTACCCGTGGCATTGTAGTGAGTGGTGGAGGTGCTTTATTAAAAGGAATTGCTGATTTATTAAGAAGTGAATTAGGCGTTCCCGTATACATTAGTGAAAATCCTTTGTATTGTGTTGGTGAAGGTTGTGGCATTATGTTAGATAATCTTTCACTATTGAAATAAATAAGGAATCGACGAACTTAAATGTGAGACTTTGTTGAAATGAAAAGGTTATATGTTATAATATGAATTGCAAGATTATTATTTTGTATATAACATGTGCCTATGGCGCAAATGGATAGCGCATTTGATTCCGATTCAAAAGGCTGCAGGTTCGAGTCCTGTTAGGCACGCCAAAGTAAGACTTGAGTTCCTTCGGGAACTTTTTTTCTTTAAAAACCATTTTTAAAGAAGGATGCCACCAAAAATACATCCATAATATTATGTATTTGATATAATAATCAAATAAACTCAAAATGATAACAAAAAATAACAAATCTTTCCTTTAAAATGTGTTTACGTTCGGTAGGGTAAATGGTATAATAATCCTGCTGCTTGAAGCATAGACAAAGATAATATCCATATTTTAAAAAATACGTGGAACGTTTTTTTCTAAGCGAATTGCTGAAAGGATTAAATTATAAATTAGTTTAATGAAAGCAGCTAGCAAGCATTGATTTCTGTCTATAGTATAACGGATAGTACGAGCCCCTCCTAAGGGTTAGATTCAGGTTCAATCCCTGATAGGCAGGCCAATTAAAAAATACTATTTAAGAAAGGTTCAACCATCAACTTAAATAGTTATTAGTAATCTTTAAAGTCGACTTCCTAAGTGCGACTTTTTTATATTCATTTTAGATAAAAGTTAATCCATTCAATCCACATATTTTAAAAAAAATAGTAAATTATTGTTCTTTCTTAGTTTAAATACGCTAAAATCGGTATTTTGTTTGACATTAAAGCTATCAGTACTATAATTTAACTATAAGTAAATATTCATGTATTAAAGAATAATACAGATTATTGATTAAATTAAAAATTAATTAATTTTTAATTTGTTTCAAATAAAATAAATGAAACACAAAGATTAAATCACAACTATGATGATTATGGGTAATCATACGTTAGAAATTAAGTTTAAATCTTGTAGACATGAGTTTAATAAATAAACTAAGGATGTGTATATATGATTGCTTATAAAACGATTTTAGTAGTAGATGATAGCGATTTGAATCGTACCATTTTAACTAAAATTCTATCGGAAGAGTATTTGGTGATGGAAGCTCGAAATGGTGAGGAAGCCCTCGCTGTTTTAAACGAACATCTTGAACAAATATCCGCGTTGATGCTTGATTTAGTTATGCCAATCATGAATGGTTATGAAGTCTTACAAAAGATTCAAAATGATTCAAAATTTAGTAATCTTCCCATTATTGTCACAACCGATAATAATAACTCGGAAGTTGAAATTAAAGCATTGACCTTAGGTGCTTGGGATTTCGTTTCAAAGCCATATAATCCAAAGATTATTATGTTCCGTTTAAAAAATGTAATTGATCGTAGTCAATTATCGGCATTAAAAGAATTAGAATATTTAAATGATTATGATGCGTTAACGGGTATTTATAATAAGAAGAAATTCTATGAAATGACGCGTAAAATGTTGGATGAAAATCCGGATATCGAATTTGTTTTTTTACGTTTTGATGTTGACCGTTTCCAATTAATTAATTCTTTCTTTGGCACAAAGGAAGGCGATAAATTACTTATCTATATTGCCCATGAAATGGCACGGGATGCGAAACGTAGCCCAATGGCAACTTACGGTAGAATTGAATCCGATATCGTTTCTTTCTGTATACCATTTCAAAAAGAAATGGTTGAGGAAATAGTAAAGACATCGAAGCATACCCTAGCGAAATATAATCCCAATTATGATATTGTTCCATCGATTGGTTTGTATGTAATCGATGATCCAAGTATCCCAGTTGAAGAAATGTATAATCGATCAACCTTAGCTGCTAAGACATGTAAGGGTAACTACGTTGATTTCTATGCTTACTATGATGAAAGCATGAGTGTCGCATTGAATAAAGAACAAGCGATTACCAATGAAATGAATTATGCTTTAGAGAATCATCAATTTGTGATTTACCTACAACCACAATATAATATAAGAACGAATTCACCAAGTGGGGCTGAAGCTTTGGTTCGCTGGATTCATCCAACCAAAGGAATTATTTCGCCCAATGAATTTATTCCGGTTTTTGAGCGGAATGGCTTTATCACAAAATTAGATTATTATGTTTGGGAACAAGCATGTATTTATTTAAGTAAATGGGTGAAACAAGGTATTAAACCTTATCCGGTTTCTGTGAATGTATCACGAGTTAACATTTATAATCCTAAATTAGTTGAAACGATGATGGAATTAGTAAATCGTTATCAATTAGAACCAGCTTTACTAAAACTAGAATTCACTGAAAGTGCTTATACCGATAATCCAATCGCAATGAAAAAAACAATGAAAGAACTACAAACAAAAGGCTTCCAAGTTATGATGGATGATTTTGGTAGTGGTTATTCTTCCTTAAGTTTATTAAAAGATATTGAAATTGACATTTTAAAAATCGATATGCGTTTTCTATCAGGAACGGATATTCCAGGCCGGGGAGAAAATATCATCGCTTCGGTTATTCGAATGTCAAAATGGTTAAATATTCCAGTTATTGTTGAAGGGGCAGAAACCAGTGAACAAGTCAATTTACTAAGAAGTGTCGGTTGTGATTATGTTCAAGGTTTTTACTTTGCACAACCAATGCCAGTAATTGAATATGAGAAACAGTATCTACATATGAATCAAAAGGATGATAAGGCAAACAAACCAACCTTTGAGAATTATAAATACGATGATTTATTTGCTTTGCATAATGATATGAAATTATTATTTGATAATTCACTCAATGCCGTGGCTATTTATGAATTTGATGATCAAAGTCTAGAACTTATCCGTGTAAATGATGCTTATTATTCATTATTTGGTCATGTTGATCTATTATCCAAAGATAATTGTCTTGATAATACCGTGAAGAAGGAATATCGTACCCATTTATTAAATAGTTTTAAAACTTGTTCAAAGACACATAAAACCGTTGAATGCGATTATATGCGAAAACGTAACATTGGAGATGATCTTTGGGTTCATATAACGATTAATTATGTTACCGAGGTTGGTAATCGAAGCATTCTGATTGGTGAATTAAGAGATATTACGATGCGACGTGAATTAAATAGTGAATTACGTAAATATCGTGAAGAATTGCTTTCTAATGGTAATGATAATCGCACCATTCTGATTGTCGATGATGCTGCGATCAATCGAACGATTTTAAAGAATATATTAAAAGGACAATTTACTTTTCTTGAAGCAGGAAATGGGGAAGAAGCCATTACCGTATTGAAAGAGTGTGAAAACAAGGTAGATTTAATCCTGTTAGATATCAGTATGCCAGTTATGGATGGCAAGGAATTCTTACGTTATAAAAACAACTTACCACAATTGGATGGAATCCCAGTTATTATCATAACGGCGGATGATAGTACCGAACAACAGGTCAGTACTTTTTCACTGGGCGCAAATGATTATCTGGTAAAACCATTTATCCCAGAAGTTGTGATTCGTCGTGTACAAAATATTCTTGAATCAAGTTTGCGTTTTAAAGAAATGGTAAAAGAATATAATAGTATGTCCGAACAAGTAAAATTAGATTTAATGACCGGACTAATTAATCGTACGAGTATTGAAGCGATGATTGAACTTCGTTTGTTAAGTACTTCTTCTCCGTGTGTCATGATGATGGTGGATATTGATAATTTTAAGAAAATAAATGATACTTATGGCCATAGTTACGGCGATCAAGTGATTCGTCGCGTTGCCAATAAATTTCATAAGTTCTTTAGAAAAGAAGATATTATTGCACGCATGGGTGGCGATGAATTTGCTATCTTTGTTGAAAACATCACGAATTTTAAAATGATTAAAGGTAAATTAGATAAATTTTGTGAAAGTGTTAAAGATATAAAAGTGAATGGAATTAATACTGAAATTACCTGTTCCGTAGGCGTTGCTATTTCATCGAATAAGATCAATACATTTGAGAAGCTTTATAAGAGTGCCGATAAGGCTTTATATAATGCGAAATGTATCGGACGAAATAACACGGCTGTTTTTGGTGAGGAATCGGTTGAGTTCTTATTAGAACAATGGTTGAAAGAATCAGAGAATATATTTGGTTCGATGTATGATTATATCTATGCATGCGATGCAAAAACGCATGAAATATTATATTTTAATGAATTGATGTCTCACTATGTTGGGATGGATCAAAAGTCATTGATCGGTAAGAAGTGTCATGAGGTATTGATGCATAAAGATACACCATGTAAATTCTGTAGTATTGAGAAAATAAAAGATCAAAAGATATATCCACAGTTATTACAGCTTTCTAGTAACGATCAACTTTATCTCGCTCGAGGAAAGAACATCCTCCATAATGGACTTAAAGTTCATTTAGAAATATTTGAAGAAGTAAAGGATGTTGGTAATTTAAAAATCGGTAAGGAGGTAAAGGCTCATGGGAAAAGCAAAGACAAATGTTAGTGCAGAAAGAACCTATGCACTTGCGGCAAAGCAATGTGGTGTAACCTTATGGATTTATGATTTTAGTGATAAATCAATTCATAATCTAGAAAATTCCACAAATATCAAAGCCTTTGATCATGAGAATACAATTGTTGATAACCCGGAAACATTCTTACGTGAAACAAGTTCTTTATATCCGGATGATATTCCTACTTTCATAGAGATGTTTAATAAAATTCTCGCTGGGGAACAAACTGCCAAGAGTAGTGGTCGTTGGTGGAATGAAGATCGTCATCTATGGTGGTGGTATCAGATTGCTTATACAACGATCTATGATGAAAACAACAAGCCAAGCAAAGCAATTGGTACTGCAATTGATATTGGGGAGAGAGTACGCTTAGAAGAGCGTTATGAAGAAGAAATTAAATGGCGTAAAGTCCATAATAAAGATGTGATTGGATCATTTAAAATGAATCTATCACAGAATATATGTGAAGATGGTCAAAGTGATAATAAAACTATTTTAAGCTTTCTAGGCAATGGAAGCGTGGATGGTTTCTTTGAAAGAGAATATTTGACGCATTTAGATCCCGATGATTTAGCTGAATATAAAAAAAGATTCAATCGTAAAAGTTTATTAAAAATGTATCGAGAAGGTAAAACAAGCATAACTCAAGAATCCTATGTACGTTTTAGTAGTGATACTATTCTTTGGATTCAAATTGAACTAGATATGTTTCAAAATCCTAAGAATGGTGAAATAGAAGCTTATATCTATGCTCTGGATATTAATGATAAAAAGATGGCACGAGCAATGGTGGATGCCGTGGTAGATATTGATTATGATTATATGGCATTATTAGAAGCCGATGTTAATCGTTATAAAATATATTCCAACACAACCAATTCAACTTCCATGCCTCCCTTAGAAGCAACCGATTATGCACAGGCAGTTTCTGATTATGCGCATGCGTATTTAGTTGAAGAAGATATCGAAAAGAATATTCAAGATATGAGTGTAGAAAATATTAGAAAACAATTAGCAGATAAAAAAGTATATACATCTTATTGGCGAGTTAAAGAGAGCAATGGCGAAATTAGTCGTAAGAAATTACAATATTCTTATTTGGATCGTTCACGAAATAAGGTGTTGATCACAAGAAGTGATATTACGAATATTTATAATGAAGAACAACAAATGAATGAAGCATTAAAAAATGCTTTATTGGAGGCTCAACAAGCAAACAAAGCAAAATCGGAATTCTTATCACGGATGTCTCATGAAATTAGAACACCGATGAATGCGATTATTGGAATGTCTGCACTGGCAGCTAATTTTATAAATGATCCAACGCAAGTAGCGCAGTATTTATCAAAGATTGGTATATCAGCGCGATTTTTACTATCTTTAATTAATGATATTTTAGATATGTCAAGAATTGAAAGTGGCAAAATGATGATTCGTAATGATGTGATTCCTTTTGAAGATTTCATTAACGAAATCAATAGCATCGCATATGCACAAGCAGAGGAAAAGGGCGTCGAATATGATGCTGTGCTCACAAGCTTTACAGAAGAGGATTATATTGGCGATGCGACCAAGCTGAAACAAGTGATCATTAATATTATTACAAATGCGATTAAATTTACGGATAAAGGGGGAAGAGTTCAATTTATTGTTCATCAAGAAAAAATCAAACAAAATGAAGCGTTGATGAAATTCACAATTAATGATACTGGTGTTGGTATTAACGAAGAATTTCTACCCCGTTTATTTGATTCCTTTGCCCAAGGCAATGAAGGAAATACAACGCCTTATGGAGGGACTGGTCTAGGTCTTGCAATCTGTAAGAACTTAGTTGATCTAATGGAAGGAAAGATCAGTGTCAATAGTATCAAAGGAATTGGAACTGAATTTGTTGTCGAGATAAAACTTGGCATCAGTGAAACCAGTAAAACGAAAATAGATAAACAAGCTACGTTACGTTATAATCATTTAAAAGCATTGATTGTTGATGATGATATTATTATTTGTCAACATACAAAAGCAATTCTTATGGATATGAAAATTAAAACTGAATATGTTGTTAGTGGTAGCAAAGCACTTGAGGTTATTCGTAAGAAATGGCAATCAAATGTGTTCTTTGATATTATTTTCATCGACTGGAAAATGCCGGATATGAATGGCATTGAAACAACCCGTGAGATTCGAAAGATCGTTGGCAAAGATGTTACGATTGTTATTATGACGGCTTATGATTGGGCTGCTATTGAAATGGAAGCAAAGAATGCAGGAGTTGATTTATTGATTTCAAAACCATTATTTAAATCAACAATCAATTCAACGCTAGAACAATTATATGGCGATGGGGTACATGAAGTTGTTGAAAAGATAAAGAAAGAATATGATTTTAGTGGAAAACGTGTTTTATTAGTTGAGGATCATATTTTAAATATTGAAGTTGCGAAGAAATTATTAAATGTGAAAAACTTAGAGGTTGATGTTGCTGAGAATGGTTTACAAGCGATTGAAACCTTTGCCCAAAAACCAGATGGTTATTATGATGCAATTCTAATGGATATTAGAATGCCGGTTATGGATGGCTTAACCGCAACGAAGTCAATTCGTCAAATGCGAAAAAGCGATGCGAAATCAATTCCGATTATCGCAATGACAGCCAATGCTTTTGAAGAAGATATCGAAGCAACAAAAGATGCTGGAATGAATGCTCATCTTGCGAAACCAATTGAACCAGCGCTATTATATCAAACAATGCAACGCTTTTTGATGGAGGATAAATAGCCTATGAAAAAACTAATTCAGATTGAAAATGATTTCACAGAATTATCGCTTCCCGTCGGTTTAATTGTAGTAAAGGCAGATCATAAATTATCATTACTGTTTGCGAATGAATTAATGGTTAAAATGTTAGGTTATAAGAATCAAGCTGACTTATTGAAACATAATAATAATTCAGCTTGGAGCTTTGTTTTCTTAGAAGATATTGATTATCTAAAAAAAGCATATGAAAACCGTACTGGAAAATTTGATCCCTTTGAAATATCCTATCGTGCCGTTAAAAAAGATGGTAGTTTAATCTGGATCAATCAAAATTCAAAACACACGCATGATGAAGCAGGCAATGAAATAATCTTTGCTTATTATACCGATATAACAAAACAAAAAGAAATGGAATTATCAATTATAGCGGGAGCAAAGCGTTATGAAACCTTACTAAATTCAATTCCCGGTGGAGTTGGTATGTATGAATTAGATGATTCCTTAACAACCCTCTTCACCAGTGATGGAATTTATCGATTAGCTGGCTATGACAATGTGAAATTTGGTGATATCGTAAGAGAATCCGCATTGAGTGTCATTCATCCAGATGATCAAAAAGGGCTAATGGAAACAATTAAAAAAGCGAATAAAAAAGATAAGAAATTTGATTATACCTTAAGAATGATTAAAAAAGATGGCGAATATCGCTGGTTACTTATTTCTGGTCAAATCCTTACTATAGAAAATGGAAAAGAAATCGTATATGCCGTATTAACCGATGTTCAAGATAAGATAAAAGCACAAAACGCTTTAAAAGAAAGTGAATTTCGTTATGCAACGGCGATTAAAGCATCCAATATTAATATCTGGGAATATCAATATGATAATGATACTTTAAAAATTTATTCTTCATCACCAAGAGTGAATCGACGGAATTATTTGATTCCCGATTATTTAGGTAAAGTAATTGAAGAAGGATCCATTCGCAAAGACTGTATACCTGAACTTAACGCAATGATTGCTGATTTAAAAAAAGGTAAAAAAGAGGCAACGATGGATCTTTGGATTCGAAATGAGAAAGAAACAGATTTTTGGTGTGAACGAGTTATTTATACTAATATTTTTGATGAAGCAGGAAAACCAGTTAAAGCTTATTGTGTAGGACAAGATGTTACCAAAGAAAAAGCCGCTGAGAAACGTTATCAAGATGAACTTTCTTATCGTGAAGCAATGCAGAAAGCAACGATGGCATCGGTAAATGTAAATCTAAGCAAGAATAAGATCTTAGATCATAAGAGTATTTTTAAAGAAGTCAGTGCGCAGATGAAAAAAGCAAAAACAGCGCAAGACTATTTTGATTGGGTTGCACAATCATTGCCAACAACATCCATGCAAAAACAATTTTCATCGATGATTAATTGTGATGCATTACTTCATTCTTTTGCTAATGGTGAAACAACTTTATCGTTAGAAGTCACAAGAAAAATTGAAGGAAGAAAATATTGGACGATCGTAAGTGTTCATATGATGAAAAAGGCAGAGGACAATGAAATTGTTGCCTTCTTATATTCAAGCGATGTGACAAATGAGCGAATGATGCGAAATGTTATGAATGCGATTGTGAAAACCGATTATGATTTCTTGGTTGTCGTCGATGGAATACGTAATACCGCAGTTCGTTATAGTGATAAAGATTTACGTAATGCTTATTCCCTTGAAAGTAATAATTTTGAAGAAGAGACAAAGAATTATATTCGAAATTATGTTTGCCAACAAGATGCAGAACGGGTTGCGAAAGAGATTGATATAGAAAATATCTTACATAAATTAGATGAAAATGGTATATATAATATCTACTATATGGTACCAAGTGGAGAGAATAAAGTCTTGCATAAACAGTTGCGTTTTAGTTATATCAATCGGGAAGCAAAGAATTTCTTAATGACACGAAGTGATATTACGGCGGCAGTTGAGGAACAGGATAAAAAGAATAAGGAATTAGTCGTTGCGGTTGAAATGGCAGAGAAAGCCAATGCTGCGAAATCAGAATTCTTATCACGGATTTCACATGAGATACGAACCCCAATGAATGCGATTATTGGAATGTCTGAAATCGCTTTAAGAAGTTTGGATGATAAAGAAGCAACTAAATCTAGTATTGAAAAATCATTGTATGCTTCTCAGTATTTATTATTATTACTGAATGATATCTTAGATATGTCAAGAATTGAAAGTGGTAAAGTCATTCTCAAAAAGGAAATTATTCACTGCGATCAATTTTTAGATGCGATTGCTACCATCATTGATGCACAAGCAATTAGTAAAGGTGTTAAGTATGAAGTGAGTCAATTTAAAGATCATCAGGATTATTATATTGGTGATAGTGTTCGTCTGCAACAGATTTTAATCAATATATTATCGAATGCGGTTAAGTTTACCCCAGCGAAAGGTGTAGTTCATTTAGACATATTTCAAGAGGGCTTAAGCGATAAAATTGTGAATGTTTGTTTTAGAATAAGTGATACCGGCATTGGTATTGGGAAAGCTTTTCTATCTAAATTATTTGAACCATTTTCTCAAGAACATACGGGAGCAAGTTCCACTTATGGGGGAAGTGGTTTAGGCTTGGCTATTTCAAAGAATCTAGCTCAATTAATGGGCGGCGATATTAGCGTTCAAAGCAAACTTGGGAAAGGAACTGTATTTGAAGTTCATCTACCACTTGAAATTCCTAAAAAAGCGGTGCAAGTGAAATTACGCAAAAATGAAAAAGAAAAAAATGAGCATTATAATTTAGAAGGCATGCATGTTTTATTAGTTGAGGATCATGAGCTTAATGTTATGGTAGCAAGCAAGTTGTTGGAATTCAAAAAAATAAAAGTGGATATTGCCAACAACGGAGAAATTGCTTTACGAATGTTTAAAGAAGCGAAGGGCAAGGAATATGATGCGATTTTAATGGATATTAGAATGCCGATAATGGATGGACTAGAGGCGACTAGAAGGATACGAAAGCTACGTCGGGATTGGGCAAAACATGTTCCTATCATTGCGATGTCCGCCAATGCTTTTGATGAAGATGTATTAAAATCAAAAGCGGCTGGAATGAATGAACATCTTGCCAAACCAATCGAGCCTGAATTGTTATATCAAACCTTAGCTAAATTTTATCGAAAGAAGGAAAAAACCAAATGAAAGATAAGATGGAACAATTAAAATTATATGGAGCAGATATCGAAGGTACGATGAATCGTTTTTTAAACGATGTGGATTTATATATAAGTTGTTTCGAAACCTTCTTAAAGGATGAAGCCTTTGATAAATTAGGAAACGCGATTCAAAAGAATGATTATCAATCCGCCTTTGATTATGCGCATACATTAAAAGGGGTTGTAGGTAATATGGGGCTTACTCCGATGTATCAAATAATCTCAAAGATGGTAGAAAAATTAAGAAACAATCAGCATGATTCTTTAAATGAAGATTATCAATTAATTATGGAACAATTAACAATATTGAAATTAATGTAGAACGAAGGGATATGGGTGTTATCGACATCTTATCCCTTTTCTTATGTTATAATGCTAGTATTAATGAAGAGGGATGAAAATGAATCAATTTAATATCAACTATCTACTAGTCTTTATGGAAGGTCTTTTATCCTTCTTTGCACCATGTATCTTGCCGATTCTACCTTTGTATATCAGTTACTTAAGTGGTAATGCAAAGGAAGTAGATCAAGGCGGTAAGATTACGTATCAACGACATAAAGTCTTTCTTCATACCTTGTTTTTTGTATTAGGAATTGCTTCTACTTTCTTTCTCTTAGGTTTTTCTTTTTCCGCAGTTGGTTCTTTTATAAAAGGAAATCATCTTTGGTTATCACGAATTGGTGGTTGTTTGATCATACTATTTGGACTTGTTCAATTGGATGTGATTAAGTTATCATTTCTAAAGAAAGAATATCGCATTCAACATCATTTTCCACTTGAAAAAATGAATTATTTCATTGCTTATATGATGGGCTTAGTCTTTAGTTTTTCTTGGACACCTTGCGTTGGCCCAATGTTATCAAGTGTTTTGATTATGGCTGGTAACAGTGGCAATACGATACTAGGAATAAGTTTAGTCTTACTTTATACCTTAGGCTTTATCCTACCTTTTTTAGGGTTAGCTTTATTTACAAGTGAAGTATTAAATTTATGTAAGAAATATCAAAAAGCGTTACAAATGAGCATTAAGATTGGTGGAATTGTATTAATTCTAATCGGAGCAAATATGCTTTTTGAACCTATAAAAACACAAAATGAAGCAAAGCCAAGTGAAAAAATTGAAAATAAAAAACAAGCACCGGATATTATGTGGGAAGATCAAGAAGGAAAAACCTATCATGTGAAAATGGATAAAGGGAAAACGGTGCTAATTTTCTTTTGGGCAGAATGGTGTGGCTATTGTAAGGATGAATTAGCTACGATTCAAACATTATATGAAGAGTATGGTTATAATGAAAAAACAGTTTCAATTATAAGTGTGGTACAACCAGAACCTAAGTATTCAAAAAAAGCTTATGTAGCTTATATGAAAAAACATAAATATACATTTCCATTATATTTTGATGATGGAAGTGGTTTTGCTGCTTATGAAATAACTTCCTTTCCAACCATCTTCATGATTCAAGATACCGGGAATGTGATGGGTTATATTAGTGGAGCACTTCCTAAAGCTAATTTAATTGAAATTATTAAACAAACGCAAAATGAAAAGAAGTAGCTTAGCTACTTCTTAAAGTGAGGCTTGATATATTTCTAAGACATCATGTTCATCAAGAGGAACATAGGCATTTGCTAATGATTTGCTTCCACTTTTTGCCATTGCGATAAAATTTGTTTGATCGATTCCTAATTGCGATAAAGTAGAAGGCAAGCCCAAAGAAATAAAGAAAGCCTGCGTTGCCTTAATTGCTTGTTTGGCAATTTCATAAGGATCAAGATTTGGATCGATTTGCCATACATTTACACCATATTCAACAAACTTATTTAAAGTTGTATCCTTTAGAACATGTTGCATCCAGTGTGGGGTAAGGATTGCTAGACCTACACCATGGGTAATATCATAATAGGCACTCAATTCATGTTCGATGGGATGAACACTCCAAACTCCGCTCTTGCCATTCTTGAGTAAGCCGTTGATAGCCCAACTTCCTGCCCACATTAAATTCTCACGAGCTTCATAGTTGGTGGGATCTTTTAATGTGATAGGTCCATATTTAATACAAGTTTTTAATAGACATTCACTGATTCGATCCAACATATAAGTACCAGCATTGCTTTTAAAATATTCCTCAAAGATATGAGACATAATATCAGCCGTCCCAGCTGCACTTTGATAAGCATTTACACTATAAGTATAAGTTGGATCAAGGATTGAATAACGAGGGGCCATATCCGGATGGCCAACACCAACTTTTTCATGAGTGCTTAAATTAGAAATAACGGCACCATGATCCATTTCTGAACCAGTTGCGGATAAAGTAAGAATCGAAATGATTGGTAGTACGTGTGTGATTTTAGTTTTATCTTTAACTATTTCCCAAGCATCACCTTGATAGGCAACGCTTGCTGCAATTACTTTCGCACAATCAATGCTACTACCACCACCAACCGCTAGAACAACATCAACATGGTGCAAGCGGCAAAGCTCAACGCCTTTGTTCACCGATTCAATTCGTGGATTTGGTTCAACCCCACTTAGTTCAACCCATTCTAGATGGTTATTTTTAAGGATGGTAATGAGTTCATCGTATAAACCAATTCGTTTGATGCTTCCCCCACCATAAACTAATAATACTTTACTTCCGTATTCTTTAATACAAGCGGCTAGATGTGATATTTGTCCTTTACCAAAATATACTTTAGTTGGAATATCATATAGAAAATTCTCCATCAAAATTTCCTCCTTTTTAATATTATAACTTAAAGTAACAAAAAAGCATCATTGTTTTTTAAAGAAAAGTATTGTATGATAAATGCAGTTAAAATGCGGTCGTGGTGGAATGGCAGACACGCTAGCTTGAGGTGCTAGTGAGAGCAATCTTGTGTGAGTTCAAATCTCATCGTCCGCACCATTTAATCATTGAGTTATTATTAAGCCTTATTCAAGGTTTTTTTTTACTAAAAATAAGCAAACAACATTTATTTGTTTCATAATAGATAGATAAATATCATTTAGTTTTAATTTTCTACACTTATAAATTTAAAAGTGAAATTATCTTTTAGTTTAGATAGTAATTTGTCTCATTTAGGCTTATAATCAAATTATAGTAAGAGTGTCAGTGGTTTAACTATTTAAGTTTAGATTAAGAACTAATTTATTTTCATAGTTAGGGGGAAATTACCTTTTTGAAAAAGGTAATTAAATCTATTTTGATGAACTATGTAAAGGAAGTAACTTTTCACGTCTTTTCACATCAAGATAGCTTGAAACGTAGGTATTATAAATACTATTTTTATCATACACGTTAATAGGAGGGGCTTATGGAAAAAGAAGTTAGAGAATGCACCAGAAAACTCATTGAACTATATTTAGAAAAGCGGGATGTTTATGGTGTTTTTTCTTTGCTTGATGAAAATATCACTTGGATTGGGACAGCCGATAATGATATTTCTAATAATATTGAAGAAGTTAAAAGTGGAATGCTACAAGAAAAGAAAAGCTTAAAAACGACGTTTAGAGTTGTTAATACGGACTATCGATATCAATCAATTGGTGACAATGCAGGTATTTTATCTGGAAGTCTTGTGATTGAAGCAACCGATGAAAACAATAAGAAAGTTCAAGTAAGTCATCGCTTAAGTGCTGTTTGCGTAAAAAAAGATAATCAAGTTAAATTTGTTCATCTTCATGTTTCAGAAGGAGATTTAAATCTAGCTTATGAGAACTATTTTGTTATGAATAAAAACAAAATAGATAATAAAAAATTAAGAATGAAAGTAAAAGAAAGAGAAACAGACTTATATAGTGCAAATCAACAAATTAGTGTTATTATGCAAAACATACCAGGTGGTATTAGTGAACTTAACCATGATAAAGAGATTAGTGTTATTCGCTTAAGTGATGGTTTTTTAGAAATGTTTGGTTATACAAGAAGCGATATCAAAAAGCTATTTCATGATTCCTTTCTAGCAATGATTTATGAAGGAGATCGAAAACGGGTTGCTTCAACCATTCAACATTCTGGTAGTAGCACGAATCCGATTGAACTTGAATATCGAATCTTATGTAAGAACGGTAGTTTAATGTGGGTCATTGATCGTGGCCGCTTGGTGAAAGATGAAGAAGATAAGGAAACCTTTTTCTCCATTGTACTCGATATAACACAACGCAAAGAGGAAGAAGAAAAACTTCGATTGATGCTACAAAGACATCAAGTAATTATGAACCAAGCGACGGATATTATCTTTGAATGGGATATTTTAAAAGATTCCATTGAATATTCAGCAAACTGGATTAAAAAATTTGGTTACATACCAATTTATAGTAATATTAGTAATGAGATACCTTTATCAAGTAATATCTATAAAGATGATTTATTAGCTTATACCATGATTCGAAATGATGTGTTGGCAGGAAAAGAATATTCAGAAGCTGAAATTCGTATCTGTGATCATAATCAGATATTTAAATGGTATCGAATTCGTGTAACAACACAATTTAGTCGGGATGATAAACCAATTAAAGCAATTGGTATTATCAGTGATATTGATAAAGAGAAAATTAGTACGATAGCATTATTGAATGCAGCACAAAGAGATCCTTTAACTAACATATATAATAAAATAGCAGTTCAAAGAAAAATTGAGGCAATCTTAAATCATTTTCAAAAAGAAAAGCATGCATTATTTATTATTGATATTGATAATTTTAAAGAAGTAAATGATAAATTTGGTCATCAAGGTGGAGACATTGTATTAATTTTATTAACGAAAAAGCTTGATAAAATATTTGGTAAGGATAACATTGTTGGAAGAATTGGTGGAGATGAATTCGTAGCATTTGTGAGGGATGTAAAAGATATTGAAGATATTAAAACAAAAGCAGAAGCGGTTGTAAATGCCTTTGCGAATGGGGAAGCAGAATTTAAGAATCTATCATGTAGTGTTGGTGTTGCTTTGGCTTATCAAGATGCTTCACAATATAGGACCTTGATTCATTGTAGTGATAGTGCTTTATATTATGTTAAGAATAATGGAAAAAAAGGTTACACCTTCTATCAAGAATTTATGGGGGTTGGCGTACCATATACCATGATGAAGACGTTGGTGGATGAAGCAAATGATAAAGATGGTATTGAATCAACTTTAGTTCAATATGCATTTAAACTCTTATATAAAACAACCAATACCCTTGGCAGTATCCAACAAATATTGGGAACATTAGGTCATACTTATGATGTCAGTAAAGTATATATCTTTGAGAATAGTAAAGATAACTTATATACGAGTAACACCTTTGAATGGCATAACGATCATACGCAGAAACAGATGGATGAGCTTCAACATTTATCTTATAAAAAAGAATTAAATGGCTTTATGGAACAGTTTGATGAACATGGTATCTTTTATTGTCAGAATACCGATCTATTAAATAATAACTTGAAAAAGATATTTAAAACACAAGGTATAAGTTCCGTTCTACAATGTTTGATGTTTAATGAAAATGAATGTATTGGATTTATCGGTTTTGATGAATTAGAAGAGAATCGTTTCTGGACGAGTGAACAAATGCAAACATTATCGCTCATTACAAGTATCATTGCGACTTTCTTAATTAAATATCGATTAATCCAGGGAATAAAGGATGATAAATAAGGGGGGGAAGTAAAACAATATCGCTTGTAATTGAAAATAACATAAGATATAATATGTATGCTGGTCAGCATCTTCCCCCTAACTTGAGGTTGGCCAGCTTTTTATATGCGAAAAATGTATAAATACAACATTGATAGGAATGAAGTTTAAGTAAAGGTTGCATCAAGATAACATAAAGAAGCAAGGTGCGCTTTAAAACAAATAAATGAATAAGTAACAGAAGTATAATTAAGTGGCTGTACATCGAAACTATGTGCTTATTAGAGGATATAGGTAAAAAAGAATACTGAAATCAGTATTCTTTTAAGTCCTTGCATTCAATTTCATCTGATTCAATGTAAGTATTACATTCTTTACAATAGTACTTCATTGAAATTGGATGTTTGCATTGTTTATGAACCAATTGCTTATGGCAAGCATTAACATGTTTTTCGCCCCATAAGATAATAGCATTGAATATATCTTCTAAATCTTTACCACTATCACTCAGTGAATAAGCGTAACGTGGTGGATGATTTTGATACAATTCACATTGAATCAAATGATCTTCTTCTAACGTTTTTAGCCTTGTTGATAATAGATTTGTTGGTATATGAGCTAAAGATTCTTGTAGTTCTTTATAGGTTTGTTTACCACTAGCAATTTCATGTAGAATTAATAATGTCCATTTGTCACCAATCATATTTAAAGTCTGTGCGATGTTACATGGCATTTGATATTGATTTAACAAGAAATCACCTCGCTTTTGTTCTTATAAAATAGAAATCTTAAAGATATTTATTTAATGTTTCCATAAGGACTGGATAAGGTTTAAATCCTGCATCACGTAAAACAAGGTCCTTATTCTTAAAAATCATGATAGTTGGTACTGATTGTACTTGATATTTCATTGCCAAGCCTTGTTCTTTATCAACATCAATTTTAATTACTTTAGCTTTACCTTCCATTGCTTCAGCCAGTTTTTCTAATTCTGGACCAAGCATTTTGCAAGGACCGCACCAAGTAGCAAAGAAATCGACGAATACTACTCCATCTTCTTGTAGCAATGCATTAAATTCAGTTTCATTTGGATATAAAATTTTTTCAGACATAATATGTCTCCTTTCATAAAAGTGATAGATGAGCTTCACGAATTGGATGCTTCTTTAAATATAAATCATAAACAATAAGTTGTTTCCTTAAGCATGTTTCATTGATTTGCATCATCTATTTATACGGTCTTTCTTAACCTGACCACAGTATATATTAATAACTTTATTATATCAAGTAACTTGACTATCTTTATTTTAAAGGACTTGAAAACATAAAAGTAATAGGTGTATTATTAATGAGTAAAACAATGCAGGAGTGGTGGAATGGCAGACACGCTGTCTTCAGGTGGCAGTGCGAGTAATCGCGTGAGGGTTCAAGTCCCTTCTCCTGCACCAACTATTAATGTAAGTTAATGAAGCAAGATAATAAGAAAGTTATCAAATAATTGATAACTTTTTTAACGTATTCGCGGTTCTAATTGTGATTGTTTCACCAATCCCTTTACTTGCTGTTTTTTTCCACCAATTAGCTTTCGCATATTTTGTCTTATCAAAAGACCAGAAAATAACATTGTTAAAGATGTAGACCTGTTCTATTTCTTTTGTTGGTTCACCAATTTTCTCAGCTATGATTTCAGCGGTAGAATTAGCCATTACAAAAATTAAATTATCATAGATTTCTTTATGATCGCTGCCCCACCAAGAAGGAGCATTAGAAAGGATAGCTTGTAATTTTTCTTGTGAGATAAGGAAAACAGGAATATCTAAATTAAATTGTTCTTGGATCATTAACTCGATTTTCTTCGTAAGAATAATTGAATCTTCGTCAGTAACTGAAAAAGCAACATTCCCACTATTGAGGTGAGTAAGTACATTGTTAAAACCAAGTTTAATAAATTCTGATTTTAAATCAGCCATAGCTATTTTATTCTTTCCACTTATGTTAATGCCTCTTAATAAGGCAATATATCTTTTCAAGTAAATGACCTCCTTTACCAATTTATAAGTCGATTATACAGCTTAATAAGAAGGATGTCTATCGAGCATTTGTTATTATATACGGGATGATTTTGTATAGAATCGATTGGAAATATGTCATAAAAAAAAGGACCTAACTTATTAGTTGGTCCATTTCTTTAGTTTGTTTAACTTATTTTTTGAAAGGTGGAGTTCCTTCAGCATTTCCAACAATTGCTTCAATTTGTACAAGTGCATTGTTTGGTAATGTGTTTGTGCCTACAATTCTTCTTGCAGGAACATTTGTCGCAAAGAAAGTTTTATAAACTTCATCTAAAGCAGCTGTGTCTTCTAAGTTAGTAAGATAAACATTGATTTTCACAACGTCACTCATCACATGATCAACACTTTCGATAATTGCTTTAATGTTATTCAGACATTGTTCAACTTGTGCTTTAATTCCAACAACTGTGTTACCAGTTTTAGGATCAATTGGTAATTGAGCACCAATGTTGTTGTAATGTGAGAATGCAACACTTTGAGCAGCTAGACAATTGATTGGAGCATTCTTAGTATCATTTGCTTCAATGATTAAACCATGTCTTGCTTCAACTGTTTGTGGAGGTGTACCATCACCATGAGATACTACTGCTTCAATTTGAACTAAAGCATGCATTGGTAAGGCAACAACTTCAACTGCAGTGCGTGCAGGGAAATAAGCATGTGCTCTAGCAATTGCTGAATCAGGGAAGAAAGTTGTATATACTTCATTCACTGCTTCCATGTTAGCTAAATCATTAACGAAAATTGTCACTTTGACAATATCATCAAAAGGAACATCAATGCTCTCTAAGATTGCTTTGATATTTTTTAAACATTGTGCCGTTTGTTCTTTCACGCCACCTTCTACGATTCTACCAGTTTTAGGATCAATTGGTAATTGAGCAGTTAGGTTATTGTAATGGGAGAAAGCAACGGACTGTGTAGATAATACACTCATTGGTGCATTTGCAGTGTTGTTGGTAAGTTTAATTAAATCACCAGCCTGAGGAGCATTTGGAATCGTACCTTCGCCACAAGTAAGTAAAGCTTCTACTTGAAGTAAAGCATCCATTGGTAATGCTGCAACCGCAACAACTGTTTGAGCAGGAACATAAGTAGGGAAGAATGTTTTATAAACTTCATTTACTTTGTCCATGTCTTTAATGTTTCTTACAAAAATAGTAATTCTTACAACATCGCTCATAACATGGTCGATGCTTTCAACAATTGCTTTTAAATTAGTAAAACATTGTTGAGCTTGTGCTTTTACTCCACCCGCAACTAATTCACCTGTTTTAGGATCAATTGGTAGTTGTGCTGAAAAGTTATTGTAATGAGAAAAAGCTACTGTTTGTGAAGCAATTGCACTGATTGGTGCATTTTTTGTGTTTCGTGCTAATACTGTGTTGTCGCCGATCATAATAGTTGTAATCTCCTTTTAGATAAATATTTCTTTCAATATTTATAGGCGAATTATAAGCGAGGTAACGGTTAATGTCAACCAATAATCAACATTATGTGGATAAAAAGTGGAAGCGCTATCATATATAGCTTATAATTTAATGTTTTTATTTGCATAATTATTGCTTAAAATCATCAAAAGAAGGTATTTCTTATTAATTTTGTCATGTTTTAATGATTTTAAGCATTTTTTATAATAAATTATTAATTTTTATACAAATTAACACACTTTTTCCATATTTCTGTGAGATAATAGAAAAGTTCATAATAACAGGAAGGAATATATAAAATGAAAAACAAAAAATCGATACCAGCAATTGTTTTATACGTTGTTGCCGTTTTATTCTTAATGATTGGAGCATTTGAAATATTCACAAGTTACGAATATATTAATAACATGGTTACTAGCAATGGATTAGTTATTAAAGATAACATTGCTCAAGTATTCAATTACTATATCGCAAACTCAGCTTCTTTCTTTGCTTTTGCTATTATTATTTATGCTTTAGGTGTATGTGTTGATAAAATTCATGCCTTTACCACAAAAGCTGAAGTAGAAGAAACTACTTGTTGCTGCAAAGAAGAACTAGTAGAACCTAAGAAAGCACCTAAACGTGCTAAACCTAAAGTTAAAAAAGAAGTAGAAGCAATTGAAGAAACGGTAGTAGAAGAAAACAAATAAGTTTCATGACGATAAGTTTAAACTTATCGTTTTTTAATCTAAAAAAGATGATAATCGTATTTATACGTTATCATCTTTTCTTTATTCAAATCTCAAGCGCACCATTATTAAATTAATAATTCAGCAATTTGAACGGCATTGGTTGCGGCACCTTTTCGAATTTGATCCCCACAACACCAAAGACTTAAACTAGGAACATCACTTGAAATATCTTGACGTATTCTACCTACAAAGACATCATCTTGATCACTTGTATCAAGAGGCATTGGGTATTGATGATGAGCACCATCATCAACAAGCTTTACCCCAGGAGCGTTCTTTAATAGATTTCGTGCCGATTGAACATCCATTTCATCCCTAAATTCGATTGTGATGGATTCAGAATGAGAACGAATAATTGGTACACGAACACAAGTGCAATTTACTTTTAAATCATCGTTATGAAGAATTTTTCTTCCTTCATTTTGCATTTTCATCTCTTCACTACTATAACCAAATTCATCAAAATCACCAATCTGAGGAATTAGATTATAAGCAATTTGATGTTGGAAGTTTTTAATCACAACTTCTTTGCCATGAGCAATGGCAGCGACTTGATCTTCTAACTCATGAATTCCACCAACGCCTGCTCCGGATACCGCCTGATAAGTTGATACAATCATCCGTTTAATTGGTGCGATTCGATGCAGTGGTGCGATGGCTACCAAAGCGATAATCGTTGCACAGTTTGGATTGGCGATGATGCCAGTATGTTTTTTAATATCTTCCGGATTTACTTCAGGGATAATTAAAGGTACATCATCATCCATGCGATACGCACTGGAATTATCAACGACAATTGATCCACTTTTTGTCGCAATCGGAAGCCATTTTTTAGCGGTTTCATTGCCAACGGCAGATAATACAATATCAATTCCTTTAAAACTGTTTTCATTCACTTCTTGAATGATGATATCTCGATCAAAAGCATGAATTACTTTACCTGCACTACGTGAACTTGCCAATAGATGTAATTCTTTAATTGGAAAATTGCGCTCTTGTAGCACTTTTAACATCTCACTACCAACGGCTCCTGTTGCTCCTAAAATTGCTACATTATATGTTTTCATAAAATATCCTTTCGTTTATCCTTATGCATTGACTAGTTCAATGTTGTCATCTGCAATGAAATTTTCATAAATAGTTTTAACGGTTCTTGCGAAGTCCTTGTTTTCAACACCAACAATAATATTGATTTCATCACTGCCTTGGGCAATCATTCTAATATTAATGCCATGATCTCCTAACGTCGCAAATAACTTACCTGAGATACCTGGACGATTACTCATATTTCGTCCAACGGTTGCGATTAAAGCGATATCTTCAATTACTTTAATATGATCGGGCACACACACTTCTTTGATTTCACTTACAATATCATAAATCGCATCTTTAACTTCATTACGATCAACAACAATTGAGAAGGAATCAATCCCACTTGGAATATGTTCAATACTAACTCGATACTTTTCAAAGATGCGTAAAGCTTTCGCAATAATACCAATTTCTGTTGACATATGATTCTTATAAATACTTACAACACAGAAATCTTTACGACCAGCAATACCGGTAACGACTCCATCTTGACTATCTTGATCGTTTACTGATTCCACAATAATCGTTCCTGGATTATCGGGATTATTGGTATTCTTGATATTGATTGGAATATTTTTATCTTTAATTGGGGCAATCGCATCTTCATGAAGAACATTGGCTCCCATATAAGATAATTCACGAAGCTCTGTATAAGTTAATTTTTCAATTCGTCTAGGCTTATGAACAATTCTTGGATCCGCCATTAAGATACCTTCTACATCAGTCCAATTCTCATATATATCGGCATCGAGCATACTTGCCATATAACTACCAGTAATATCAGAACCACCACGTGCCATTGTTTTTATCTTTCCATCGGGAAGGGAACCATAAAAACCAGGGACGACAATATGCGTTTTTGTTTCCAATATTTTTGATAGAGCAGCTTGACTCTTTTCTTCATCAAAACTACCATCATAACGAAAGTAAATCACATCTTTCGCATCGACAAACGAATAACCTAAATAATCAGCTAATAACTTAGCACTAAAATATTCCCCTCTAGAAACAAGCTCATCTAAAGATAGCTTTGTAATGTGATTTCTGAATTCTTTAATTTCATCATGAAGATCACATTTTAAATGTAAATCATTTGAAATTTCTAATAAACGTTCTTCTAATATATCAAGAATGGAATCACAGGGTACTCCATAACGAATATGAGCATTACATAAAAATAATAAATCAGTTATTTTATGATCTTCTTTATTTCTTTTTCCAGCTGCACTAACCACAATAAACCTTCTTGCTTCATCACTTTTAATAATCTCTTTTACTTTTCTATATTGATTCGCATCCGCTAAAGAGGAACCACCAAATTTCGCTATTTTAATCATCTTTTAACCCTCCCTTTCATCCTTAAAACGAGCAAAGAATAATGTATCATCATAATGCATCAGTTTTAAACAAAGAGCATGCATTGCATCACACGTCATATCTTTGGTAATAATATAAGTTGCTTTATCAAATTCTAAGATTTCTTGTTTAATTTCATCAATATAAACTTTTGTATTTTCATTGATTATACATCGTAAAATATAATTTCCATGTAACAAGCAATCGGCTTTTTTAAGTTGCTTAGGAAAATGATATAAAGTTGGTTGAACTTGTTGCTTAATATCAATTATATCTTGAATGATTGCATTCGCAGTAGGGAATTTCCCAGCTCCTTGACCATAGAATTTTAATTCGCCAATTGTTTCAGCTGACAAGCAGCCTAGATTATTATTATCGTGAGTAGCACTTTCAACACGATTCATACTAAATAACATCGGTTCTACAATGGCAGCATAAGCATCATTTTCACGTTTGCTTTCTCCAATCAGTCTGATACTCAAGCGCCATTTTTTAAATAAGGCAATATCACTTGAACGTAGATTTTCAATTCCAAAGGTAGCAATATGAAATGGTAAAACGGATTGATAGGCAAGACAGGAAGCAATGTAGATTTTTCGCATACAATCGGTTCCGTTAACATCATCACTAGGATCGCTTTCCGCATAGCCTAACGCCTGTGCTTGTTTTAATACTTCGTCATAACTTGCATTATTTAATTCCATATGATCTAAGATGAAATTACTCGTTCCATTAAAGATACCATGAAGCGCTGTAATGGGATCAATTCGCATTGTTTTTTGTAAAGCTGCAAGCCAAGGAATACCTCCACCACAACTTGCTTCATAGGCAAAACTTACACGATGAGCATTTGCCAAATCATGAAATTCTTTAAAATAGGTTGCGATAACCCCTTTGTTTGCACTAACAACATGGATCCCATGAGATAATGCCTCAACAATATAGGTGTGGGCAGGTTCATTGCCTCCCATGCATTCAACGATTAAATCTAAATCACTATTTAATAGCTCATTAAAATCACTGCACATAATATCGGTTGTACATTGATTTTGATGATGCCTTAATATTTTCACAACTTCTATTTCATCTAAAAGATGGTCTTGATTTTTACTTATAATGTCATAAACACCACGACCAACAGTACCAAATCCGAGTATTCCAATTCTCATTTAACTCCCTACTTTCATAAAAATATATGTCTTTATTATAAAAACACTTGTATTTATAATGCGGACATTGTATCATATGTAAATAATTAATGCAAGATAGATTAGAAGGGAGTTTATAAAATTTATGAATAAATATCACAGTACAAGAAACAAACAAATAGAAGCATCGTCAAGTGAAGCAATTTTAAAAGGAATTGCGCAAGATGGAGGATTATTTGTAAGGGATGAATTTCCTTTCCTGAACATTGATGCACTTGAATCGATGAGCTTTCAGGAACTATCAAAACAAGTTTTAAGTTCTTTATTAGAGGATTATCAAGAAGAAGAAATCAATCATTATGTTGAGGAAGCATATGGTGAACAATGGGAAGATAAAGCAATTACACCCTTAGTGAACATTGGTCAAGAGTATATATTAGAATTATTTCATGGCCCAACAGCAGCTTTTAAAGATGTTGCTTTACAAATGTTACCGCATTTATTAAAAGGAGCTATCTTAAAACAAAAACAAAAAGAAGATGTATTAATTTTAACGGCTACAAGTGGCGATACAGGAAAAGCTGCTTTAGCTGGTTTCAAGGATATTGAACATACCAATATTATGGTGTTTTATCCAAGTGTTGGAATATCACAAATTCAACGTTTACAAATGATGAGCCAAACAGGTAACAATGTAAGTGTTTGTGCGATTGAAGGAAACTTTGATGATGCCCAAAACCAAGTGAAACAAATCTTCACCAATCCAAAATTTAAAGAAGTTGTAAAAGCACATCATTTAAGTTTATCTTCCGCAAATTCAATTAATATAGGACGTTTAATGCCTCAAATTGTTTACTACTTTGATGCGTATCGTCAATTATTAAAAAGCAATAAAATTAAAAAAGGGGAAGAAATCTGTTTTAGTGTTCCAACAGGTAACTTTGGGGATATTTTAGCGGGCTATTATGCCAAGAAAATGGGATTACCAATTCATCGTTTGATTTGTAGTGTAAATCGTAATAATGTTTTATATGATTTCTTTCAAACTGGATGCTATGATCGCAATCGTGATTTTCACCCTAGTTTATCTCCATCCATGGATATTTTAATCTCTTCGAATTTAGAACGTTTGCTCTATGATGTAAGTGATCAAAATACGATGGAAATTGCATCTTATATGGAAGCTTTAAAAACAACGGGACGTTTTACAATCACCAAAACAATGAAAGCTAAATTAGATCAAATAATCTTTGCATCGACAAGCGATGATGAACAAACTAAAAAAGATATCCATGATGTATACCAACAATATCATTATGTTATGGATCCACATACTGCCGTTGCGTATCATGGAACACAGCTTTATCGACAAGGCGATGCACAACATAAAATTGTTACTTTATCAACTGCTAGCCCATATAAATTCGCAGAAAGTGTGAAGGATGCTTTAGCTCTTGACTTAGATATAAAAGGGGATGCAATGAGCTATTTATCAAAAGCAACAAATACAAGCATACCGGTAAATTTAAAAGATTTAGATAAAAAAGCAATTCTTCATCATGATTGTATTAAAAAAGAAGATATGCAAAACTACGTATTTGAAAAATTAAAAGGAGTTCATCATGATTAAAGTTAGAGTTCCGGCAACGAGTGCTAACGTTGGTCCTGGTTTTGATTCTTTAGGAATCGCACTTAACTTATATTGTAACGTTAGTTTCAATCCACAAGATACCCTTGAGATATTAGGTTGTGAGCCAGCTTATGCCAATGATAATAATTTGATTTATCAATCGTTTTTAGAAGTTTTTAAACTTACAAAAAAAGAGGTTCCTGGAATGAAAATCACAATTGAAAGTGATATTCCAATGGCTCGAGGTTTAGGAAGTAGTGCAGCTTGCATTGTCGCAGGCGTAGTAGCTGGAAATTATTATAGTGGGATGAAGTTAAACAAACAAGCAATTCTTAGCCTGTGTACTAAAATCGAAGGCCATCCAGATAATATAACACCAGCCTTATATGGATCTCTTTGCGCATCTTTTATGGAGGAAAGTAAGGTATATCACAGTCAAACAATCATTGATCCAAGTTTGAAATTCTTAGCCTTAATTCCTGATTTTGAACTATCGACAAAGGATGCTCGAGAAGTATTACCAACGATGGTTAACTATCAAGATGCTATATATAATGTATCGAGAATAGCTCCTTTAATGAAAGGTTTAGAAGAAGGAAACGAAGAACTAATCAAGGCAGCTTTAAAAGATAAGTTACATCAACCTTATCGAAAAGCTTTAATTAAAGAATACGATCAAGTAGAAACAATTGCGATTGATCATCATGTGATTGGGTTTTACCTGTCTGGTGCAGGTCCTACTTTAATGGGAATAATTAAGCATCAAGAAGATCTTCAATCAATGAAAGAAACAATGAATACACTCAAACATAACTGGAAAGTTGTGTTATGTGAAATAGATCAAAAAGGTACCATGATCTTGGAGGATAAGGTATGGAAAAGTATTTAATTGTTGACAAAAAAATATTACCAGATGTTTATGATAAGGTAGTTGAAGCTAGAATGTTGCTTCAAAAAGGGGAAGTAAAACAAATCTCTCAAGCAGTGAAAAAAGTAGGTATTTCAAGAGGAACTTTTTATAAATACAAAGATTATGTATTTGCTCCTTCACAAAACTATATGGGTAGGAAAGCCGTTATTTCACTTACGTTAGAACATCGTAAAGGATTGTTATCGGTTGTGTTGAACACCTTATCCAATATGAATGCGAATATTCTAACCATCAATCAAAGCATACCAATTCATGAACAAGCCAATGTTGTCATATCGTTAGATATGAGTGACATGGAAAATTCAATGGATGAAATGATGGAAAATCTAGAGAAATTAGATGGTATATCACACATTGTATTAAACGCAATTGAATAAGAAAAAAATGTTATAACGAACCAAGTTATAGCATTTTTATTAGTTGAAACAGCTAAAAAGATACTAAAATTATTAATCTTTACAAAATTGAAATAAGGTAAATTGTATCCGCTTACATACTGATTGTGAACAATTTGTATAATTTAAGCTTAAAAATTAGTAAAAAATACACAATATAACGTAAATATGTTGATTATTAAAGGTATTTAAGGTATTCTAAATGTATAAAAAAAGGAGAGTTTTATCATGAAAAAATTACAAAAATTCAAAAAAGATGTAAAAGGATTCACATTAGTAGAAATTATTG